>CAYXVT010000034.1:9454-20079 GCA_964468105.1 Uncultured Candidatus Berkiella sp. | reverse complement strand
TTTTATATTCAAACTGAATATCTAAAACTGAACTCCAAGCATCTTTTAGATCTTTAAAAAACATCTCAATCATCATTTTGATAATTCGATTCTCAGTTGGCGTAAAGTCTCTTGATTCACCCTTATAGTGAATCTTCCCTTCTCCACCAAAGAAATTCTCAACAATGGCAAAAACCAACTTCGAATCCGCGACAAAAAGAGCTGTCCCTTTTAAAGGAGACATTTTCACTAAGTTAATACTGGTAGGAATAAATAATGAATTAATATATTCTTCGTATTTTGAAATTTTCAAACCAAGAAGCGATACCTCAACGTTACGTTTTAAGAAAGTATTAAGGCTAACACGAATATTTCTTGCGAACTTTTCGTTAATAAGACCGAGCATTGCCACTCGGCTATAAATGTTTTTATCATTATTAGCTAAATCATAATGTCTTGGGGCAATACCATCAGATGTCAAATGAACATTATTATCTTCTTTAGGTGTGCTAAGAAGTGAATCAATTTCATCCTGATTAAGCGTTTGGTTCATATTTTATCTACTGCGAAACAAAGTTTGTGAAAAGAACCTGTTCTACAGTAGGATCTCCTGTATTTTGTTTCATAATCTTTTGCACAGTTTCAAGCGCCTTTTTACGTAGTAGTTCCTTACCATCTAGCGTGATAATGTCTTCATATCTTTGTGTGCTAAATAGTGTTATCAAATCATTTCTAATTAACGGTGCAAATGCTTCAATGTTTTCGAGGGAACCGCTACTACGTGTCATTAATTCAACATCAATTTGTAGAAATCTTGATTTATCAGCCGAAGTAATATTAACCACCATAACAGGCTTTAATTTATAGAACTGAGGCTTGCTCTTTTCATCAATCGCTTTCTTTGGCTTTTCGCTTGTTTTCTCAGCCTTGGCTTCGCCTGCCTTTTCTTCCGTTTGCGGCTTTACAACAACACGTTCTGGTTCAGTTGCGCTGGAAGCCTCTGGTGCAGGTGAATCTTGTGGTACATTGGATTGCATCTTTATTAACATGACAAAGATGGTAATCATGGCAACACAAAATAGGCCTAAAAATGCGAACAGTGCTATCAGCACTTTATTAAATTTAGGCTTAGTGGATAATGACTCATCACTACCTTTTTCTGCTTTCTCAACCATTGGACATTCCTCCCCATGGTTGGTTGTGCAAAAGTTGTACCATAATTATTTTATTAGAAATCAGAAAGTTACCAGAAATGACCTGTCATTAATTTGACATAAACTGTATTTTTAATGAGTTAAAAACATTAGCAGCAAGTTCTTAAGACTATAATATTGATAATCAAATGGAGTTTAAACAGATCTTGAATAATAAAGAGACTCTACAAAATAACCCTGAACAACAAGACAATATCCTCAAAAATGAAAATGTTGAGGAAAAGTTATTGTCTGAACAAATAAACATCTTACATAGAAATTTCTTCCCCAGTATATTAGCTTCATTAATGCTCGCTGCAATTATATTTATCAGTTTGTTACATTCAACATCAGCTTATCAAATTAATGCTAAAATTTGGTTTTTTACTGTTATAATAGTCACCATACTTCGTGTTTGTTTAATACCACTGTTCTACTACCTGCCGAAATATAGGAAAGTTCATCTTTATCTATTCCTTTTTGGCACTTCTGCAGCTGCTTTACTTTGGGGAGTTGCTGGCTCATTCTTGATGCCAGAAAATGATCCCACCACTCAGATGATAATAATTCTAATTTTGGCTGGTGTTTCAGCCGGAGGAATTCAAACCTTAAATGCTCACTTAGCTGGTAGTATCTTATTTCTTGTTTTATCCATTTTACCGCTTTGCGTGTGGCTAGTTAGTCATCATTACTCCCAATACTACATGCTCAGTGTCTCTATGATTCTATATCTATTTTTTATGATAGTATCTTCAATAAGAAACAATCGCTTATTTATTAAATCAAAATATCTTGAATATCAAAACCATGATTTACTTAATGATTTAAACACTAAAAATACTAGACTCACCTACACGATTAATTCATTAAAAAATCATGACGATGAAATAATGCTACTAAACAAAATGAATGAGATGATACAGCTTTGTGAGAACCCTGTTGAATCTTATTCTATTATACTAAACACCGCAAAAAAGTTATTTAGGAGTATAAATGGCGGATTAACAATTAGTGATAACAATGAAATCGAAGTTTTAGTATTACATTGGGGCGACATTCAAGTATTATCTAACTCGTTCCCATCAACAAACTGCTGGTCATTTCGTAGCGGGGATCCTTATCTTATCAAAGACGTTCATAATTCTTTAATTTGCAAACATTATAACACTTTACCAGAAGGGAATTATTATTGCATACCGTTAATAGTAAACGATAAATTTATTGGCATGGTAAATTTCAATATTCCATCAAACATCAAAGTAACTAACCATTTAATGCAGTTAATGAGTTCTTTCAGCAATGCCATCAAACTCTCTTTAGAAAGAAATATGAAATATCGAAAATTGCAAGACGAGTCTATTCAAGACTCTAAAACAGGATTATTTAATCGCAAATACCTAAACGAAACACTTACTCGAGAACTCTCTCGTATGGTTCGCGAAAAAAATACCTTATGTGTTGCCATTCTGGGATTAGATGATTTCAAATTATATAACGATAACCATGGTCATGATGCAGGAGATGAAGTTGTAACATTTATTAGTAAATACCTTAAAACAACTTTCAGGGGTAGTGATATTGCCTGTAAATATAGTGGTGATGAGTTTGTGTTGGTTTTACTTAACAGCCAAATAAACAATGTTATTCCACGATTAGAAAAAATAAGAGAAATGCTAGAATATGCAAATATTTTTCATAATAGCATTTCTTTACCACCCATAACATTATCGATAGGCTTAGTTGAATCTCCTACACATGGGATATCAATGGAAAAAATCATTCATAAAGCATCTGAAGCTCTATATGAAGCTAAACGTTCTGGTAAAAATAGAATTATCGTTGGACAAGCTGAATAGATCTACTAAGAAAACTCTCCTTGAAAACACAATTAATCTTTCTAAACATTAATTGCTGATGATATTTACAATGTTATAGTTGTATATTTTAAGTCACTCTGCTTAACTTATTAAAAGAACTAGTTATTTTGGCATTTTGAATGACTCGCAAAAGAGAACATTCTCTAAATCATTCTAAAAATATATCAAATCTAAGAAAGATTAGAGAAATGGTTTATGCCGACAAACTATCTCTCTTAGACAAACATTTAAACATGAGCTTACTTTCAGTTGTAGTCTTAGTAACTTTTTTGTTCATTGGATTTCAGCATACAAATGTAATCCCTTTCTTTAATGCTTGGTATATAACAGTCTTGACCGTTGTTTTTTTGTGTACATTTTTAAAAGCATTTTATAAGTATTTCCCTCAACAAAGAGCAATGTATTTAAACTTGTTCTTGTTAGGAACCATTTTGTTAAGTAGTTGCTGGGGCGTACTTGGTTCTTTCCTTATGCCAAAGGATGACCATAATATTGAAACTGTTTTTGTCATTATGATTATTGGCATTTCTGCAGGTGGTATACATGCCTTACAATCCAATCTAATTGCAAGTTTAAGTTTTCTCACCATAACGATTGCACCACTATCTATTTGGTATTTCACACAGCAATCCATTCCGCATATAATACTAGGTTCAACTATATTATTATTTCTTTCATATATGACTATCATCACTGTGCGCGGATATTGGCTTCTATCAAAATCACTAACAATAAAACATGAAAATATCATTTTAGTTGAAGGCATATTTGAATCGAATGCTGAACTTAAAGAATCAAACGTCCTACTCAAAAATCATGAACATGACATGAACCTAATTAACAAACTCAATGAAACACTTCAGCTTTGCCAAAATTCAACAGAAATGTATTCGGCAATCAAGGAGGTAGCAATTGAATTGTTTCCGAATGCACATGGAGGTTTAACCATTTCAGTAGATTCGAAATATCAGGAGTTGGTATTATTTTGGGGGAAAGAGGAAGTATTACAGTCTACTTTTCCATCCATCAATTGCTGGGCATTTCGCACTGGAAAGACCTACATTGTTAACCAGGCGCATGAGGAACCCCTTTGTGATCATTATGCTTTTGTTTCCAATGGCTCCTACATTTGCATTCCATTAATCATTAATAATGAGTTTATTGGCATGGTAAATTTTAACATCTCTGCAGATTCTTTAACAGACTATATGCTTGAGAAAAAAACGTCATTTTCTAACATAATAAAATACAATTTAGATAAAATTAAAAAGCAACAAGTGTTGCAAGATGAGGCCATACACGACCCCTTAACAAATTTGTACAATCGTCGATATCTAACGGAAAGCTTGTCACGTGAATTAAAAGTAGCCATACGCGAAAATAGATCCCTTTGCGTCGCAATGCTTGACATAGATCATTTCAAAATATTTAACGACAACTACGGTCATGAAGCTGGCGATGAAGAGTTAAAATTTATTGGTAGATATTTGAGTGATACTTTTAGAGGAAGTGACATTGCTTGTCGATTTGGTGGTGAGGAATTTGTCTTAATTTTAACTAACACTGACGTGGACAAAGTGTTACCTAGACTTGAACAAGTTAGAAATGAAATTAAGAATAAAAAAATAAATTATAAAAATATAACATTGCCTCAAATAACAATATCAATAGGTCTCGCCCAGGCCCCATTGCATGGCTCTACTGTAGAAAATATTATGCGTGCATCAGATAATGCCTTATATGCAGCAAAAAGTGAGGGCCGAGATAGAATAATCATCTCACATTCATCATCGAAAAATAATAACTAAACTATAGGAGTCTTCGAAGATGAAACAATCTACTAATCAAGAAGAATCCCATAGTAAATCAGACCTGCCTACTAATGATATTCAGTCTAAAATAGACATAGAGCAAGTAAAGATACTCCATCATAATTTTTTACCCAGTATTTTTGCTTCATTTGTTTGCTCAATCATCGTTTTTACTGCCTTATTGAATTCCACGTCGGCCTTCGGCGGGAAAATTTGGTTTGCTGCTATGATTTTAGCTAGCATTATTCGCTTAAGTTTTATACCTTTGTTTCGTTTTTATCCTCAGCATATCAAATTTCATCTTTACTTGTTTATTGTTGGTACTTCTACTGCAGCAATCTTATGGGGGGTTGCAGGTTCTGTTTTAATTCCACCCAAAGACCTAATAGCTCAAATGCTAATCATTAGCTTACTTGCTGGTGTATCTGCTGGTGGTGTTCAGACTTTAAATGCGCATTTAACTGCTAGTTTACTATTTTTAATATTCAGTATCGGGCCACTGTGCGTATGGCTTATCATGCAAAAAGGTAATGAATATGTTCTACTCAGTATTGGGATGGTTTTATATCTTATTTTTATGATTGTTTCCTCATATCGTAATAATCGTCAATTTTCTCAATGGCAATACTTCTATTTCGAAAATAAAAACTTACTAAGCAACTTAACCCTCAATAATAATGAACTGACCAAGATAAACAATTCTCTAAAGAAACATGAAAATGAAATGGCCATCATTAACGAAATGAATCAAATGCTTCAACTGTGTAAAAATTCAAGTGAAGCTTATGATATAATCAAGCAAACAACACAAAAAATATTTATTGGTATCAATGGCAGCTTAGCTATATATAATAGTCGCACAGGTAAATTACAGACTGTAGAATCCTGGAATTGGGATAGTGACCAAAATTTATGTGATGAATTTGAAGAAATTGACTGCTGGGCTTTGCGTAGAGACAAGCTCTATATTATTACAAACCCTAAAAATGGTCCTATTTGTGCTCATTTTAAAACGCCTCCCCATGGAAATTCAATTTGCATACCACTAAAAGGGCAAAATGAAATTATTGGGATGATTAATTTCAATGCATCTACCGATACAACTATAGACACCTATCAACGTCAGATCATGACTAACTTTGGTGATGTAATCAAATTATCTTTAGCCAATATTAAACTTCATGAGGCTCTAAAAGAACAAGCTACTCATGATCCATTAACTGGGTTATTCAATCGTCGGCATTTAGATGAATTTTTACAACGTGAGATTACAAGGGTCACCAGATCATCAGGTAAGCTATGTTTGGCAATGCTTGATATTGACCATTTCAAAAAATTTAATGACGAGAACGGTCACGATGCTGGAGATTTAGTACTCAAATTTATTGCCGAACAACTCAAATCCAGCCTTCGTGAAAGCGATATCATCTGTCGTTATGGCGGAGAGGAAATTGTTATTGTGCTACTAGATACTGAAATGGTTGGTGCTCTCGCACGATTAAACAGTTTTCGGAATAAAATTAAAAGTAAGCAGTTGCATTTTGAAGAAAAGGTTCTGCCGTCTATTAGTGTTTCTATGGGCATAAGCGAGGCTCCAATGCAAACCACCATCGCTGACGAATTAATTCGTCTGGCTGACGAAGCCTTATACAAGGCAAAACACTCAGGGCGTGACAAAATCATTGTTGCTGAAATTTAAACATACAAATCTAACATACTAAGAGATGCTCGTTGAATCCCCTTATCTTGTTCATCACCTGTATCCGAAAAATGTGCTGTAGGATAACTATTTTTCATTTTATACTGTTGCTGATTATCTGAGTTCCCATTAAACACAGAAACATCACCTAAATGTAATCCTTGAAACTCCATTTGTGCACGAAGTTTGAATAAATTAGATTCAATGAGATCTTGAGTTTGCTCAAGATGTGCGTGAAATACAATATGGGTTTTATCTGCTTCTTGAATAATTCTAATTTCAATTTGACCTAATTCAGCAGGTTCAACATTAACAGTAGCTGTATTTTCTTTAGCATTGACCATTAATTGAATTTTCTCTGACAGGTCTTGCTCAAATGTCTCCTTCGCTATTACACCATCAGATTTTACACGTGAATCTGTAATAGAGTATTTTTTCACAACATCATTGTTAGGTGAAACCAATTGCGAGGTAACGGGGTTATCTTCACTGATGGCATTGATTTCACTTTTATCTGCATTGTTTACATTCGCCAGCTCTTCATTGTCAGTGTTTTTTTCATAAAAATTGTTGTTGTTTGACATCAAAGCTTTATTAATCTCTTGTTTTATATCCAAATCATTTTCATGATTGCTCTCTATATTTTTTTTCTGAAGCAACTCAAACGAATACTCTTCACTGTCTTGATCTTCACTAAATTTTTGCTCAGTATTTTCAGGGGTATCACTCATGCTAACTATCTCACTCGAGGATAACCTCGATGAAAAATCTGCATCATTGGTATATTCAATTTCATTTTGAATACCTTTTTGACTTTTATCTTCTAACATCGCTACTGAAATACTCTCTTTTATTTCATTTTGAACGTTTGCTAGCGTCTGTTCTTTAACCATAATTGGTTTTAAATCATCTAGAATCTTTGAATTATCATCTTGAATAGTATATTTACTGACTATGTTAACATCAGATATTTGTTTAACTTCTGAATATAAAAAATCATTAATGGTAATTACGGGCTCATCAATTTCATCAACGATTTGTAATTCTGATTTTTCCAAATCATCTGATTTCTTCAAAGCATTTTCGCCCTGAATTTTATTGAGGTTATCTTTTAAAATTTCACCAAAAAAAGCAACTTGAACATTATGCTCAGGCAAATTGTTGCCGTCTTGCGGCAATAGCCTGGTTACGTTGGTGTTGTCATCATGAGATTTTTGTTCAAGATCTATCTCGTCATTTTTAGATTGCAGAAAGGTCCCCGCCTTATTATTTGACGATAAATCAACACCTTGAGTTGTTATTTCATTCGCGGGACTAAATAGGCTCGTTGTAATATCCATTTAACACACATGTATTATTAATTAAAACTAACTATTAACAATCAATTCGTGTGCCAACTCAAAGCGATGAGACAATATGAAGGTAAGCTTGTTTAACAGATGGGTACATTTTTTCAAGTTCTTGATAATGCTCAAAAGCATCACTTAGGTTCCCTTTTTGACTATCTACTTCGAGCTGGAAGCATTTGTCAGCCAACGCTGTCGCTCCAACATTTAAGCTATTTCCCTTGAGTGCATGTGCAATCTTTTTAGCTTTATCTAGATCATTATTTTGTATTAAATTGAAAAGTTCATTTTCCCCCTTTTCAAAATCATCAAAATACAGCAGCACAAAATCATCAAAGCCATCTTCGAAAAGATCCTTCAGATTTTTTACCTGATTTTCATCTATGAGTTCTGTCATTATTCAACTGTAAATAATTCATCTAGTTTTGTAATCACCAGAATCTTTTTAACGTCAGGATTACAATTAACAATTCTGATATTTGAACTATCCCCACCAGCATGATCTCTTAGGGCAAGTAGCATGCCTAGCGCGGAGCTATCCAAGTAGTCCGATTCCTTCAAATCAACCGTATAGGCTTTAGGATGGTTATTTTGGTTCTCATAAGCACTTCTAAACAATTGCAGGGAGCTAAAATCAAAACGACCTTGAACGCTAATAACAAGTTCTTGTCCGTCATTAGTAATTGCTGATTTAATAGCCATATAGCTCTCGAGTATTGACTCTAATTAAAATAACAGTTCATAAAAAGTTGATAACACTTCAATGTAGTATTCGGTATATGGGGGGAGTTCTTTAATGTATGTTTATTAGAATGAAGGGTTATTGTAAACATTTACAGAAAAGAAGCTTATTTTCTCACGTCTCTTCAGCAGCGAAGCTGCGTAGGATATTAGCCCCATGTGTAGGCTTCGAGCCGTAAGGCGAGAGCCGGAACATGGGGCTAATATCCTACGCAGCGTTGCTGCTGAAGAAATTGAATTCTTAAGAGAGAATTAATCACTTCCTATATTTCATTTGATTAAACAAATCCGTCGCTGTCTGATTTTCTCTTTTATCCAGAAGAAACTGAAGAGCTGTTTTCTCTTTTGAAATCAATTTATCCATATTTTTAACTTTCTTTTTGATCAGCTCAATCTCAGCCAACATTTTATGATGAATTTTTTGAACTCTTTCAAACACTTCAATTTGCTGATGAATAGCCTTTTCAAGTTGATTGAAAAACGCTTGATATTGCTGGTATTTAAACGACTGTATAGGTTGGGTATTTGTTTTTAAATTGGATCTATAATCATCAAGACAAGATTTAAGCAAATTCAATTTTCGATTTTCTTCATCGCATTTTTTCTTATACTGAGCAGCTCGTTCCATCAACGTTTTTTCGTGCCTTTGAACAAGTACCTTCAGTTTTTCTAAATGGCCAATCTTATCCATTACCTTTTATCACCGGAACCAACGCTGCAAAACAATCAAATTCTTTCAAAAGTCTTTTGCAGCTTTCTAAATCAACTTTTAAATTCGCATCTTGTTGTAAAAAAGCATACATACTTGCTTTCTTTTCAAGAATTAAATCCATTTCTGGATCAGCCCCCTTTTGATAAGCACCTAAAGTGATATAATCCAAATTTTGACGATATTTAATGAAGCTCTTTTTAAATAATTTTGCAATCCGAAGATGCTCTGAGTCAATAACTCGGTCCATCACACGACTAATTGATTGTTCTAAATCTATGGCGGGATAATGTCCTTCTTCAGCTAAATGCCTTGATAGCACGATATGACCATCTAAAATGCCTCTGGCACAATCGGCGACCGGATCGTTCATATCATCACCTTCTGTCAGAACAGTATATATACCCGTGATCGAACTTGTTGGGGTTAAACCATTGCCTGCACGTTCAATTAATTTGGGAATTTTAGCAAACACTGACGTCGGATAGCCCTTAGCCGTTGGTGGTTCTCCTAGGGCAAGACCTAACTCTCTTAATGCATGGGCATAGCGGGTGATTGAATCCATTAGTAATAACACCCGTTTATTTTTCCCTTTAAAATATTCTGCAATAAACGTTGCTGTTTCCGCCGCTTTTATTCTAGAAAGCGGGGAACTATCTGCTGGAGATGCAACGATGACTGATTTCTTTAAAGCAATCGCGCCAACATTTTCTTCAATAAACTCTTTTACTTCTCTACCGCGTTCACCTACAAGTGATATAACGATAACATCAGCCTCTGAATATTTAGTTATCATACCCAGGAGAATACTCTTACCTACCCCAGTACCCGCAACTAATCCTACTCTTTGACCCCGTCCAATTGTCAGTAAACTATTCTTAGCCTTTATCCCTACGTCCATTGGGCTATTAATTAGCGCTCTAGCCAAGGGATTGATAGGATCAAAGCGTAAAATCGACGGTACAACGTTAGTGAGCGCACCTAAGGTATCAAGCGGTACACCTTCAGAATTTATTACTCTTCCCAGTAAACCATCACCCAATGGAATTTTAGGAAATTCATTTAATTGAACAATGCTAGAACCTGGGGAGAGGCCAACAACATCTTCAGATGTCATTAAATAGGTGATATCAGATTGGAAACCTATGACCTCAGCGATAATCTGAGAGCCATCAGGGCATGCTAATTGACATAAGCTGCCAATTTGTGCTTTTAAACCAGTAGCTTCAATGAGAAATCCAGAGACACGATGCACCTTGCCAGATACAGT
>CAYXVT010000034.1:7893-9444 GCA_964468105.1 Uncultured Candidatus Berkiella sp. | reverse complement strand
GCATCTTTCATTTTTTAGTAATGCATCCTATGAAAGCGTCCTTTGACTCATCGATAAGTTGAGCAACAGAACCATGCAAATCAAATTTAAGAAATTGCTTGTCCGACTCTATTCTAAACGCAAAATCTAACAATTTATCATCTTTTTCCAAAACAATTTTCTTGTTTTCACTAATCTCTTTTTGTTGATTCAAAATTTGCAACAAATTGTCATTACAAAATATTTTCAACATCGCGGCATTACTATCAATAACTTCAAGTCCTCGATTGACGATATTCATTATAGCGTCTGTGGAATAATTAAATTTTTCAAGGAGGATCTTTTCACACATTAAAGTAATAAATTGATATACTTCATTTTTAAATTGATCATCTAAATTGTTTTTATAGGTTGATAATTCATTAGCTAAAGAAGATAATGTTGCTAAACGCTTATTCATTTCATTTGTAGCCTGCAACAAGCCCGCATCATAACCTTTTTTGAAGCCATCGGCATTGTCTTTTTCGTATTTTTGCAAATTTGCCTGAGTATTAACGATACTTTTAGCTTTCAATTTCTTTTGGGTCATATTGTGAGCTTGATTTACTAAACCAAATTCAGGTAAAAGCCACATTTTATGTGACTCAACGTCTTTTGGGTTTCTTGATTGAGTCATGTTAAATCATCTCCTCACTCTTGGAACCCATCATGATTTTACCAGCATCTGCTAAACTTTTGGCGATAACTAAAATTTCTTTTTGAGCCGCTTCCACTTCACTTACGCGAACTGGCCCCTTAGATTCAAGGTCATCTTTTAATAACTGCGAAGCTCTCTTTGACATGTTTTTGAATATTTTTTCTTGCAAATCACTATCGGCACCTTTTAAAGCAACAACCAAGGTATCTGTTTTAACTTCACGCAATAATGTTTGAATACCTCTATCATCTATTGTCATCAAATTCTCAAAGATAAACATTAAATCTTGAATTTGTGTAGCAAGTGCTTCATCCTTCTCTTTTAAAGCCTCCATCAAGTCTGTTTCTACACTAGCATCAAGAAAATTTAAAATATTTGCAGCACACTTCACGCCCCCCACCAATTTTGGGTGGCTCACTTTGCTTGTAAGCATCTGCTTTTCCATTATTTTATTTAATTCTTCCAGTGCAGCAGGTTGAATAGTTTCCTGCATCGAAATGCGCATAACCAAATCAAGGCGTATTTTCTCATCTAAACACATCATGACTTCTGCAGCTTGTTCTGGTTCTAGATAACTTAGAATAATGGCTTGAATTTGCGGATGTTCAATATGGATTATTTCTGCGATGGCTTTAGCATCCATCCATTTTAGTGTTTCAATACCTTTGGCATTACTACCAACTAAAATTTTATCGATTATTGAGTTTGCTTTATCTTCCCCAAGAGCACTAATCATTACTTTACGTATTTGCTCATCTTTGTTCAATCCAATACTTGTTTGGTTTTCAGTTTCCAATATAAAATCATTATAAATTTGATGAACTGTTTTATTATCAATTTTATCAAGATTGACCATCGCCATCCCTAACTTTTGC
>CAYXVT010000034.1:2506-7883 GCA_964468105.1 Uncultured Candidatus Berkiella sp. | reverse complement strand
TCTTTAGGGCCTAAGTACTTCAAAAGTTTAGCCGCATCATCAGAATGCAAACTCATGAGAAAAATTGCTGCCCGTTCCAATAATTCAGCTTCAGGTGCCTTTTTCATTTTCTATTCCCACCCACCCTTTAATGACTTGTGCTGCTTTTTTAGGATCTTCATTTATTAATTCTTTTATTCTTACTTGATATTCACCTTCGTTTAATTTTCTTCCTTTGCTATCCAGAACAACACTAGAATCTTGTTGCGCTATCTGCTTTATAAAACGTTGTTTAAAGCTGGAAATGCTTGTTAGATTTTTAATGATTGGTCGCAGAACAACTAATATAATGGTTAAAATCATAAGCGCTGCAAGAACTTGCTTAATCACAGTTGAAACAACTGGATTATCAAAAAAGCTAGATTTTGGCAATGGGGCAATAGGTTCAGCTTGGGCAAATGATGAGTTAATAATAGTAACTCTATCGCCTCGTTCTTTATCATAACCAATTGCATCTTTGACTAAGCTATCAATTTTTGTGATTTCTTGTTCCGTCAAAGGTGTTCTGGTTGCGGTTCCTTTGTCATCATAAGTTACTTTATCATCAACAACGACGGCAACAGACAATCTAAGTAGTTTCCCGGGCACATTAACTTGATGTTTTATTTGACGATCAATTTCATAATTTCTTGTCGCCTGTTTATTCAGGCTCATGCTTACAGGATTTTCAACCGTTTTCTGATCTTTGCCCCCCACAGGTGGACCACTTGGTTTTTTAGCTTGTTCAGTTGGAGAAGCTGGTGGTTGATTTGAAAGAGCGCCAGGGACACCACCATTTTGCACATCTTCATTCGATGACTTTTGTATGTCTGACAAACGTTCGCTTCTAATGGCAGTTTTTTGTGGATCAAAGTTTTCAGTTGTTTCTTCAAACGAAGTAAAATCAAGAACCGCTGTCACTTCTGCCTTCACACTATCGTAGCCAAGAATCGGTGACAATAAATCATGAATTCGTTGTGAATATATTTTCTCTAATTTATGCGTATAATCCAATTGTTTACCAGCTGCAGCAATACTATCACCACCGGTAGTAGATAATAACTTTCCATTTTGATCTATAACAGTGACATTCTGTGGCGATAAGCCTTGAATGCTTGAAGCCACCAGGTGAGTTATCGCAGCGACCTGATCTGCTTCTAGTTTATAACCACCATAAATATCAATAAAAACAGAAGCGCTTGGTTCTTTTTTGTCTTTTAAAAACGTTGATTGCTTTGGGATCGCAAGATGCACACGAGCAGATTTAATATTTTCAATCGATGAAATAGTTTTTTCTAGTTCACCTTGCATTGCTCTGATATAACGCGCCCTTTCAAGTAATTGGCTAGCACCAAAAACACTGTCCTTATCCAAAATCTCAAACCCGTTTCCTGAATGACTTGGCACACCTAGTCCTGCCAACTTAAGACGGGCTTCTTGAATTTTCGTTGCATCGACTAAGACTAAACCTGATTTTTCATCTAGCTTATAGGGTATACCTGTTCTTTGAAGAGCATCCACAACATCGCCAGAATCTCGGGCATTTAATTGGCTGAACAAGGGGGCAAAATCGGGTGATGTAGACCACATGACAATATAGATCCCCAAAGCAATACTTGCAGCCAAACCTACAAGTAAGGTAAGCTGTTTAGCCAATGGAAGATCAAAAAATCCATCAGCTGGATTTCCATTTCCTTCAAGTATTTTCTCAGCCATATTAAGCCTCTACTATATTGGCATATTCATAATTTCTTGATATGCACTGACCAGACGATTTCTAACTTGTGTCATAGCCTGCAATGACACATTCGATTTTTGCATAGCAATCATTACCTGAGTAAGATTGACAGATTCATCACCTGAATCGAACCTCAAAGAGAGATCGCTTGCTTCATTTTGATATTGATTGACCTGATCAATTGCCTTTTTGAATAAATTTCCAAATTCACCATGAACCGTATTAGATTCTTGTGGTAGAATATCTGCCCCTCTGGCTTTTGAAGCTAGTATTTTCATTTGCATTAGCAGTTGATTAGTATCTATCTCGGACATAGTGCTCTCCACATTTTTAGCTACCTACTATGGTATTTGAATTCCCATTTTCTTCATTCTTGATAATTTATACCGCAACGTTCTTGGACTGATCCCCAGTTCATCAGCACTGGCATTTCGATTACCTTGAAAGCGTTCTAGCACTTTTAATATCAAATCATTTTCAGCATCAATCAATTGTTCCGAAAGCACTTCTTTTTTGGAATCAGTTGAAGTTGCATCCATTTCTGGTTTATCTTCAAATACTAAATTAATGTCTTCGATAACATTGTTTTTTGATAGAATGATGGCGCGTTGAATAACATTTTGTAATTCACGAATGTTTCCCGGCCACGAATAAGATAATAATTTTTCTTTTGCAGCCGATCTTAAGCTAAAACGTTGATTTTCATTTGCGTATTTATTAATAAAATGAATTGATAATGGTATAATATCATTGACTCTTGTTCTTAAAGGGGAGATATGCAAAGGAAACACATTTAATCGGAAATAGAGATCTTTTCTAAAGTTTCCCTTTTCTACTTCCATGGCTAAATGACGATTAGTGGTTGCAATAATTCTAATATCTAATTTTATAACTTTTTTGGCCCCAAGCCGCTCTACTTCTCTTTCTTGAAGAACTCGAAGTAATTTGGCTTGGAGAAATAAGGGCATTTCTGAAATTTCATCAAGCAAGATGGTACCCATATTGCCCTGCTCGAGTTTGCCCATGGTTGATTGATAGGCGCCTGTAAAAGCACCCTTCTCAAACCCAAACAAAATAGATTCAAGCATGTTTTCTGGTATCGCAGCACAGTTAATAGCCACAAAAGCATTATTCTTTCGCGCTGAGGTATCATGGATATATTTGGCAAAAATTTCTTTACCCGTACCACTTTCACCGCTAATAAGCACAGAAGCATCAGACTGCGCCACCTGTGTAGCGAGTTCGACAATTTTTTGTGTTTTCAAATCTTGATGAATAATACTATCGGGAGTGATAATTGATTTTTTGATCACATTATTAATTTTTTCAATGAGGACATTAGCATCAAAAGGCTTGGTAATGTAATCTAAAGCGCCATTTTGTATGGCCCCCACAGCATCAGATACCTTTCCATAGGCAGTCATTAATATCACGGCAATGTCATTAAAATTGGATTTAATATTATGCAGTAATTCTATGCCGCTTATTTTTCCCAAATTGACATCTGACAGGATAATTGAAAATCTTTTTTCTTTAACTTGTTCAAGAGCAGATTCTGCGTTCATGGCGATATCGACAATAAATCCGGCATTTTTCAATGTCACACTTAAAGCCTCTAGTAAGTCTCTATCATCTTCTACAATAAGAATCCTATTGTCCACAGCGAAGCTCCCTTAAGTTGGGCAAAATAATCGATATCTTGGTATATCGATTCAATTCCGATTCAATGACCAAACTTCCTTGATGCGCTTCGATAATAGATTTAGCAATAGACAAACCTAAACCATTACCATCTTCTTTAGTGGTAAAAAAGCCTTGCGTTATTTTAGAAATATTTTCTTCTTTAATACCTTCACCATAATCGACCACCTCAACAACAACATATTTGTTTTTCAGTAATAAATTGATATCTATTGATTTTGATTTTCCACTTGCATGAATGGCATTTTCAATAATATTGTTTATAGCCCCTCTTAAGGCCTGACGGTTGCCAACGATAGTTAAATTTTCATTAGTATTATGCTGATTCACATTTATCAACATATTAGGGTTCAAATCTTTATGGTTATCACATAAAAAATTCATCTCTGTAACGAGATCAATAGTTTCAAAAAGTGACTCAGCACCTTTGTATACCAATAGAACGTCGTCAATTTGTTGTTTTATAATATTTAACTGATATGCTATTTTATCTTGGTATACTTTTAGATCCGCTTTAGTGACATTATCTAAGCATAAATTTGTCACATATAAATATGCTGTTGACAATGGGGTTCTTAATTGATGCGCCAATGTCGCGGAAAGTTTTCCAATGGAATCTAATTTTTCAATTTTAATTTTAGATTCACTGTTTTCTTTATGAATAGATTCATCAATCAGCAAAACAAGCTGCCCTCTTCTATTTGGCAAGCTTTGCGTCTTCATTACAATATATTTTCCTGAATGGCATAAAATATAATGGCCATTATCCGAAGTCCCTTTAATGTTACGTTTAAGAACATCACTCCAGGCTTCATTTTTTGATAAATTAAACATTTCTGTAGCCAGGGTAGAATAATGCACAATCATTCCAGCCACATCGATAACAATAACTCCCGCTGGTATAGTTTCCAGCCAATCACCAATAAAGGTGTCTGAAGAATCATAACTTTTACTTTTAATGACGGTTTGTGAATGCATGGTTTATCTTTTTTTAACTATTTATATACATTGTGCAAAAGACATACCAATATTATTTTCATAAATTTCAATGATTTACAACGTCAGTTATAAAGATGTCAAATACCTGTCATGGTTTTTATTTCGCGATATTGAATTTTTTCATTTTTTCAATGAGCGTGGTTCTTCTCATGCCTAATTTTTCAGCAGCATGGGACACAATTCCATTGGTTTTATCCAATGCTTCCTTTATGAATTTAAGTTCAATATGGTGGAGCATTTCTCTTAAATTAACTTCATGATTGGCGCTAGCGTTTACGATAACCGTTTCGGTCATTTGTGTGTTTTTCAAATCGTTGGATAACACTTCGTTGTGGGATTGACTTTGATATTTTTGAGGTAAATTACCAACATCAATAGTTTGGTTGGGATATAAGACAATAAGACGTTCTATTAGATTTGATAACTCTCTGATGTTTCCGTTCCATTTGCACTTTTTTAAAGAGTCTATAGCACGTGAGGAAAGTGTTATTTCAGTACCAGTCTCAGATTTAAATCTTTTCACAAGATCATTAACAATACAAGGGAGATCTTCGAGCCTTTCACGTAGACTTGGCATTTCTATAGGAAAAACATTTATCCGATAAAACAGATCTTCACGAAAATTTCCCTTTAGAATTTCTTCTTCAAGATTTCTGTGAGTAGCCGCGATGATTCTAACATCGACTTTGATTGATTTATTGCTACCAACACGTTCAATAACCTTTTCTTGTATAACCCGTAATATTTTAACCTGCATTGCCAATGGCATATCACCAATTTCGTCTAAAAATATGGTGCCACCTTGAGCTAATTCAAAACGCCCCATACGTGAGGTGATAGCGCCTGTAAAAGCGCCCTTTTCATGTCCAAAGAGCTCGGTTTCTAATAAATCTGTAGGAATGGCCCCGCAATTAACAGGAA
>CAYXVT010000034.1:1635-2496 GCA_964468105.1 Uncultured Candidatus Berkiella sp. | reverse complement strand
AACAAAAGGTTTGTTTCTACGATTTGATAATGAATGGATTAATCGGCCAACGATTTCCTTACCAGTCCCAGATTCCCCAGTAATCAGTACGCTTACCTCGGTGGAACTAACCTGACTAACTATCTTCTTTAATTGATTAATAATTAAACTGTTACCGCTAATTTCTACGGACTGGTTTGTACTGGTAGTATCATCATCCATGGTGATATCCCTGTTTTCGTTTAGCCCCTCTCTACCACCAAAGAGCTATCCTGAGTGTCAATCTTTTTAAATGCTTAGTTAACTAATAGTCGTTAATTCACTATGGTGTCAAATTACTGTCATAGGTAAATGACTGATTAAAAATCTATCACCAAAATATAAAAACTATGCAAAGACTAGGTTGCGAAGCAACATTTTAGATTCCCTTGTAAAGAGGGAATGGAGGTTTTAGAGGTAACATGGATTTTTCAAAAAATAAATCCCTCATTCTTTTATATATTTGATAATCTTCTTTGTTATTAATCAACTAATGACATTGATTCAAAAAATCACTAAGGAGTACGATGTACTCCTTAGTGTATCATTTAATCATCATGTCGATGAGAATTTCGATGTTTATCCTTTTTGTCATGTTTATGTTTAATTCCTAAATTCTGTAAGTCTTTCCAAAAAGCCAACTGAATTGCTACTGCAGCATATGACTTTGTTACTGGTAACATTATTTGGTAGTTTACATTAGAAAGATTGTCGCAGAATAAAAATGGGGTATCAGCACAAGTCTCAAATGCGCCTACGGTTCCCCCATATAATTTAACATCAGCTAATGTTTTACCACCACCAAATGTGCCCTGTCCAGTGTAAGTTTGCCCCCATGGAATA
>CAYXVT010000034.1:0-1619 GCA_964468105.1 Uncultured Candidatus Berkiella sp. | reverse complement strand
CGCAACCATCAGTACCACAAGAGTCTTCTCTTGAGCTATCTACCGTAGGAATACCAACTGATTTAAAATATCTATTAAACAAATTCTCGATCACCTTAGCCCCTGATAAGAGCTCAGGAGTATAGGGATCTTCATTGTTAAATACGGTATTTCCCAATGAAGCAACTTCGACGATATAGTTCTTAGTTGCCGTTACATCTGCATCTATTACAGCGCCAATGGCATCTAATTCACTTGGTGTTAAATTATCTAGATAATGATAAGTTCCATCTAAGTTTATTTCCTCACCACCCATCCAGCCAAATCTTACATGATTTTTGGTTGGTGTATCTTTCATCGCAAGCGCTGTTTCTAAAATGCTGACTGAACCTGAAGCATTATCCACCATACCTGCTCCAAATATACTATCGTAGTGTGCCACTACCATGACAACATTATTTGGATCTCCCCAACGTGAATCCGCAATAACATTGTATGTAGTTCTTATTTCACTCGCTATATCTGCAAACATTCTTAATTTAGGCGGATGAGCTGGATCATTCAAATATTGGTTATATAAACTGATACCCAAACTATATGGTATGTATGAAAATACCGGTACTGTAGCATCTGGTTCTAACAAAGTATTACCAGATAATTGCTCTTCGGTATTCATTGTTATAACACCAATCGCTCCTGCATTTTGCGCGTTAACAACCTTGTCATGATTTGCACATCCCCCTCTTTGCAAGAGGGCTATTCTTCCAGGAACAAATCCAGCAAAATCCGCAGGGTCACAGCCACCATTTCCGCTAGCAACTGGCGGTGTTCCTACATTAATGGTACCTACAGGTTGTATTTCACCGGTGACATCCCCTGAACCTGACAATAAGGCAGCTGAAAAATCAGTTCCATAAACATAATCAATATTATTTGGAGAAATCTGAGTCATAATTGATTTTTGTTTTTCAGCGGAATACGGCAATTGGTATTCTTGAACCGTCACGTTATACTTGGCATCCTCTAATTTTTTCTTAAGATAAGCCACGCTAGCTTTGTCTCCTGCTGTTCCAGGATCTCGAGAGCCTTTACCTCCAAAAACAGGATCAGGGTTAGAATCTGATATTTTTTGAAAATCTTTCATCTCCTTTTTAATTCCATCTAAAGTGATGCACGCCGTAATTTTTTCAACCGAATCAGATTTTGCTGGGTCACACTTATCAGAAGCATGAGACAAATTTACACCACATAAAAATAAAGAAGACGCTAGAGCAAACATTTCAAGTGTCTTTTTCAAAGCACCTGATTTTAACTTTAATTTCGAATTTTGTTGTATATGCAGTTGATTGTACTGATATAAATGGAACTCATGTTTCATAACACTTTACCCCCACATCAATTAAAGATTTCTTATTAATACTTCACTGTCTAACAAATATTCTCACACAAGTTTTTTGAAAAATAAATAGCAATATAATGATGTTTCAACATAGGTCAGTAAAATATTTTTTTAATGAAGTTCTAAATGGGTAGATACATTATAATTTTTCTTAAAATAACAGGGCTAAGCAAAAGTTATAATGAGTAGTGACAGAGATTGATCTAGTGAATAATATTTTGCAACCAGTAATTTGTTGACC
>CAYXVT010000033.1:3475-20142 GCA_964468105.1 Uncultured Candidatus Berkiella sp. | reverse complement strand
TTTCACAGCGAAAACGTATAATGATTGAACTATGAGTAAGAAAAACAAGACCGACAACGCCGATACCATTGCGCAAAACCGTAAAGCGCGCTTTGAGTATTCCATCGAAGAAACCTTAGAAGCTGGTATTGTGCTTCAAGGCTGGGAAGTCAAAAGCCTGCGGGATGGTAAAGGTGGTATTGCCGATAGCCACGTTATCATCAAAGGTGGCGAAGCGTGGCTGTTAAATGCGGTGATTATCCCCTTAAATACGGCTTCAACGCATATCAGCCCCGAAAATAGCCGCACCCGAAAACTGCTATTGAACAAAAAAGAGCTTAAAAGATTAATTGGTGCAGTTGAGCGTAAAGGTTACACCATTATTCCTTTGAAAATGTATTGGAAAAATGGATTGGCCAAAGTTCAAATAGCGGTTGCGCAAGGTAAAAAGCTCTTCGACAAACGAGAAACTATTAAACAACGAGACTGGGAACGCGACAAACAAAGGCTCGTAAAACGCTAACCTTATCCTTAAAATTCCCCATTTTATCAGATACTTCCAAGTTGTCTTATTGATTAAGTTACCCAAAGGGTCTAGAATAAATAATTGGGGGGCGACATGGCTTCGACGCAGTTCACGAACCCAAAGATGCATGCCGAGTACGCAGTTTAATCTCGTAAAACTTAACTGTAACATTATAGTTGCAAACGATGCAGACTATGGATACAAAGTAGCCGCATAAAAGCTGCTTTTTCCCCTTCTACCTATTGTGCTTGGACGATAGAATAGAAGGTCGACTAAACAAGATCGCTGTTCACGCCGCCCTAGCACGAATGGTTAAAAACAACTGGGCTCGCTCTTCATAACCGCTCTGATCCGGGTATGCTGAGTTAAATAAAAGATCAACGATAAGCATGTAGACCCTTTGATGTAGGAATCGCGGACGCGGGTTCAATTCCCGCCGCCTCCACCAAATTATTTTCAAAGAAAATAATTTGGTGATCCCGCCGAAGCTTTAGCGTAGGCGGACAAGAACTTGAAATTCGCAAAAACTAGCTAAGTAATTTTAGCGGCAAGAAGTCGCGTAAAATATTTAAAAAAATTCATGACCCTGCATACCTACCCATCTCATTCACTTCACACAACTTCAAACACACTTAGATTTACTGTCTTCGTCTTCATCCTATATTAGATCTTGAACTTAGGGGTCTGCCCCCTAAGTTCTTTAACTACCGGCCAGAGCGTGACTGCTCCAAACATCTGAAAAATCCAGCCATTTAACCAAAAACGGCTAGTTCTCATGTTTTACATGATTAAACTTTTATTTGTTGCTAGGTTACTATGTTTGGCAACTTACAGGAGAAATCAATATGTCACTAGCAACAACCTTCTCGCAAACCATCGACGATAAACAAGTTAAAGAAATTGAGGACTTGTTAAAAGTATTACCTCATGATCTCCTTCATGAAATCTTTTCTCATTTAGGATTAGATCCTAAACAATTCACAATGCTTAGCCAATTGAGTCGAGGATGGCATCAATTTATCTCAAAGTTAACTAATAATGCTATTAAGAAATATTTTCCGTATTTGATTAATAATACGAACTGTCATAATTGGGGAGATTACCAGCCTATCAGCTTTTTTTTCAAAGAATGCCAATACTATGCAAAAAAATATAAGGGTCTTCCTTTAAATGCTATTCTAAACGCCCTAAATGGAGATCCTAGCAAACTCCTTGAAACTTCTGGAGCCCCTAAATCCTTAGCATATGGTCTGATGATGTTAAACCACCATAAATTACCTGAAAAAATCGATGAAACGACTCTTGCAATCGCGCAAAAACCACTGTTGGTTCTTAGCGCTAGTTTAGGCAGACTGGAAACTGTTAATAGTCTAATTTCAAGTAAAGGAATTTCTAAGGCTGATCTGGGAAATGCTCTGGGTGAGGCTGCGGCATTCAATCATCTTGAGATTATGGCTACTTTATTAAACTTAGGTCTGCCACTCTCATTAGAAGAAGCCTTTTGCAAAGCTGCAGCAGGAGGTCATGTTACGGCTTTAGAAAAATTGGGTAATTTTTCCGCATTTTCTGAATCTTCAAAAAATACTGCTTTAATAAATACTGTTAGAGGAAATCATTTCCATGCCTTAGATTACCTTCTTAGCAAGGGTTCCTTTAGCATTTCTACCTTAGGCGCAGCATTATATATCGCTGCACGAAGAGGGAGAGCAGAGATAGCTTATCTTTTACTTCAAAAATCATCAGACATACCACATGAAGTTAAAAATCAGGCAATTATTGAAGCTGCAAAACGGGGTAGTGCTGAAATCGTATCGATGTTAAAACAAACGATTGATGCTGATATTGAAGTTATTTATAACATGATGATTAAATTGGGTTTCTATAATGAAGCAAATATATTCCTATCAACTACAAAACAAGCTCATATTAACAGCAAAGTAAATGCCTTGATATTTGCCGCAATGAAAGGCCACCTTAATGTTGTTGAATGTTTTACAGTAGATTTGGACATACCGCCGAGGGACTTTATATTCGCACTAAAGGAAGCTGTGCGCAATGGTCAGATAGACGTTGTAAAACTACTTGCTGACACAAACAGTAAAAAGCTTGGAGAAATTATACTATTTGAGGCCGCAGTAACGAACCAATTGCCTATAGCGACATGGGCATTATCCAACTACAAACTTTCTCATGACAACTTTAAGAATGCATTGCTATTAGCAGCTAGAATCGGCAATGCCCAGATCGCCTCATTAATATTAAAAGTAGGTGTTAGACGATTATCTACTCGAGATAAGTTTAACGCAATATTGGTTGCCGTTAGTAGAGATTACTTAGATGTTGTATTGGAGTTTGATCTCAAACCATTTAATCAAACACAACAAATCATGCTTATTCAAAACGCCAGACAAAGTCCCTCTATGATGGTCTATCTTTTAGATAAATTAAAGTTACCAGTTACACAAATAGCGGTTAATATAAAAGGAAAGTCCATTTCACTTTTAGCTTATGTGGCGGCTTTTGGTTCTACAGAAACGCTCATAGCATTGTTGAATAATATTAATTGGGATTGGGGAAATTTAAAGCAGGCCGCATTGGACGAGGCAATTGCTAATAAACAAGATAAAAATGCCGATCTAATCCAAGCGAATATGAATGAACAACTCAGGATAGAGATTGCACCAAGAACACTAGTAACATCCTATAACCAAGGTTTAGTGCTTACGCCTACAGAAAATCAGGCCACACCACGAGCCGCCCCTGGTAAAACTGGTAATGTTCTGCGTTACTGAAAGTGGTGCAGGGCTGACCCTGCACACAGATAAAATGATTAAAGAATGGAAAGACTCATCGAGTTTAAGCATCTCCATTACTGAAGATGCCTAAACGGGTTCGTATCAGGATTCCTTTTCCAAATCCTCGATTATTTTCCATAGTTCTTTTTTTGTCTCATCACGAGCCCTAAAGCTTACTATGGTATCTTCCTTTTTATCATCTTAAATGTGTCGCCACCTGGTAACTCTTCTTTATATAAAATATTTTTTGTCATTTCATTCGCATTTTTACTGATAGGCAATTGATTTTTAATTAACTACTCTAAAAATCCAATTTTTTCTTCAGGAGAAATTAATAATGACCTCGAAAACCATGCATTGGTGAGTACATTATTTTTGTCTTTTTCTCCTAAAAGATCCTGATTGCCGTAATGAAATTTCTGAATATAGTCCTTAGCAGGCCTGCCCCTGCACATACAGCGTGCTTAATTTATGCCTATAAAGCTCATATGGATATCATTTTCTATGAACCTTTTATCTATTTTTAACCTACCGCCTGTCACCTTAGATCATCCCTCCCCTCTCTTAATAAGTCAATTTATGTTAAAATAATTGAAATTTTGTGCATTTAAGATGAAATCGGGGGAATTGAAAATGCTAGAAATAAAATTAGAAAAACTAATGCAAGCACTTGCAGCTGATGATGAAAAAGAAGCCTTACGTTTATTAGACAAATACCCTACTGTACGAGCGTTACACAGCCATGACGATGACGACATTACCCCCCTTATAGCAGGCGTCGTTAAAAAAGATCATTGTTGTAGCCCTGAATTATTTCAATCTTTGTTAAAAGAGCCAACGGATGTGAACGCCTCTAACAAACGTGGACGAAGAGCAGTCCATTTTCTGGCAAGTTATAACCGTCATGAATTTTTAAATACCCTGTTAACTGATCCAAATCATACCGTTGATGTTAATGTCGTCTGCGAACCTGATAATTTCTCGCCTGTTTATATGGCTGCATTAAAAGGTTGTCATCAATCTTTAGCGCAACTGATTTTACTTAAAATTGATGAAGTTAATGTCAATCTTGCCAATAGTCTTGGCCAAACACCTTTACAAATGGCTTGCTTTTTTGGACAAGAAATGGGCGGGAAACAAAAGGTTAAACTCCCGCGAGAACAGGTTTTAAATTATTTATCTTGTATTCGATTGCTGTTGAAGGCAGGTGCCAATGTCAATGCTCAAGATAGCAAAGGCTTAACCGCTGCGCACTATTTAGCCGCAGCAGATATCCCTGAAGATATTAAATTATATATTTTCAGCTTGCTCAAAGAATATGGAGCTGATTTTACCATTCAATCAAAGTTAAGGAATAAAGTTTGGGAGATTGCAAAGCAGTATAAAGATTTAAACATTGTAAAGGCTATTGCGACTGATACTATTCCTTCCTTATTTCAATATGCCGCTATAGCAGCACTAAAACAAAACCCCAACATCGTCACAGGTAGTTCCGAAGAGGATGATCTCGTTAATAGAATATACAAAATCAAGTTGGGTTCAAGGATGATTTGACTTCTTAGATTTAGATTTACCAGAAACTAAATCTAGAGGATCAACAAAAGTTGCTTTCTGTTTTTTTGCTTCTTCTTCTTTGGCTTTCATTAAATCCGCTGGTGTCATTTCTTTCTCAGCACACTCCTTTTTATATCTATACACATAAGCATCTCTAACCATTTCTTCTCTTTTTTGTGCTTTACTGAGTTCTTCTCCACCAAATCTCTTAGGTATCTGATCAACATCTTGCTTTGCTTTAAAAACTTCAGTTTGCTTTGGTTCTACTGCTTCAGGTCGGTTTTCCCGTAACCTATTTTTGTCTTCTCCAGCTTCTACTTCTACTTCTACTTCTACTTCTACTTCTACTTCTACCTCATCGTTAAGTTTATTAACCACTTTATTTAAAGCACCGATTATACTTTCCGGTGTATCCACATCTTTGGATTTGCCATCAGCACCATCTTTCACGTTTATTTACCCCTATTTGAACTACAATAAGGTATTAACTAAATACATTATACATTAGTCTTAGTATATAAGTCTTGGAGGATACAAATATTGTGGAGTACTAATGTGCAGTAAGTATATTGATAGTTTGATTGAAAAATAAACCTGCATATACTCCGAATAAACTGAACATGCACCCCACTGCGCAAAGTTTAGTAATGTGGATAATCCTGTACCTGACCAATACAATTCATCAACTTTAGCGCTTAATAACTTCGGTATTAGTCGTGTCGGTGTGATGTCTTACAATGCACCTCCATCTCTCGCTAATGATGTGGTGTTCTTCGGTGCTGCAGACAATAGTGGCCATCTGTTTGCTTATAACACTATGGATGGTTCACCTCTATGGTCAACCACAACTGGGGGAACAGTCTATGGTGGAAGTTCAATAGTTCACGGTGTCCTCTATTTGGGCAATGGCTATAGGACTTTTGGTGGTAGCGCTACAACAGGTCTGTCTGCCTATGCTCCATTAATCGCTCGTTCTCCACATGATGCTGATGAAAATAATGCTCATCAAGAAGAAGATGACAACGATTAACTCTTTTGTTAAATTCAAAAGGATCTATTCGTTTTATGATTTTTGGAAGCAGGCGATTCTTTGCCAGTTTTTGTGTCGGCTTCAAAATCGAACAGAGAATCAAACGATGGTATCCGCTGCTGACCAAACATTAGTTCCCTTGGGCTATCATTTAAAAGCTGAGATACATTAAGATCATTAAAGTCATTACCAAAGATGCCATCACTAAACAAATCGTCATGATTAACATTCGCTTGAGGTGTTGGTGCTGGAATTTCTCCTTGTGCTTTCTTAGCTACAACTTTAGGCTCTTCTTTTTTTTCATTTATCTTCACTGAATTTTTCTTTTTAATATGTTTAGGATCTGCAAATACCCTTAAGGCAGCCAATACATCATCTGGACCATTATAACCATGCCCTTCTTGAAGTGTTAAACAAATCTCCTTGTTAGTCATGAAAGGCTTCTTAAATTTTGTTTGAAATAAAGGTGAATCTTTATACATGTTACTTAATACTTTATTGATAGTTAAGTAATTCTTTTGATTATCATATGCCTCATGTAAAACTATAGTAACCTCGTCATCATCAATTTCAACGCTTTCGATTAATTCACCTCTTTTAATTAATTTTTTCCATTCGGTTTTTTTTTCTTTCACTGGCGCCGCGGGAACGGCTTGGGCTTGGGCTTGGGCTTGGACTTGGACTTGGACTTGGACTTGGACTTGAGCTGGAATTTGGGGCCGCGCTCGGTTTTGAGTGGCAAGCAAGTCCGCTTTACTTGTTAACCTGAAGCTTCTAATTTGTCCTTGGGCATCTTTTTCGTTGGTTACTAAAAGCACTTCTTCTTTTATAACAGGCAATACAGTAAATTTATTATAATCTAGAAAAAGCAGTTTAAGCGGTAGTATGCCCATTTCAACCGGTAAAGCAGTTAATTGGTTATGGGAAAGATCCAGTGTTTCAAGCTCGTTGAGTTTACCAAATTCAACAGGTAAACGCGTTAAATTATTATGATAAAGAAAAAGTGTTTTCACCCCTTTAAGTTCTGGCAAATCCAGCATCACTCTGGGAAAACGTGTAAGAAAGCATTCACCACAATTTAAAATCGTAGCATTAGGTGATTTTTCAATTCTGGCTTTAATAATAGATATATTCAGCTGGTCTAAAATTTCTTCAAGTATTTGAAAATGAGAAGCTCTGTTTTCTTTTAACAAGCTTAATGCTGTTTTTACAGCAGCGTTTTCTTCTGTTTTGTTTAAAATAGCATCATGATTTTTGAGCAGATAATCAATTTCGTCTTGTTGAGGCTGGCTAGCTGCATTAGTATTGGTATCCGGGCCGGGGTTCATGAAAAAGTTTTTCTCTTGGTAAAATAAGGTGCAGCTATGTTACCGTAATAGCTTAACAATGAGAAGTCCATTTCCAATCTAATCGAGAAGGCAGATATATCTTGAAATGTAATAATGCAGGCCTTAACCCGCACTTTTTTTATTTGATTTTGTTTTTTGCCTCTAACCTGCTTGCTGAAGAAAAATCAATGGCGATTATTCAAAAAAGAGAGAGCGTGTTTTTTTTCGTCAACAACGCAAAAGATTATATTGAAACACATGAAAAAGAGAAGGCAATGGCAGAATTCAATAAAAAATCGGGTAAGTTTAGTAAAGATTCTAGCTATATTTTTGCTATTGATTATAGTGGCACATGTTTAGCAAATATCAACTATCCACATTTAGTGGGAACTAATCAATTGATGTTAAGGGATCCTTATCACGTTTTTTTAGTTCGCGAAGAGATTGAGAAAGCAAAATCAGGCGGTGGTTGGCTCGCTGCACGTGTGAAAAAAAATCCACACACTGGCAAACATGAATGCAAGGAAAGCTACGTACTACCTATGCCAGGTAATTATTTCATTGGTTCAGGATATTACTTCCCTGCAGATAAAAATGGAAATTGTAATTATGACTGAGACACATGATGGCAGCCATTCACAAGCTGCATTAGTATGGATAACAGATCTACTCCATAAGCTCGATATTCCATATCAAATCCAAGGTGGGTTGGCAGCCAAAGCCTACGGAGCTAAAAGAAATCTCGTCGATATTGACATTGATATCCCTCAATCTGGATTTAATAAAATCGCAGGCAGTGTTAAAGATTATGTCACCTATGGACCTGCACATTATAAAGATAATAGCTGGGACATATTTTTAATGACCTTATCCTACAAAGGGCAAGAAATTGATCTTACCGATGGCGAAAATATTAAAATGTTTTATCCAATAACGGGTCATTGGATAAAACTTGTAACAGATTTTTCTAGCTCATGCTTGCTAGATGTAATGGGCGTTAGAGTACCTGTTATTCCGCGGGATGCACTAATATCTTATAAAAAAATCGCAGCTAGACAAGTTGATCTATTCGACATCCACGATATGGAAAATCATCAATATTGAATAACCTTCCCGACATAAAACAATCAGTTGCATAGGCTACTATTGTTCAATTCGAAAGTCTTTTTGTAACTTTTCCCAATGATTCTTAAGTATCTTTTTATGCGTTTCATTCATAGGAATGTTTTTTATCGCTTCTGGCCATAAGCTTCTCGCTTTTTCAATGGTGTCATTAAGATGAGGTTTAATTACTCGCCAAGGTATATTTGATCGTGCAGCCCAATCCTCAAAATTAACAAAAGATGCTTTATACCAATCTTTATTTTTTCCCAAATTGAGAGCATAGTGCCTTTCATCGTCGATATAAACACTGGTTGTAACAATATCGTAGGCTGGAGAAAGCCTAGGCGTGATTTGATCGGAATAGAGCAAACTCCAATTCTTAATATGAGCATCACCATTGGCCAGAAGAATATTGACAAGTAATCTTCTCGCAAATTGTTGCGCATCAGCCAAGCCATCACCAGAATACTCATAAAGAATTTTGCCAATTTGTTCGTAGTTAGCAGATTTATATTTTTCATGCGGATCTTTCACCAATACTTGCGCAAAATCTTCCATATGAATTCTCGCATTACCATCGCGATCAAAACGTTTAATGGCAAAGGCTAATTTTTCATCTGGTAAATTAATCTGTGGCAAGTTGTCGAGTTTGCTCAATTCAACCAATTTGATTTCAGGAATATTTACCCCTACTAAAGAAGCTAATGTCATAGCCGAATATTCATTCACCGGCACTTCTTTATGCTTTGTTGAAGGTGTTTTGACAATCCAGTCGCCAAGGGTATCCCCTTTTGATATGTTGTAACGACCTTCTTTTTCCTGCATGGAAAACTTCATCTGTACACCGGCTAACGAAAATTTATTTCCCTTAATCATTTTGTTAAATCTCACGGCCTTTGCTCTGCCGTGGACGTTAAGAATACTCTCTGGGACATCATCTGGTTCCATAGGCTCGACCACTAGCGCACCCGGTAAGTCTTTACCTAAGTATGAAAGTATATGAAACTCACTATCGATGTGCACCTTGAGACTTTGAGCAATCAACTCTCTCAGTGAGCCCTCAGGTAGCAGATTAGATAATATTGGATGAAGCCTTTGATTCCTTACCCAAGGTTCACCCATCAGCTTCTGAGCTCTTGGAAAACTGGGATGTGTAATCAAGCTAAACGTTGGTCGATCTGCATCCCCTTTGAAACTATCAGCAAAGCTCAATACGTTTCGACCATTATGGAAACCAGCCAAGTAGCCGACAACAGTGCCTTGAAGAGTGAGCTTAAGCACATTGACTTCATTATCTGTGTTATCGCTCATTGATCATCCTCTAGCAGATCCTGCCATGGATCCTCAGAGAGATCTTTCTTTTGCTTATCTTGTGGATGTTTTTGCGATAGTTGGGTAATGCCGCTTTCAAGAGCAGCCTGAACCGCATTTAGCTTTTCTTTAGGAATGAGCATAAGCTCGCTATTTAGGCCTTTAGCAATTAATTCCAAGGTATCCAGTCTTGGATTCCCTTTAGACTCTAACCGCTGATATTGCTGACGGGAGATCCCCATGCGCAATATCATATCATTTTGTTTAAACCCTAGCTGAAGTCGACGCTTTTTGAGCTGCGAAATTAAAGAGTTACTCATTGTAAACACACAAATTGCTTATATCCATAAGAAACATATTAGTTGCTTTTTTATATTTTAGCAACATATATATTGCTTTATTGCCATTAAAAGGAAAAAGCAATATATATGTTGCTTTTTCCAGTATGTTATAATTTTTAAAAAAGGTAAAAAGTAATGCCTAAACAACAGATCGCGATTAAATGGGCCCAAGAGATGCTAAAACAACTTGGTCATCCCATTATTCCCCCTGAACCAGTCCGAGATATGCCTTGGTCGCATGTATGGCGCTTTTCAACTCAGGATGGTTTTATTTATTTAAAACAAATGGCTCCTGAATTTTCTCTTGAACCGAAAGTAGTATCATTTTTATTCAATAAATATGCTCTAGAAGTTCCTCAAATACTTGCAGAAGATGATGCGTTAAATTGTTTCCTCATGTTTGATGCAGGTTCTGTAATGCGTGATTTGCTTAAAGTTGAATATCAGATGGATTTGGTATGCCATGCACTAAGCATTTGTGCTGATATTCAAATGGTCGCTATTGAGGAGGTCGATCATTTATTATCCTTGGGTGTTAAAGATTGTCGTCTAGCCAATTTACCTCTCCTCTATCAACAGTTTATGACCCAGGAAACACTATTGCTGGCGGATGGTTTAATCACATCTGAAATAAATACTTTGAAGCGATATCATTCTAGATTTTCAGATCTGTGTTCACGACTATCTGAATATCCAATTCCTGAGACGCTAGAACATGGTGATTTTCAAGACAATAACATTCTGATTAATGGCGAAAAGCAAATTACTATTAGTGATTGGGGCGATGCGATGATTACTCACCCATTCTTTTCTTTAGGTTCCTGGTTAAATAGTGCTATGCGTCATCATGATTTACAAAAATCAGATCCGCGCTATATTGTCTTAGTTAATACATATCTAGAAATGTGGAAAGATTATGGCACCATGGATCAATTGCAAGAAGCATTTCTATTATCAGAACAATTAAGACCCATCATCTTCACCTTAAATTTTAGTCGCGTTAACACATGTCCGGGGATGGAAGATTTAAAACAGTTTAAAGGGTACATGGCTGAGGCTCTGCGAGAGTTTATAAACAATCACTAATATTGATGGAAATATCATTGATTGATTATAGGTCAAGAAAACAAATACGCTAATCAAGCGTATATCACCTTATTATTTTGTTTATTTTTCATTACATTCAAGCACTTCGTCTAACCTTTTCAGTATTAATCAAAATTCATGTTAAACTGATATGAAATAGCAAATATTGGTTAGGCTGGAGGAGAAGTAAATTGATAACATCTTCAGATATCTCAATAAGTCATCTCAGCTTTATAGAATATATGCAAAAGTTTGGATACAAGTCGAATAATACCGGCATTTGTTTTGGATTTGCTCACATGGGTATGCAAGCGATTTTATCAGGTGGAATCGAATCTTTTGATGAGCGATTGGATGCGATTGTCACTGATATCGCACAGGGATATATACTTACAGAAAAAGAACGAAATCTAAATAGAATCACCCATTTGCTAGATGGGGTAGAGTTATATTTCCAGGCTAGTTTGTATCCACATCTATTCGAAAAAGGAAAAGCGCCTAAGACGCAAAGTGCCTTGTTAGTAGCGCCCTTAGTTATGTCCATTGAAATTGAAAATCAAGGGGGCCTTGAAAAGAGTTCAAGTTTTTCTGGCGTTTATAATGAAAAAGCGTTAATAGATTATTTTGAATCCTTGAGAACATCTATAGAAAATGCTCAACCTCCTTATGAAAAACCTGTAGCATTAGTGTTGAATAATGTAAATCACGCCATAAGCGTTGGGTTTGACCCCATTAAGAAGCAATGGATCTTTATAGATGCGAACAACATCCCAACGAAATACTTTTCTAGTGTGCAAGACATTGCGAAATCTGTTGTAGGTGGTTTTAATGAAAGTTCTAACCCAGATGAAAAGGTCATTTTTACGACTTCAGCTTATGCAACGCATGACAATAATCCTGACTTTAAAAAAGTGATAGATGATTGGAAAAGCTCAGCTCCCTGGAAAAGTCTTCATGAAATATCTAGTGAAAAATTTAAAGCTCAAGATCAGTCGGGTGGGTCTTGGTTATTAAGTGCGGCAAGAGATAGTCAAGTTGAAGTTGTATCCAAATTGCTAGAGAGCAAAGCTGATCCTAATTTAGGAAATGAAAATAATTTTACACCACTGCATATGGCAGCGCAAGAAGGTCACCTTGATGTTGCAAGACAATTACTAAAACACGATGCGAATCCAATGGCAACTCAACTAAATGAAAGCTCTCCATTGCATGTGGCAGCATTCAATGGAAATGCACTAATAGCAAAGGAACTCTTAAAGATCAAAACGGTTGACCCCAACAAGAAAAATGTCGAAGGAGTAACTCCCCTACTTGGGGCTGTGAATAAAGGACATCTTGATGTTGTAATGGTATTGTTAGATAGCAAAGATGTGGAGCCAAACTTAGCAAGTAGTACCGGCATGACTCCTTTAATGACTGCAACCGTTTTTGGATTTGAGGATATTGCAACTGCTTTGATGCAGAATGAGAAAACAGATGTCAATAGAGAAGTTGATGGTTTTACGCCTCTACAATGTGCCACCGAAAATGGCTCTCTTAATATGGTGAGAGCTTTATTGAGCAACAATGCCGAAACAAATCAGACTAATCCTAATGGGCGTTCGCCACTTTTCATCGCTGCAATCAAAGGGGATATTAAAATATTGAATGAGCTCTTAAGAAATGGGGCTGATCCCAATCTAGCTACTATAAATGGGGTTACGCCCCTCATGGCCGCTATAAATAAGGGCCATGTTGATATAGTTAAGGCATTGTTAAAACATAAAGACACGGACCCTAATCAAGCCAAAATTGATGGTTCAACAGCTCTTCATTCAGCCGTGTTTTTTGGTAATACAACCATCGTTAAAAAGTTGTTGTCTCGCAAAGCTTCCCCTAACAAGGCAATGTATGATGGCATGACACCACTACATATTGCAGCAATCCATGGCCAAACAGAACTTCTAAAAGAATTGTTACTTCATCAAGCAGATCCTAATATGTTATATAAGGGAAAATGTGCATTGCATTTTGCAGCTAAAAACGGACATCTTGATGTGGTTAAAGAATTATTATATCACCCCAGTATCAATCCATTTCTCGGCGAGTCATTACTTCAGGTTAATCCAAAAGAGAATCAAGAAGCCATTACCAATCTAATTAAATCAACACTTTCTCTAGAAAGTACAAAATATACTAAGCCAAAGAGCAGCACTTGGATGTTTTATGATAAACAACTCCCTGTGTTGCAACTAATACGTTCTTACTATATCTATATGGATAAGAAAGTCGAAATGATATCTAACAGCAGTGCCGCCTTGATAGATAAATTTAATGCTGTACTTGCTAAAAAAGATCTATTGGAATTTACAAAAAAAGAGCTCAAAGAGTTTTATCAACAATTCAAAGCTTTAGAAGAACACTGGATTGTTATGAAATCCGCCAAATCTAGCTTTATCGACAACTTTACTTCAGTTAAAGATAACCGCAATTTGAAAGAATGGGATGATCAATTTGAGAAGACTATCAGTCAAAGAAAAGCAGACTATGATAAGAACATCCAACCCATTATGGGAAAATTAAGTGAATCTCTTGCGAAAAAAGAGTCATTAGCATCGAAGAGATCAAAAGCATTACTATCAGCGCCTGATAAAAGTAAACCAAATCCTCAAAGTAATGATACTTTACAAAAAAGTAAAACAGGTCCAATTAAAGGGCTCTAGAAAGCCCGCTCAACGTATGCTTAGTTAAACCAAAATACCGCGTCGGGCCAGCCTGGCGCGATACTATAAACGCTCCATTGTTAATTTCATATGAAGATAATTTACAAAATAGTAAAAAAGGTACGTCTTGAGGTTTGCGCTGTGAAGCTACTTTTCCAGTATACGAACATTCTTTTCAAAAAAATTGTTTAATTTCTTAATATATTTGTTTAAATCGATTTCAGATTTAACGTGGATACTATATTGTATAATCATACAATCAAAGGGGCCTGATGCTCCAAATACTCTTAACAATTCAAGTCGCGACTCTGATTGATTGAAATGTAATATATCGGTATAAGCTATTTTATGCGTTCCTTTTGAAATATATTTTTTATCTATAATTTTAACATTTTTGGATTCAACTTTATAATTTTCTGAAAATGTTTTTATTAGATCATGAGCATCCATTTTTTGGCTAATAAAAGGAGTCACGGTAAAATATTCTGTCCAAGCATTAATATCATTACCTTTCGTTAGCATATATCCAACTATATTTGGATCGATGCGATTATCTAATTTTTTATAATTCTTTGGAATTTCAATACTTAAATTGATTTTCGCGCTAGCGACATTAATAGGATATAAAAGTGTTATTCCATAGGTGGGATGCTTTTTATGCATTTCATCAATTATTTTTCCAGTACCTTGGCTAAAGGCTATAGATGGAATTAAAAATAGCAATGCGATCAATTGAGTAATTCTTATATTTAACACTTAACACTCCCAAACGTTTAGTTATCAGACAAAATGTTGGCAGATGCTATATTAGACAAATATCCTGATATATTCAAGACAATCATCAGAAATGCCATGGTTTGTCGTTATTACCAAGTCATAGTTTAATAAATTAAACTAGAAAGATATGCCAGGAATTTCCTGTAATCGACGAGTGCTTATTGGGAGTTAGCACAGGATGCAATAGTTGACACTCATTTCCTTTTGCTCATTTTATTGTCTTTTTTAGAATTCTCTTCATCAGTTTCAGAGTTCGGACTTTCAATAAGGTCCTCATCAACAGGGTTAGAGCTCGGTCTTGCAATAGGTTCCTCATCATCAGGGATACTAAATCTAAGAACACTAAAATTTGCTGTAATTGCTGCCAATTCATTTTGAGCACTTAGTAAAGCTTCGGCTTGTGCTTTTCTATCGATAATCTCATGAATTCTTGCAATAAACTCTTTAAGATAGGTTGTGATGTTTTCTTGCTTTTTAGCAAATTTCATTGCGCCACGGGCAAACGTTAGTGCTTGATCTACTTTGTCTGGATCAAGCTGTGACTCAATATCAATTACCAATCCTTGATGCTTACCTACTAAATAGCAGTCTAAAATGACTTTAACGACACTATAATGTCCTTTAATACATGCTTCGCCCAATGCGTATTCAATATAAATATTTTTAATATCTTCTCTAAAAACTCTAAGATCTCGAATGCAGTCATGCTCACCTGCTTTGGCCAGCTCAACCAATACAGTTCCTCTTAGCTTTTCTAAACTTTCTATTTGTTTGCTTTTCATTTTATAATGTCCAGATCGCTCATTCCATAACATCTGACCATTATTAAAACCCAGTAAGCTTTTAATGACTTCGTTACGCGCTGCAGAATATTCTTTTCCCAACACCTTTTGAAGAGCAACCAAACATCCCATCATGTTGATGTTGACATCTTTTAGGCTTAGCAACTTGTTGACTTCTTGGACTAATGACTTGCTGGCACATTTAATTAATATGGTGGTTAGGAAATCGAAACGTAATTCAGGATGAAAAGGATATTCAATATCACTAGCAATTAAATGTGGCATAAATCGATGTTGGTAATTATTCTCAAGAAATTGAACCACCTCTTTCAATTCATCAAGAGATAATTTTCCATCAACTATTTTGTTACAAACTATGGCTGCTTCTTCAAGCTTATTAGCCTTTAGATCTAAAGCCAAATCAGCTAGCAGATCTGTGATACCTTTAATCATTTTTCACCTATTCGAACAAAACAGTATTAAATTTTTATGCAGATAAAGACATAAGGAATGGATTAGGAATAACCAGTAAATTATACCATGCTAAAGATAACCATGCGAGTCATCCATCGTACTATAAATCACTTTTATCGCGAAAGGTATTTGTATGTATGGGTGTCAGCAGGCCTGACACCCTCTGTTTTTACTTACGTGCGGCAATTTTCAAGCCGTTGAGTTGTTCCTCAAGAGCATCCACTGTGGCTACATTAGCTGGTGCCGCTTGTGCAGCTGGCGATTGGCTAGCAGCATTGTAAGCTGGGGTAAAGCTTGCCGTTTGGGTTATCGGAACAAGAGTAGCACGAGGCCTGCTTGCAAAAGAAAAGGTTTTATCCGCAAACTGAAATGGCTCATCTTCTTGAAGAGGAGTAGGAACCAAGGTAATAGAATCATTAAACACGGAAATGATTTCTTTAAACAGCCCTTGTACAATATGTCTGAGTAATCTAGGGCGACTCATTTCAGCCCCATAAGCATAAATTTTATTAAAGTCGTCCATCGTGTTCAAATGGATATGACTAACGCCGCTGCCTTTTGACCATCTTTCAACCACTTCTTTTTTATATTGACTCCCTAAACCCAAGGTGAATATTCTTGGCGGCTTTTTAGCTGTTGGCGCGGTTTGTTCTTGGATTTTATCAATCAGCTGTTGTTCAGTAAATTTTGGATCTGTATGCTCGCCATCGGTAAATACCACTAAGCAATGCTCATGTTCAGGATACTTTTCCTTCAGAGAGTCCAAGGTCCAGTGCACTGCCCCATAAAGTCCAGTACCACAGCCAACAGTAAGGCTATTAACATGACGTGAAATTTCCACATTAATGGAATTTTTAAATCCATTAATAACCCAAGCT
>CAYXVT010000033.1:1320-3465 GCA_964468105.1 Uncultured Candidatus Berkiella sp. | reverse complement strand
CCAATTATATCATCAAAATCGACGATGCGAATCACATCACCTGGCGCACTGACTTTCACTAACTCCTGGCATAAGATATTTACTTTTTCTTTATATTCTGGGAAAACAGAATGCATACTACCACTGCGATCTAAAACCAGCGTATAAACATTATTGGCTCTTTGCTGTGGGTTTTCCGGTGGTAATAGAACAGGTTGTCGTTTTGCCAACATAAAGCCTTCTTGGAACGTATACCGTAAGTAGTCTATTAAGGTTTTTCTGTCTAACGTGGCAGTGGTGGCATGACTTGTCTGTTGAACATTTTCAAAACTTGGCGCATGAGGGGAGAGTAAGTTTAAATATTTCCCATAATTAATAACAAAACGCTTCGTTCCATCAGCTTGGTGTTGGATCTCAACAATATTTTCAAAACCGGGCTCTAAGGTAAAATTGCTGGACGTGGCTTCTTCGTTAATTTGAAAGGGTTTATTTTCTTGGAAAGCTTTCATCAGCATTTCCTTACGACCCTGTGACAGTGCGGCTTGTAATAAAGTCGCCCGGCCTTGCCAAATCAAATCATAGCCTGCTCGCTTGGGGATAGGGATCTGAAAAACGCGACCACCCTTGTTAACATTTACTGGGTTTTGTAGCATCTGTTCATCGATGCCACATTCTTCAAGCAGCTCTTGCGCAAACATGCGTGGAATAACCTCATGCGCAGCCAATTGACTATCATCAAATACTGGGCTTGCTACTAATTGCTTAGATAAACCTTCATCAATCTCCTGCAGTGCATAGTGCAAACTATCACGCGTCGCTTGAGCTGTTCTGAAAATATCATTGAGGATTGCCAATATATTAGCATCACTGATTGTAATCGTGACTTGACTGCTTGAAGTAGTAACATCTAGAGTTGCTTTTGACAAATCTGTCCGACTTTCTAAAAAAGCACTAATCAGCGCCTTCCATGCTGCCGCATCTTGAATATCCGTAGCAAATTGAGGTTGAGGTCCTTTATTCATCTTACTTTCCTATTGAGCTTACAAATGGACAAGAAAGTAATGGGTTTACAACTAAAACACAAGACTGAATTTATACGACGCCGAATTATAATTAGTGCATATCACCTCAATTTAATGTCAGATGCTTTTCGACTGTGGATGTGATTTCTCAGCTACTGTCTATTTTCGCTCTACATATTCTCCGTCTCGGACCGAGACATCTGTAGGGGGTCCGTATGAAAAAAGTTAAAAATTATATTAAATTAGTAATTGCTGCATATATGTTGATGCCATCAAGCGCATTCACACAGCAAGTTATCGATGTGTTAGGTTCGCCTAATGCCACCACTACCATCAGTGGCGAACAACTTCCCCCCCCAGATCCAAAATTCGGTGGCGTAATCAAAGAGAAGGCTTCTGAGTCAAAAGCTTGGTGGCCACCGCGTGTTGTACCACCAAAGGATGCACCTAATGTGCTTGTTATCATGATGGATGACGTTGGCTTTGGAGCACATGGCACCTTCGGTGGCGTCATTCCAACTCCGACCTTGGAACGATTAGCGAAAAATGGTCTGCGATATACTCAATTCCACTCTACTTCTCTTTGCTCGCCAACGCGGGCTGCATTACTTACGGGACGCAACCATCACTCAGCTGGTTTTGGAGTTGTTACAGAAGTAGCAACAGGATTCCCAGGTTATGACTCGGTCATCACCAAAGATCTTGGAACAATAGGTACCATTTTAAAAGAAAATGGATATTCAACATCTTGGTACGGAAAGAACCACAACACACCAGGATATGAGGCGAGCCAGGCGGGACCATTCGAACAATGGCCAATTGGAATGGGCTTTGAATATTTCTATGGTTTTATGGGTGGAGACACAAGTCAATGGCAACCAAACTTGTTTCGCAATACAACAGCTATCTATCCTTATGAGGGAAAACCCGGTTGGAATATGATTACGGCAATGGCAGATGACGCTATCCAACATATGAAGGAAATCCATGAGATAGCACCTAACAAGCCTTTCTTTATTTATTATGCACCTGGTGCCACACATGCTCCTCATCATCCTACGCCAGAATGGATAAAAAAAATCAGTGATATGCATCTTTTTGATGAAGGCTGGAACAAAATGCGTGAAACCATTTTCGCTAATCA
>CAYXVT010000033.1:897-1310 GCA_964468105.1 Uncultured Candidatus Berkiella sp. | reverse complement strand
AAGCGACTTGGGATTATGCCTTCTGATGCAAAGCTGACGCCTTGGCCAAAGGAGCTGCCACAATGGGATTCGTTAAGTTGGGATGAAAAGAAGCTTTTCATCAAGCAAGCCGATGTTTACGGAGCTTATCTGGCTTATACCGATCATGAGATTGGGCGAGTTATCCAAGCCGTTGAGGATTTGGGCGAACTTGACAACACTTTGATCATTTATATTACAGGTGACAATGGCGCAAGCGCTGAGGGTATGCTTCATGGAACACCAAACGAGTTTACCACCTTTAACGGCATTGCGGTGCCTGTAAAAGATCAGTTTCTCTGGTATGAATTTTGGGGATCAGATAAGACATTCCCGCATTATGCCGCAAGCTGGGCTTGGGCATTTGACACCCCATTTAAATGGGTAATACAAGT
>CAYXVT010000033.1:0-887 GCA_964468105.1 Uncultured Candidatus Berkiella sp. | reverse complement strand
GGGAAGGAACAGTAAATGAGATAAAAGCATTAAGTGGAATAGCAACTCCTTTGGCAGATAACTTAAAACATTTAGATCAGATTGGTGATCCTGATACAGAGCCACATTATCCTGTAGGATGGGCATGGGCAGGAAATGCGCCTTTTCAATGGGTAAAACAAGTCGCGTCACATTTTGGTGGAACGTCGCAGGGTGTAGTCATGTCATGGCCAAATCGTATTAAGGATGTTGGTGGTATTCGAAATCAATTCCATCATGTGATTGACATTGTACCAACCATTCTTGAAGCGACAACCATTAAAGCTCCTGAAATGATAAATGGAATCAAGCAACGTCCCATTGAAGGTGTAAGCATGGTTTACACTTGGGATAAAAACAACGCTAAAGTTCCCACACAACATACTACGCAATATTTCGAAATGCTTGGTAATCGTGCTATCTATCATGAAGGATGGCTAGCTGCGACAACGCCAGCTACTTTGCCGTGGGCCTTAAGTACCGCTACACCACCAGATGTCATTAATGGATATAAATGGGAGCTTTATAACATTAATGAGGACCCAACCGAGTACAATGATTTAGCCGCAAAGATGCCAGACAAGCTAAAACAGATGCAGGATATCTTTTATGTTGAAGCAAATAAATACAATGTGCTGCCTCTGGACAACTCAACCATCGCACGTTGGATAACACCCCGGCCTAGCCAAACAGCTGGTCGAACAACATTCACGTATACAGGCGAAACACGTGGCATACCGCCAGCCGCTGCGCCAAATATTCTTCAGCGATCATTTAAAATTACAGCTGATGTTGATATTCCTAAGGATGGAGCAGAAGGCATGATTGTCACTCAGGGTGGGCGTTTTGGTGGTTATGGCTTATTCATG
>CAYXVT010000032.1:13585-20477 GCA_964468105.1 Uncultured Candidatus Berkiella sp. | reverse complement strand
TGCCAAGAAGCAGAAACGGCTGGGATTGCTGGCTTGAAAGAATTCTCTGCCTACTTGAAGAGTTTTACGCTTAAAGCAGAACCAGCTTGATTCTTTTCTAGTTTAGAAAGCCCCAAGGTTTGTGGGGCTTTTTTTTTGCCCACAAAAAACCCCGCATAGCGGGGTTCTTTATAGAATTTCAGTTAAATTTGGTTACTTAACTTTTTCTTCGTTAAATTCCACATGCTTACGCACAACAGGATCATAACGCTTCATATGAAGCTTTTCTTTGTTACGCTTGTTCTTCATTGTGGTATAGAAAAAACGTGACTCAGATGAGCGCATAATGATTTTAATTGAATCAGCTGCCATGATGTGTTCTTCCTCTAGACTTGTTCGCCACGGCTACGGATATCAGATAAAACGGTTTCAATACCGCGTTTATCGATAATTCGCATTCCATGACAGGAAACACGCAACCGGATAAAACGGTTTTCACCGGCAATCCAAAATCTTTTCCATTGAACGTTTACTTTAAAGGTACGTTTAATTTTTCTATTACTATGTGAAACGTTGTTACCACGAGCAGTACCCTTTCCCGTGACCATACACATTCTTGACATGACCTTAGTCCCCATACTTCTTCCGCATTGAGCCAGACTTTATACCAAATTCCGTGAGGGAGAGCAAACAATACCCCTTTAAGAGGCTAAGGTACTCATTTTTAAGTTAATTTTCTGATAAAAGCTATTGAACTTATCTCCATTTTGATTGTCTATAAATTAAAGATGATAAGAAACAGCCGGAGGTTGTATGTCTCAAGGTTTGAAGAATTTTGCCCTTGAAATCAATGTTACCAAATATATAAGTACCGTTCCGGAATTTGATAGCAGTAAATTTGATGCTGCTTGCGTAGCTTTTGGATTTGTTCCGCCAGGCAGCGTAGATGTTTTATCGAAAGTGAAGCTTGTAGATGATAAAACAAATACGTTTCACGATGGCGCTGAAGGCACGCAGGGTTTTGAAGCGCTATTAATACCTGCAAATCGGATTGGTATAGCGTTTTATCTTGAGTTATTAAACACAGAAGCAGAATTTATTAAGGATTTAGAGGCCACTGAACAGAGTATGGAAGCCGCCTTAAATGGTTATCAAGAGGTTCCAGGGTGTGTAACAAAGCAAGAATTCATTGTAATTAAGAATCAGGTACGTGCACTTATAGATGCTCAAAAAAGAGATTTTGCATCATTGTACGAACCAAACCCACAAAATTGGGCAGCAATATTAAAGCAAAAACAGGAAGTTTTCGCTCAATTTATAGCTTCAACAACAGCTATTAGGTTTCCTCCCAACGTATCTCTTTTTTTCCAGAAATTTGTTTCTGAGCAATGTCATCGACAGAATCTAGGTATAGAGGCTTACAGTATAAAACCCTTACAAAGAATAGGAAAATATAGCTTATTGATGAGAGATATGGCCAAAAACGTATCAAATGCGCAGATGAGTGCTGCTTTGGGTGGTGCGGAGGCTGGTTTCAGTGAAGTAACATTAGCACTCAATGCAAAGCAAAGGTTAACTGAAGACAATATTGGGAAAGCTTTAATACAGAAAGCAATTGATGCCTTTAATCAAAAGCCTGGTTCTCTTGAAGCATTTAAATTTTTAATTAGTGAGATAGTGATATCTGCATTAAGCCCTGAAATTAAAAATGAAATGTTGGCAAAAGTACATTTTGACAAAATCAATAATAAACAATTGAAGTCGTTACAAGAAACAATAGCATCTTTAAAGGATGAAACAACGAAAATAACAGCCAACATCGAGAGAAAAGAAGGAGAAATCGCAACTGACCAGCAATATATTAATTCACAAATAGCGAAAGGGGCAGATCCTAAAACATACCAAGCTGAAGTGGAAAAAGTTGAAGAAACGAGTAAAAGTGTTACAAATGCCAGAATTAATCTCGGCAAAATTAACACTTTAATTGAGGCCTTAACAGTTAAGCCAAACAATGACAAAAAAGCTCAAGCAGGAGCCGCTACGTCAGCAGCAGGGGCGAAGGAAGCAAAACCAAAGCAAGCGCAAGACATAACCTTAAGCGATGTGATTATCACAACGAAACTATTAGGTACAAGCGCTGAATTCACTGAAACTAGGAAAAAAGCTAAAGAATTATTAAGGAACACTACAATTTCGGGATGGCAAGTTGAAGAAATGGAAAAAAAGGGTTTTGGAAAAAGAGCCGAGTTTATTGTTAAAGATGTGAATCAAAACAATGTTTGTAAAATAACAATTGAAAAAAATATCATTACTGTTACCCAAGCAGAAGGCGCAAATCTTGAGGCAGTGCATAAATTTCTTCAACAATTGAGGGGTGGATTACCAGCCATAAGATTAGAGGACCCCAAAATTGCAACGACAAATATAGATGAAATGGTTGCGTTAACCCAGATAGGACTCAATAACGCTGGGATTACATTATACTATGGTTTAGGGGCAAAAGAAGCAAAATTAGTCAAAGATAAAATTAAAGAAACTCAGCAAAAAGAAGAAATATCAAAATTTAAAATGATTCCTGCAGTCTCTATAGAACTTAATGAAGGCAAAATACCTTCTGGAACTCCTGTTTTGGAAGAGGTGGCTAGAAAACAAGAGATAAGGATTATTAAAGAAAAATATCAAAAAGAATTGGATAAGGGTTTATTTGTTCCTCAATTAGCAATAAAGCAAGGAACAAAAGTAATTTCTCAAGCCAATTTTGAAGCTGGTGAACAAAGACCTTCTCCTTTACTGATTTCCACCTCGCTTCCTTTGCTTGCTATCAAACAGTTTGAAGCAGTTTTAGCTGCTGGTTTTACGCCAAAATTGTCAGAGAATGCAAAAGAAGCCGTGCAAACTTATGTTAATGCCCAAGTGAAAGCCAATTTAAAGGCTCAATTAGAAGATCCCACCAAAGTCGTTAATGCCACCGAAATTCCAATAATAGCAGGAGCTGTTACCACGGAAAGACAAATTAAAATATCAGGACCGTTAAGCACGGATGGCAAGATTGATGGTAAAGAAGTGCTTCGACGAATAAAAGTAGCAGCAGAAAATGGTTTTATAGTCGATGTTGATCCTCAAGCTAAACAAGCATTAAGGGATTATTTACAATCATCGCCAACAGTAGCAGCTGAATTTAATGTCAACATACCCAAGGGCACTGAGCCTGTGATGCTTATTCGTAATTTAGTGGAGTTGGGTATAGTACCTTTTAATGTTCATCTTGAAAAAGAAATAAAAGAAAGCGTTAAAAATGCAAATAAGTTGCCTATTGTGACCGTAAACAGCGGAAGTGTGCAGCAGGATTTAAAGGTGATGCAACAATGCTTAGTGTTAAGGGGAATGCGCGTAAACGTGCAAAACGCAGGTGCGGTTAAAACTCATGTGAAAAAAGAACTAGTTATGATTGATTTACGCAATGTTGATCCCGACAAGCAAATTGAAGAAGCACAAAAGCTAGCATTAATGGGTATTAACTCAAGAGTATCTGTTCCTGTACCGACAGATAAACCATTTGCTATTTCATCTGAAAATGCAAAGCATGCTCTTGCTATATTTCAAACAATACTCAATCAAGGTTTTAACCCGCAATTGCTTGACGAAAAAGCCAATGATAGTACCAAGCAATTGGTGCAAGAACATTTGAAGAATGTTGCTGAGCAAATAAAGATTGACGGACGAGATCCCAAGGTCTTATTTGAACGAGTCCAAAAATGCATGGAAATGGGATTGATTCCTGCATTAGATGGCCCTCAAAAAGAAGTATTACAACAATACGCAAGGAAAAATAATGTCACCCTTAACATTTCAGGATTCAATGGTGTTGCTGTACGCGCGAACATTGGATTGGCAAGTGAAATCGGCGCAACGATAAATGTTAAGGACGAAGCAAAACGTGCATACTTTATGGAACAAAGGAAAAATATAGCAAAGGTAAAAGGTTCTGCTGAACAAGCTAAATTAGTGACCGTGGCTCAACTACACCCTCAGATGACAACCAAATCACGATACTTGTTGGGCGACATAACCGTCGTGGATTTAGATAAAACAATTAAGCAAATTCAAGCTCTGCAAAAACTGGGCATTTGTGTTGAGGTGGTTGATCTTGGGAGTTTGCGTGCCAAAGCAGAAGAAAATGCAAAGAAAAGAGGATTTTTTGGATTAGGAGGACCGACCAAAGAAGCAAAACAAAACATCAAATTTCTTGGGGACCTCAATAAGTGCGTTGAGGTTGAAGATAAACATAACAGAAACAACATCCAAGTAACCATCGATCAAATTGATCCTCCACTTTCACCATTTGCGCAAAAAAGTACTGAGGGAGCTGCTCTTGCTCCGGCTGGTGGGCACCATCTAGTTTTTAAACCTGATCCAACTTCTTCTAAGGCAGAATCGGAGTCGACTGTTGCTGACGCAAAAGCTGGAGGCAACAATGATGATGATGAGAAAACTAAAAAATTAAGAAAATAAGCAAGCAGGAGAATAAGCCATGGCCAACGCAGGCCCCATGACATTAGATCAACGAAAAGAACAGCTCAAAATGGGCTTTATGGAAGCTTTTAACGCGGCCATTAAAGTCAAACAGCAAAAAGAAATTGATGAAGCTTTTCTTTTGTCATTAAATGTAAACTCCCTGGACGATTTATTTGAAAAATATTTCGATGAAATGATTAAAGACTATACCGAACGTGCAATCAATAAAATTCCCAACAATAAATTAAAAGAATTCGGCGCAAATATGTCACGAAGTTTGGCAGGCGTCATTCCTAAAGAAGGTAAACCATCACCTCATTTTATTCCTGAGGCTCTTTCTTCTCTGAAAACGGACTTATATGCTAAAGCAAGCTTTATAGAAGACTATACTGCAGACATTGGCTCAGTGATGGGGAAAGTTACCACTAACAAAAACAGTCAAAGCGACTTTTCAGACTATATATATAGCAAAATTCAAAATGGATATGTGAAGGCTGCTGGCCCAAAGAAGGTATTTCTTCAATCAATAGCAGGTTCTCTTGGATTTACAATTGGTAGACCTTTAAATACGGTATTATCAGACCCAACTTTTGCTTCAGATAAAGCCAAAGAATATTTTAGAACGTATTCAAATTTGGTCTCTGGAATGCTTGCGCAGCTTTCAAATTCCGAAAAGCCGTTTGTTAAAGCGCAAGGAAAGTTGAATATTCTTGAACCAATAGTGATAGAGGCAATATGCATTTATGCTTCTCAATTAGCGCTTGATCCACAGATGCAAGTTTTAGATGACAAATCCCAGCAGTTATATGCCCGAGACTTAGCAAAAATGGTAAGTGCAGATAATAGTCTTACTCAAAAATATCAAAAAGGTTTTGTGCAAGGGCAAGCAACTGTTGAACGTCAGAATGAAGTTCGAGACGATATAAGTAAAAGTTTACATAATAAAAACAATCAATTCCGTATGGATATTATAGCTTTTCTAATACCGCTAACAAAAAGCACTAACATTTCTCAAGAGCTAAAGGGAGAAGCAATTCAAGTACTTGCAAAAGCAAAGAGAAACGATAAAGTTTTTACAGTTGATGATGTGAAATCATTATTAAAACTTTGTGTTGATCAGAAACTGGATCTCAAATTAAAAAATGATACGGTTGCTTTAATGGATAGAGCAGGACTAACAAAGAAGGATTTAACGTCAACTGCTCCAGAACAATCGAAAAGGGGATCACCACTTGATTTTTTAAGGAAGCAATTGCAAGAGACGACGTCAAATAAAACGGTGACAGCACACACTGTTGCGGTTGAGAAAAATGAAAATATTGATCCACATAAAAAATTACATTAATTTGATAAACATGCAAGCGGCGGAATGGTTATCGTAATAACAGATTCAATATTCGCCTTGGACAACCATTGATGGGCTAGCTCCTCCACGGTACCATGATAAACGCCGGGTATTTCATGAGCACTTGCCAGACGATGGGGCACGCCCCAGTCTTCCAAGAGCCCAATAGCGGCAATCACATCGGCAGGGATCCCTGAAATCATCTGCCTAGAAGGGCAGGGAGTAAAGGGAAAGTGGTTATCAGAACCTATGAATATTAGCCCTTTAAATTCTTTACGATATTTTTTAAGAAAAAACAGACAAGCGGCTAAACCTTCGTTTTCAACCTTCATAAGATAAAACCCGTTCTTATTTGGCAAAGGTATTGGGTTTCCGTATAAGGCAGAAATGTTCAAAGTTTGTTTGCTTTTCAGCTGTGTCATAAGAAGTGGTGATGCAATCACTTCTAAACCTTTGTTTTGCCCAAGGATATAGCAGGGATACTGGTCTTCAATAATAACATATTGACCAGGAAGCGCTTGTTTAGCAATATCTGTGCAATCCAGTGTCAGATGATAGAAGCCATTAATAAGTTCTTCTGAACTAAAGTTCATGAACAATCTGACCCTGCACCAAAGTATGGGTCACTATCCCTGGGATCTCCCAGCCTTTGAAAGGCGTATTTTTACCTTTGCTGAAAAGAGTTTTTTCATCTACGGAAAAATACCTAGTCGGATCAACAATGCAAACATCAGCTGTCGCACCAAGAGAAAGCGTGCCTGCAGGCAGCGAAAACAATTTTGCGGCATTGCATGTCATTGCATCAAGCAGTTTATGTAGATCAATTTTCTTTTCGTGAACCAAATGTAAGCCAAGTGAGAGATATGTATCAATGGCCGACAACCCTGGGATGGTATCCCCAAAAGGCGCTAGTTTTGCAATGGTATCTAAAGGCCGATGATCTGAACAAATGGCATCAATCACGCCTTCATTGACACCCTGTATTAAGGCATCTCTATCCCGAAGGCTACGTAAGGGGGGATATAAATGGCAATTTGCATCAAAATTCGCGGT
>CAYXVT010000032.1:10639-13575 GCA_964468105.1 Uncultured Candidatus Berkiella sp. | reverse complement strand
GTCCATTTCAGTGAGATGTAGCATATGCATTGCTGTATCAGCGGTTACTTTTAGCCCCTTGGCTTTGGCTTCCCTGATTTGCATAACAGCATCACTGCTTGAAAGACAAGTAAAATGCACACGGACATCACATTGTTCCATTAATAACAGATGTTGAGCAATCGCAACGGTTTCTGCACTGACAGGGATCCCTGTTAAACCTAAACGCGTAGCAACTTGACCTTCATGCGCTATGCCGCCTTTGGCAAGCGATTCATCAAAGGGCTGCACCACAATTAATAAATTAAAGCTTGCTGCATATTCATAACAATGACGAAGCATTTTTAAATTAGTGATAGAGCGTTGAGCATTACTAAAAGCGATACAACCGGCTTCATGAAGAGCGGTAAGATCAGCTATAGATTCACCTTGTAATTGTGAGGTAAGCGCTCCAATGGGGTATATGGATGGCAGTAGATTATTGCGTTGTTGCTTCAAACGGACAACATTTGCACTGGTATCCACTATTGGGTCGCCATCAGGTGGAATACAAACTGAAGTGATCCCACGTTTGATAGCAGCGACAGCTTCATCTTGCAAAGTTGTACCATGCGGATGTTGCATCTGAGGACGACAGCAGACATCCACTAAACCAGGTAGCACCCAGGAATTTTTTGCATCAATGATTTTATCGGCTTCAAAATCAGAAGCAGTTGGGCCTATATGCTTTATTTTTCCATTTTCTATGGTTAAATCGGTGATTTCATCTACACCATTAGCCACATCAATAAGACGGCCATTTTGAATTGCTATTTTCATGTTCAACCTATCATGATTTTAAGGCATTTTCAGATAACAATGACATAACTGCCATTCGCACTGCGATGCCATTAGTGACTTGATCAAGGATAACGGCATTGGGACTGTCGGCAATATCAGATTGTATTTCAACACCACGATTAATGGGACCGGGATGAATAATCAAAGCATTAGGATTGGCTGCGCTTAAGGTTTCAGAAGATAAGCCATACAATCGATAATAGGCGTTTCCTTTAGGAAGCAATCCTGATTGCATCCGTTCTGTTTGTAGTCGCAACATCATGATCACATCAACTCCTTTGAGTCCTTGACGTAAATCATGGAATACATGTACTCCCAACTGTTCAATATGAGAAGGTAGTAAAGTTTTTGGACCAATCACTCTGATATCGGATACGCCTAAAATATGTAATGCATGAATTTGTGAGCGTGCCACCCGAGAATGTAAGATATCGCCAACAATAGCCACGCTGAGCTTTCTAAAATCACCACGGTGTTTGCGGATAGTAAACATATCAAGCAAAGCTTGCGTTGGATGAGCATGAGTGCCATCCCCAGCATTAAGGATCGCAACGCCTTCATTAACGTGTTGTGCTACAAAATGTGCCGCTCCACTGCTGGCGTGGCGAACAACGAATAGTTGGCATTGCATGGCTTGCAGATTGCGCACGGTGTCGCGTAGAGATTCCCCTTTGGAAGTGGAAGAGTGGGAAATATCTAAATTCAATACACTGGCGGAAAGTTTTTTGGCAGCTAATTCAAATGTGGAACGGGTACGAGTTGAGGGTTCAAAAAAAAGATTAGCAACGGTTTTACCTTGCAGGTGGTTTGATTGAATAATTTCCCCTGTTGTGGGGGTAAAAAATTCCTCGGCTTTATCAAGTATTTCAATAATATGTTCTTTTTTGAGTCCATCGATTGTCAGTAAATGTTTAAGACGATTTTGCTTATTGAGCTGGAGCATGCTTAATCGTTTCCTTTGCTATTGAACCATGACTCTAAAATGATTGCTGCGGCAAGCGCATCGAGATCTCGATGCATCAGAGATGCCCCATAATACTCCAGGGAGCGTTCCTTGGCAGCAACACTGGTGAGTCTTTCTTCGATATAATAAACAGGGAGCTTAAAATGATTCGTCAATTGACGACCTAATTTTTGTGCTTTAAGGCTTGTTGGAGAGTCTGAGCCATCAGGTTGAAGTGGTAGTCCAACAATGAGGCCTTTGGGTAACCATTCATGAATGATTTTGGCTAGTTCTTCCCATTTTGGAACACCTTTGTGAACATTCAAGGTAATAAGAGGTCGTGCAGTTTTAGTGATAGATTGACCAACAGCAATGCCTAATCGTTTTGTACCAAAATCAAAACCTAGAAAAGTACCTTCAATAACCATTATCCCTCGAAAACCTTAAGAATGGCCAACTTCCAACGATAAACAATCCATATCAACACCTAATAATGCACCAGCGGCGCGCCAGCGATTTTCAGGAGCAATATCAAATAAAACTTGAGGATCCGCAGGGCCGCAAAGCCAAGTATTTTGCGCTATCTCGCGTTCTAATTGACCGCTATCCCAGCCAGCATAGCCTAATGCAATGATGAGATCCTTTGGACCTTTATGATTGGCGATTGCAAATAAAATATCTTTTGAAGTGGTAATACTGATGCTTTTAGTCAGTGCTAATGAAGATTCCCACTTATCTGTACTACCTCGATGGATAACGAATCCTCTTTCTTGCTGAATGGGGCCCCCGGCTAAAACGGGCGTTTGAGATAGTCCGTTGTCATCCGTTTTGATATTCATGTTTTGTAAAACATCGCCTAAATGAATGCTCAAAGGCATGTTTACAACAATCCCCATTGCACCCTCTGGTGAATGTTCGCAAATATAGATAACAGAGTGAGAAAAATGCGGATCGGCCATGGTTGGCATAGCGATAAGAAAATGGTCACGCAATGAAGTATATACACTCATTATTACACCTTGAGGGTACGACACACCACCCTAATATGTCATCTTACTATGTTCATCGTTTCCGCGGTAGTGGGATATAGGCATTAGGTCAGGATGATTTTTATTATGAGGTGGAAAACTTACCCCTAAATTGCCAGGTACGTATTATTTCTAGTACCTCTATT
>CAYXVT010000032.1:0-10629 GCA_964468105.1 Uncultured Candidatus Berkiella sp. | reverse complement strand
CAATGGTTCAAAGGGGGCTGCTTGGTAGACAAGATTAATAGCCGCTTGATCGAGCACAGGGGAGCCGGATGATTGACGGATAATAACTTCATGAATCGTACCATCTTTATTTACAGCAACGAGCAATCTTAAGTTACCCCGTAAGTTATTTTTTAAAGCGACTTCCGGGTAATGATTGTTTCCATAGTGTTCGACATAAGATTGCCATCTGGCTAGATACGAAGCATCTCTACTATCGTGCGCTGCAGCAGAGACAGTTCGTCGTCTTAGGGGTCTGACCCCACTGAAAGTTGTTCCCTCTAATTCAGGTTTAGCATCTGAAGGTGAAGAAGCAGTGTATTCAATCTCAGATTGTTCAGGGTTGAGCCTGACATCAATGATTTGAGCCATCATATTTTTCAAAGGCTTCATGGCAGTAAAACGAACATCAAGTGATAGAAACAAGAACACATGCAGCATTGCGGCTAAAAACAACATTCGAGCAAAACGATGTTGTTCATCCAAAAATATCGCGGACCATTTAACTGATAAATTAACCATGCTTTTATCCATAAGTGTTAAATCGACAAACAAAGATAGCCATTGCTACTATTATTATGTTAGGCGCTTACATTCTTATGCAGCCAAGGGATGATTTCATTGTAAGGCAAAGGCATGCAATCACAACAGCAAACACCATTTAACTTCCTGGCCTCCTTAGAAGGGGAGATCCATCGTTGTGCCAAAGGTTTACCCTACCATGAAACCTCAGCGGATAATTGGGTAGGCGTGTCATTTTTATCAGGTTGTCATGTTTTATTAACGCCTCTTGAGGAAGTCGTGGAAATTATGCGGGTTCCCGAGCTCGCTCCAGTACCAGGAGTGAAGCCTTGGTTACGAGGCATGGTCACCTGTCGCGGAGAACTATTTCCTGTGACAGAGTTAAACGGCTTATTAACAAAGAAAATATCAACGATTACACATTATTCAAGAATCTTAGTCATTAATAACCATGAGGAATATTCCGGCATATTGGTTGATAGGGTATTGGGCTTGCAACGGATAGCTTCCCAAGACAGAAGAACACAAACACAATTGAATGTTGCGGAATTAACGCCGTTTATTATAGGTGCTTTTATTAATGAACATGTTGAGTTACCTATCATCAGCTGCAAAGCAATTATGCAACATCCCAGCTTTCGTGACGTGGCTTTAAGAGAGGATGAAATCATAGAGGTTGAGGATTGATATGGCAGTGATTGACAAAGAATCCATTTCTCATACCGGCATCAAAAAAGATTATGCTTTTGTTGGTATTTTGTTAACACTGAGCATTTTGCTTATGTTTATTAACTTTTGGTACGTAAGTGTTCAAGATGAGAATGATAAACATTATATCGCCATCGCAGGCGAGTTGAGGATACTTTCACAGAGTTTAGCGAAAAATGCCAGCAATGCTGCAGATGGTGTTCAGGATGCTTTTGAATTGCTACGTAATCGTCGAGATGAATTTGATACGGGTCTGGACTCACTAATTAATGGTGATATCAAATCGGGTTTGCCACCAACAGCGGCTGATATTCGTCATCGCGAATTACTGCGATTAGAAGAAACATGGAAACCACTTCGTGAAAAAGCCGATGCCATCTTAAGTCGACAAAACTCATTATTAGAATTACATCAAATAGCCACTAATTTAAATAAAACCATCCCTCAATTGCAAGTCGAATGCGACAAAGTCATTGATAATTTGTTAAAAAATAATGCCCCTGGCGATCAAATATCTGTTGCTGCTCGTCAGAAATGGATTGCTGAGAGAATTATTCGTTATTTAGATAAAGTGCTTCAAGGTGGAGAAGATGCTGTTGATGCCGCGGATGCTTTTTCTAGGCAGGCTAATTTATTTGGCAGTTATTTAAATGGTATGAGAGAAGGAAATGCTGCTTTGGGAGTGACTAAAGTCACCGATCCTGAAGCCAGAAAAATTCTTGATGTTATAACAGAAAAATTTAGCTATGTAGAAGAAAATGTCCAGCAGATTATTCAAATATCAGAGCAATTAATGCTAGTGAGAACGGCATCATACGATATATTTTTAGGGAGCCAAACACTGCTTGATCAATCAACTGAACTACTGCGTGCTTATGCAAAAGCATCTGAAAAAAGACTCATTGGGCCTTTCTCAGGCTATTTTCTGGGGGCGGTGTGCATTGTCTTGCTATTATGGATGTCATATCAACTATATTCAGATACGAAGATAAGTCTTGCACAAACAGCATCGCAACACAGGGCAAATAGAGCAGCCGTTTGGCGACTGCTTGATGAATTAGCCAATCTTGCAGACGGTGATTTGACAGTGCATGCGACAGTAGGTGAAGATATTACCGGCGCTATTGCAGAATCTGTTAACTATGCCATTAATGCACTACGTAAATTGGTATTTACCATTAATGATACAGCCGTTCAAGTATCGGCTTCTGCACAAGAAGCTCAAACGACTGCAAGATTACTTGCTCAAGCAAGTGAAAACCAAGCTAAAGAAATTGTTGGTGCCACCGCTGCCATTAATGCGATGGCAGCTTCCATTGAACATGTGTCGGCTAATGCAACAGAAAGTACGGAAGTTGCTGAAAACTCTGTGAATATCGCCAAAAGTGGTGTGACCATGGTTCAAAACACTATCAGTGGGATGGAACGAATTAAAGGGCAAATCCAAGAAACAGCTAAACAAATTAAGCGATTGGGTGAAAGCTCTCAAGAAATTGGAGATACAGTCTCTCTGATTGATGATATCACCGATCAAACTAATATTTTAGCTTTAAATGCAGCTATTCAAGCAGCGATGGCGGGTGAAGCAGGGAAAGGGTTTGCTGTGGTTGCAGAAGAAGTTCAACGATTAGCTGAGCGCTCGAGCCTTGCAACAAAGCAAATTGAAGCATTAGTACATGCCATTCAAAACGATACCAGTGAGACAGTGAAATCGATGGAACAAACAACAGCCGAAGTTGTACAAGGTGCACGCCTTGCCCAAGATGCTGGTGTTGCATTAGAAAAAATTGAAAGCGTTTCTCTTCATTTGGCTGAGTTGATTCAAAATATTTCAAATGAAGCTCAACAACAAGCCCTGACAGCAAGTAAAATTTCGAAAACAATGGGTGTTATTCAGGAAATTACCACTCAAACGGCTTCTGGATCTATGACGACGGCGGCATCCATTGGGCACCTTGCGGAACTGGCTATTGAATTACGCGATTCAGTTGCTGGCTTTAAACTACCTGTACAAGGTGGCGATAGTCAACCCCAACTGGAAGGTAAAGAGCAAGACTTGCAACAAAAAGAACAAGCTTGGGGCCAATGAGTTGGGGTCCAGATGAAATACGATGATGAACTCATTCAAATTTTTATTGAAGAAGCTAATGATCTTCTCGAAGCGATTAATAACCATTTAGAAAAATGGCATCTATCCTTAACAGATACTTCTCTGGTTGAACCCATTTTACGTGAGCTACACACCTTGAAGGGTAGCGCAAGAATGATGGGTTTAACCGCTATTAGTGAATACGTCCATTGTTTAGAGCAAATTATTCAGAAAATTCATAGCAAAGAGTTAGAGCCAAATCCACCTGTTTTAAAAGAGATACAACTTTCTATAGACTATTTCAACTTTTATGTTGATGCTCTTTCGAAATCTGCATTGCCTCCTGATGAGGACATTCCTCTTGCTCAATTAAAAACCTGTTTTCAATCACTTCCGTCAAATGATAAAGAAGACAAAAGTGACAAAAAAGAAACAGAAGTCTTGTCTGAGGAAAATCATGAACAAGATCTTGTGACAACCGATATTGTTAGAAAAGGACCACAAGATCAATCAAGTGAAGTCATACGATTAAGAACCGATCTTCTCGAAAAATTTAGCAAACTTGCCGGTCAAATAAACATCGCTCGTTCTCACCTTGCACAACAGCTGGGGGGGACACGTGAGACGCTTGCAGAAATGACAAAAGAAATCAAATTAATTCAAGAGCAAATGCGATATTTACAGGTTAAAGCAGATACTAACCTTAGAATGTATCAAACAGTCATAAATGAAAAAAGTTACGAAGAATTTGATATTTTAGAGTTTGATAGATATTCATTTTTGCAACAATCCACTCGTTCGCTTGTGGATAAACTCAATATTCTGGAACAGCTAAATTCATCTGTGGTCCTCTCAACCAGAAGTCTTGAAGGTCTTTTGGTTGAGCAAGGAAGAGCGGCTAGAAGTCTAGAAGAAGGAATTACGCACGCTAGAATGATTTCCTTGGAAAGCTTAGTGCCAAGATTAAAGCGAATTGTACGCCAAGTTTCTCATGAATTAGGAAAAGAAGTGCGGTTTGAATGCTTAAAAGCCCAAGGTGAAGTGGATAGGAAAATTTTAGAAAAATTAATTCCGGGGTTAGAGCACATGGTTCGAAATGCTATTGATCATGGCATTGAAGCGCCTCAGGTTCGCAAACAATCTGGCAAACCTAATTATGGCGTTATTACTTTATCGATGTTTCGACAAGGTAATGACATTATTATTCACTTAGCTGATGATGGTCAAGGAATTGATTTTGAAAAAGTAAGAGAAAAAGCAGTTGAAAAAAAATTATGGGATCCTAAACTAGCTATGTCTAAAGCTGATGCCATTCAGATAATATCATTACCTGGCTTTAGTACTAAATCAATCATAACACCAATCTCCGGACGAGGGGTTGGTATGGATGTTGTGAACGCTGAAATTAATAAATTGGGTGGTATGCTTCAAGTCAATAGCCGTAAATCAGTAGGCACTTCTTTTACCATTCGCTTGCCATTTAGCTTATCTTTAAGTCAAGCTTTAATATTAATAGTGGGAGAGCAAAGTTATTCCATTCCATTAGCCAATTTAGCAGCAATAACTCGAGTGCCTAGTCAAGAGCTGAAAGAAAAATTGAAAACTGGTCATGGTAGAATCAGATATGCTCAAGATAACTATGAATTATTTTATTTGGCTGAAGTGTTAGGAGAAAGGAAATGGGATAATTGTGAAATTGAATTTGATGCATTGCCGGTGATCTTTTTGCAATCGGAAAAAGAGCATGTTGCGTTTGTGATTGATAAATTGATAGGCAGTCGAGAGATCATGATAAAACCTGCCGGAATACAATTACAATATGTAAAAGAAATTTCAGGAGTATCTTTATTGGGGGATGGTAAAATTGTTCTTGTTCTCAATGCCCAATATTTGATCCAGCGTGCATTGGGGAGAATACAAAAATCTAATATTGTTGAAGCAGATAAAGAGAAACAATATGAAACTAAAGTATTGATTGTAGATGACTCCACAACGGTAAGACAAGTTACAAGCCGGTTGTTAAAACGGCATTTATTCAAGCCATTAACGGCAGTGGATGGTTTAGATGCCTTAGAGGTAATGGAGCAAACATCACCGGATATTGTATTATTAGATATTGAAATGCCACGAATGGATGGTTTTCAAGTAGTTGAGAGAATGAAAAATTCTGCAAAATTTAAAAACATCCCCGTCATTATGATTACTTCAAGAGCAGGAGAGAAACATCGAACGCGAGCGATGAATGCAGGCGCGGATGCTTACTTAACGAAGCCTTTCCTTGAAGAAGAGTTGTTAAGACTTTTACGACAATATCAAAGGCATAATGATGAACAGTAGTACAGTAAATACTCGGAAAAAAATGATAGATTGTATTTTATTCACGTATCAAGAAAAATCTTATTTATTGCCAGTCGTTGCCGTCACAGAAGTAGGAGTGCTTAGAGACTATTATTCACAAAATACAGATTTTAGTTTAGCTTCTCTCACATGGAGAGGAATATCTTTACCACTTTTAACACCTGATATGAACTCTTTTCATAAGATACCAAAGCAGGCTAAATTTGCAATTATTAATGCATTATTTGCCAATAGATCACTTCCACCGTATTTCGCCATTTTGATTGATAAACACCCTTCTCGGCTAAAGGTGAAACCAGAAGATCTTACTTGGAAGGATGAAGATAAAAAATTGGCGATAATGTCAGAATCGTCTGCGGATCCAAAGGAATATCTATTGCTGGATATATCACTTCTTTCAAGTGAAGTCGAAAAACTCATTCATTGTCCTGATAAGTCTCCAAACAATCCTTGAAGAATGCTGATGGCAGCAATGCTTGCGGTTTCTGTCCGTAAAATGCGCGGGCCAAGTGTTGCAGGAGTGAAATCATGAGAAATCATAAACGCCGATTCATGTTCTTCCCAGCCACTTTCGGGGCCTATCGCAAGTCTAATGGCAGTCGGGGGGGGGAGAGCTTTTAAGGGAGATTGGCAGTTGGTGTCTAAGAGTATAGAGGTGCCAGCAAAATTTTGTTGCACCCAATCAGTTAGATTCACCGGCTCATGAATAGTCGGGATAAGTGTTCGACCGCTCTGTTCGCATGCACTTATCGCAATTTTCTGCCAATGGTGTAAGCGTTTGTCTGCTCGTTCTTCAGAAAGTTTTACATTACTTTGTTTAGTGAACAAAGGCGTGATACTTGTTACTCCTAGTTCCGTTGCTTTTTGAATGACGATGTCCATTCTGTCGCCACGGGCTAATCCTTGACCAAGATGAATTTCTAACGAAGACTCTTTATTGATATCATTAAATGACATAATGCTTGCCATGGCGCGTTTTTTCTCAATAAAAAGCTTCGCAACATACTCTCCACCATCACCGTTAAAAAGTATAACAAGGTCTTCATTTCTAAGACGAATGACGGTGGTAACATAATGAGCTGTTTCTTTTTCCAAAGACACATTCTCACCAGACTGTAAGGGATGGGGGTAATAAATTCTAGGTATAAACATTTTGTACTTCTTTAAGAAAATCCACCTAATATCGGTAGTAGTCGGGTTTATAAGGACCGTCGACTTTTATGCCAAGATATTTCGCTTGTTCAGGCGTTAATGTTGTCAATTTAGCGCCTACTTTATCTAAATGTAACCTGGCAACATGTTCATCAAGATGTTTAGGAAGCACATGGACACCAATAGGATAAGTTGAACTATTTTTCCACAGTTCAATCTGTGCTAACAAAACTAGGATGTCCTGTACCACAGCCTAAGTTAACGAGGCGTCCTTCGGCTAACAAGATAAGTCGTTTACCATCTGGGAATACAATATGGTCAACCTGGGGTTTAATATTTTCCCAAGAGTATTTTTTCATTGAAGCGACATCAATTTCTGAATCAAAATGACCAATATTGGCGATAATGGCTTGATGCTTCATCTTTTGCATATGCTGGTGAGTGATCACATGATAGTTACCAGTAGCAGTGACAAAAATATCACCCTGGCTTGCGGCCTCATCCATCGTGACGACACGGTATCCTTCCATGGCCGCTTGGAGCGCACAAATGGGATCTATTTCTGTGATCCATACAGTGGCCCCAAAACCTCTAAAAGCTTGTGCGCAGCCTTTGCCACCATCACCATATCCCAATACGACAGCAATTTTACCGGCGATCATCACATCGGTTGCTCGTTTGATTCCATCCAAAAGGGATTCACGACAGCCATAAAGATTATCGAATTTAGATTTAGTGACAGAATTGTTAACATTAATCGCCGGAACTTTCAGTTTACCTTCGGCAGCCATTTCATATAATCGATGGACGCCGGTTGTGGTTTCTTCAGATAAACCTTTGATATCTGCCAACAATTCCGGATGTTTTTCATGAATAATTTTTGTTAAATCACCGCCATCATCTAAAAGAAGATTGGGTCGCCAGTTATCTTTGCCATAGAGTGTTTGTTCAATACACCACCAAAATTCTTCTTCAGTTTCCCCTTTTTTAGCAAATACAGGGACACCTGATGCTGCCATGGCTGCTGCTGCATGATCCTGAGTTGAAAAGATATTACAAGAAGACCATCTCACCGTAGCGCCTAAAGTAATCAACGTTTCGATGAGAACAGCGGTTTGAATGGTCATATGTAAACAACCCGCAATGCGAGCACCTTTGAGAGGTTTCTCTTTGCCATATTTTTCACATAATGCTTTCAATCCTGGCATTTCGGTATAAGCAATGGCAATTTCTTTACGGCCCCATTCAGCGAGGTTTAAATCGGCTATCCAATAATCATTTTTGTCATCAGCTTTAGATTGCATCTGAATAGGTTCCTTTAACCAAAAGCAGCCTCTTTTAAGATATTCACTTTATCAAGGCGTTCCCAGGTAAATCCGGCATCTTCTCGACCAAAGTGCCCATAGGCAGCTGTTTTACGATAAATTGGCTTTAATAAATCCAGCATTTTGATGATACCTTTTGGACGCAGATCAAAATGCTCTTGTATTAACTTGACAATTTTTTCATCAGAAATTTTACCAGTGCCAAAAGTTTCAACAGCTATTGAGGTTGGTGTTGCCAAACCAATTGCATAGGATACTTGTATTTCAATTTTATCGGCAAGTCCTGCACTAACTATATTTTTAGCAACATAGCGGGCAGCATATGCTGCGGATCTATCCACTTTAGAAGCATCTTTGCCCGACATTGCGCCCCCGCCATGTCTGGCCATACCACCATAAGTATCTACAATAATTTTGCGCCCCGTTAATCCACAATCACCATGTGGACCGCCAATCACAAAGCGACCAGTTGGATTAATATGATAGAGCGTTTGTTTGGTGAGCCAATTAGCAGGTATAACAGGTTTGATGATTTCTTCCATGACCGCTTCAATGATCTGAGAGTGAGTAACATCAGGATCATGTTGTGTTGAGAGTACAATACTTTCAACACCAACAGGTTTGCCATTTTTATATTGCATAGTGACTTGGCTTTTGGCATCAGGACGTAACCAGGGTAGAATTTTTTGTTTACGCACCAGTGCTTGTCGCATCATTAATAGATGGGCATAAGTGATGGGGGCAGGCATAAGCACAGCTGTTTCATTGGTGGCATAACCAAACATCAACCCTTGATCCCCGGCGCCTTGTTCATGATTTTCTGTTTCATCAACTCCCATGGCGATATCGGGCGATTGTTTACCAATGGCATTCAAGACCGCAATACATTCAAAGTCAAAACCCAGATCAGAATGGTTATAGCCAATATCTTTGACAACTTCTCGCGTAATATTTTCGATATCGACCCAAGCTTTGGTTCTCACTTCACCACCCACAAGAACCATTCCCGTTTTGGTAAAGGTTTCACAGGCAACTCTTGCGTTGGGGTCTTGCTTTAGGATCTCATCTAACACAGCGTCAGAAATTTGATCTGCAATTTTGTCTGGATGTCCTTCAGAGACAGATTCAGAAGTAAATAATCGATAATTTGACATGCACAATCCCTATAGCGAAGGCTTTTGATTTTCTTCCATGAGGAAGGAGGTTAGCACGTCACCTCAAAAGAGTAAAAGGTATATACTCTTCCCACTTTGCTTTTATGAAACAGGAAGATAAGAATGCCGTTGATGAAAACACCCTTGTGTGATTTTGGCAAAATTGCCCCAGATTTTCGATTATTAGGCGTAGACGGTAAATATTATAGTTTGGCGGATTGCTCTACCAATCATGGGCTATTGGTGATGTTTATATGCAACCACTGCCCATATGTTAAAGCAATTTTGCCGCGCTTGATTGAAGACGTTAAAGTTTTGCAACAGGCGGATATGGGGTGCGTGGCCATTTGCTCAAATGATCCAACCGATTATCCCGAAGATAGCTATAAAAATATGCAAAGAATAGCTAAGGAACAAGATTTTCCTTTTCCCTACCTATTGGATGAATCTCAAGAGGTTGCTAAGCAATACGGCGCTATATGTACACCTGACTTTTTTGGATATAATTCTAACTTAAAACTGCAGTATCGAGGTCGTTTGGATGAAAGTGGCATCAAGCCAGCGCCTCCTGGCGCAAAAAGAGAACTCGTTGAAGCAATGAAACTAATCGCTGCTACCGGAAAAGGGCCCAAAGAACAGGTTTTCAGCCAAGGATGTTCAATTAAATGGAGATAGGTTTAGGGACTTTCATAGTCAGGTGATATAATTTGCGCGTCCTTTCAGGCCATATTATGTAATCTTAATGACAAACTACTGTTGAGGAGCTATCCATGGTTGCGCCTTCACGCCGTCAATTAGCCAATGCTATCCGTGCGCTCAGTATGGATGCCGTACAAAAAGCCAACTCAGGACATCCTGGGGCCCCTATGGGCATGGCAGATATTGCGCAAGTTTTATGGACTGATTATTTGCAACATAATCCAGCTGATCCTCATTGGCCAAATCGAGATCGATTTGTGTTATCCAATGGTCATGGATCAATGCTACTTTATTCACTATTACATCTTTCAGGGTACTCCCTATCAATAGAAGATTTAATGCAATTTCGTCAATTGCATTCAAAAACACCAGGTCATCCTGAATTTGGTATTACCTGTGGTGTTGAAACAACAACCGGTCCATTAGGTCAGGGTATTGCCAATGCCGTGGGCATGGCGATAGCTGAGCGTAATTTGGCAGCAACCTTTAATCGTGAAGGATTCCCTATCATCGATCATTGGACATATGCTTTCTTAGGTGATGGTTGTTTAATGGAAGGTATTTCACATGAAGCCTGTTCTTTAGCCGGAACGCTGGGGCTTGG
>CAYXVT010000031.1:17568-21194 GCA_964468105.1 Uncultured Candidatus Berkiella sp. | reverse complement strand
CAACCCTATCAGTTTATATTTTGTCTGGTCTAATGAAGTTATTAATACTATTGTGGCAGAAGTTCATAATACGCCTTGGGGTGAAAAACATTGCTATGTTCTTTCTAGCCCAACTCGCAATAAACCTCCACACTATCAATTTGAAATCAAAAAAAAACTACATGTATCGCCATTTATGGACATGAATTTTATCTATCGGTTCAATTTCAAAATAACGGCAGAGCAAATTATATTGCATATGGAAAGCATTAAAGACAATATACTCTATTTTGATGCAACGCTAACGCTTTCTGGGGAAAAATTTACTAATCAATCAATGATGCGACATCTTAAACGACATCCCTTTATGAGCCAGAAAATAATGATGTCTATTTATTGGCAAGCACTGAAGTTATGGATAAAGGGCGTCCCCTTTCATCCGCATCCTAAACACAATTAATATATTTAGATAGAAGATAGTATGCGTACATTTATTAGAAACCGAATTTTCAAGATGCTTAAAAACATCACTCTTGGCAAATTAACCGTTACTGAAAATGGCACTGATTATGTTTTTGGCCAAACAGATAAACGCTTCCCAAGTGTTCATGTTACCATTCATAGCCCTAAAATCTATTCAGCAGTTTTGCTAGAAGGAGCAAATGGAGCAGGTACCGGCTATGTCAATGGCTATTGGGAGTGTGACAACTTAGACCGTTTGTTTTATCTTTTCTTTCTTAACTCTAAACTATTTAAAAGAATAGATACCGGGTTTGCAAAGTTCATCACTTTATTGAAATCCCTTTCATATAATTTAAAAACAAACAACATTACGCGCGCCAAACAAAACATATATAAACATTATGATCTGGGAAATAAATTTTTTAATCAATTTTTAGATAAGCACATGATGTATTCTTGTGCTATTTTTGATGAGAAACATACGACATTAGATGATGCATCTGAAAATAAATTAAAAACAATCTGTGATAAACTAGCGCTTTCTGAAAAGGATCACTTGCTTGAAATAGGAACTGGCTGGGGTGGGTTTGCCATCTATGCTGCCACTCATTATGGCTGCCACGTTACAACCACCACCATCTCAAAAGAACAATTCAAGCATGTCAAAGAACTTATTAATCAAAAGGGATTAATTGATAAAATCACCCTTTTAAATGTAGATTATCGTCTACTTAAGGGATCCTTTGACAAAATCGTCTCTATTGAAATGATAGAAGCGGTTGGGTTTCAATATTTTCCTACTTATTTTAAAACTATCAATACTTTGCTAAAAAAGGATGGGAAATTTTTACTTCAAGCGATCACTATTAATGATCAAGACTACCATAGAGCAAAATATGAAGTAGACTTTATCAAAAAATATATATTTCCTGGCGGCTATTTGCCGTCAAAGGCAGAAATCACTCGCTGCTTAAATCAATATACCCAAATGAAGTGTATCGATTTGAATGATATTACAGCTCATTATGTTAAAACCCTTAAAAGTTGGCAAATTAAATTTCATGAAAATATTGCTGAGATCTCTTCTTTAGGCTTCGATAACTTTTTTATACGCATGTGGAACTATTATTTTAGCTACTGTCAAGCGGGTTTCAAACATCAACATATTCAGAATGTACAACTACTCATAGAAAAATCGGTTTAAGGTAAACAATATGATCGAAGTAGTTCTGATAAGCTGGACTGTCGTTTTTTGTTTTATCTCCCTCATTTGGGCTGGGCATCTTTATTTGAAAAATCCAAGTCTGATTGATGCATTTTGGGCTATTGGTATTTTTTTCTCTGGCACCATTTATATTTATTTGCAAAATATCCAAACATCAATCGATACTAAAATTTTCGCTTATTGGCTTTGTTTTGCAATGTGGTCATTACGTCTGAGTGGATTTTTATGGCTAACACGTATCAAAAAAAATGAAATTGATAAGAGATATCTTGAACTTAGCAGCACATGGAAAATGAAAAAATCGCTTGGATTTTTTATTCAATATCAATTTCAAGGTATTTTAATGATTATCGTTTCACTACCCTTTCTTTTCATTGGAAGTGACCATTCTATTCTTTCAAGGTTTGATTATATTGTAATTTCTTTTGTTTTTTTGTGCATTATTTTGGAAAGTATCGCAGATTATCAGCTCTTTGCTTTCAAAAAAAACCATCCTGGCGAAGTTTGTAATCAAGGACTTTGGAAATATTCAAGGCACCCTAACTATTTTTTTGAATGGCTAATTTGGATTGGTTTTGCAGTAAGTGCATTACATACGCCATTAAGTTGTATGAGCTTTATTTCACCTCTTCTTCTAATATATCTTTTTGTTTTTGTTACTGGTCCTATCACTGAAAGAAGTTCCATCAAATCAAGAGGAGATAAATAGCTTGCTTATCAAAAAAAGACTTCGATGATTATTCCTTGGTTTGTAAAGTCTAATTCATAACCGGCGTCTTGTTTATTTCTATCCAGATCTCATTGCGTCGCAGAAAGGGTAAGGTCCAGGGTGGGTTATAAAAACTATAAATAGCACTACCTTCCACCTTTATCTGGTGATCAGCAATATATTTTTCAAGCAGTTCTCTGTGTTTATCTAAATTATTCTTAGAGGAGAGCCCTGAAAATTTAATAACAATAAAGGTTTTTGCTGGCATTTCAATTATGTGAACACGTTTATCAACAGGAACGGGTAATGTTTGTTTAGTATATTTGCTAGGCATGACAAATTGTACTTTCCATAACTGACCGTCACCTTGCTGTAAAACAGGGGCTGTCATGGCAATCTTTTCATTGGATTGTTGAATCACAGGCGCCGTCATAGCAATGGATTGCTTTGCAACATTATTTCCAAATATGAAATCGGCAATCATTCGAAATCCCTGATTAATAGCTGCTTTTCTCTCACCGGAGACTTCAACTTCGGCTACTAAAAGCGCTGGATATTCTCTGATTTGGATTGGGCCATCAGACAATTTAATTTGGTATGAAGGACTTTCAACTTGACTCATAATGGTTCCTGATAATAAACCTAGTAACGTTCCAGTGGCAATAATAAAAACCAAGGTCATTAAAACGAATTTTCTTTTTAGAATCATTATCGCACCAAATAAAGTTAATTACGCAACCAAGTTCTTTTTATATTCGCTTTCTATATTTATAGTCTTCTATACTGATTAAAACCAATATCGAAGGTTATCATATGCCATTAGATCTTAATCTCGCTATTTTGTCTCGAATACAATTCGCCTTTACCATTGGATTTCATATCATTTGGCCAACTCTCACGATTGGTTTAGGTTTGTTTTTACTTATCTTAGAGATTGTATGGCTTAAAACACATAATTTAGTTTATAAAGATCTTTATCGATTCTGGGCTAAGATTTTTGCCCTGGCATTTGGTATGGGTATAGTCACCGGGATCCCCTTGTCATACCAATTTGGAACCAATTTCAGTGGATTATCGGAAATAGCTGGAGCCGTTTTAGGACCTCTTTTAAGCGTTGAAGTAATGACTGCTTTCTTTTTAGAAGCTGCTTTTATTGGCGTGATGTTGTTTGGCTGGGAAAAAGTTTCTCCAAAAATTCACTTTATGGCAACCTGCTTTGTTGTTATTGGCACTCATAACTCGGCATTTTGG
>CAYXVT010000031.1:17022-17558 GCA_964468105.1 Uncultured Candidatus Berkiella sp. | reverse complement strand
GCAAGGCGTGGATATGGTAAATGGCCTTTTCGTTGTCAATTCCTGGTGGAATGTTATCTTTAACCCTTCTATGCCCTATCGATTTATACATTCATTGATCTCATCTTATCTAACAGCCTCTTTATGTGTGGTTGGTGTTTGTGCCTGGTATCTTCTCAAACAAAAAAATGTTCAGGCAGCGCAAAAAGGGTTTTCAATTGCTTTAGTTGTTTTCAGTGTTCTTGCACCTATACAAATTATATTAGGTGACATGCATGGATTAGAAGTAAAAGAGTACCAGCCAGTTAAAGTTGCTGCCATGGAAGGATTATGGGACACCACCAAGGGCGCACCATTAATTTTATTTGCTGTTCCCAATATTAAAGAAGAAAAAAACGAGTATGTTTTAGCCATTCCAAAATTAACCAGTTATATACTGACACATAGTTTTAATGGCGAAGTTAAAGGGCTTAAAAATTGGCCGCGCGATGAAAGACCTCCCGTTGCGACTGTTTTCTATTCCTTTCGAATTATGGTTGGTTTAGGATTTTTATTTT
>CAYXVT010000031.1:8492-17012 GCA_964468105.1 Uncultured Candidatus Berkiella sp. | reverse complement strand
GCCTTATCTTTGGTTATGTGCTTTGTGCACCCCATTAGGTTTTATCGCTACTATCTGTGGATGGATTGTGGCAGAAGTTGGCAGACAACCCTATGTGGTTTATGGCCATTTGAAAACAGTGGATGCATTATCCCCTGTTATCCCCGAAGCCGTTTTTGGTAGTTTAATCGGTTTTGTTATTACCTATACATTAATGTTTTTTTCATTCTTATTTTATTGCCATCATCTCATTAAAAAGGGGCCACAATCTTCGATGCAAGAAAGTAAAGATGTTGATGAAACTGAATGGCTGCATATAGCAACCCATACCACCCACCTTACTCAAGATCGCAAAGGAGAAATCTAAGTGGATTTTGCAATCATTTGCGCTGGGTTATTAATTTTTGGTCTTGGCATGTATGTCATATTAGATGGTTTCGATTTAGGCGTTGGCATACTTTTCCCTTGGGCACCGACAGATGATTGTCGAAATGTCATGATGAGTTCTATTGCGCCTGTATGGGATGGCAACGAAACTTGGTTAATTTATGGTGGTGGATTACTTTTTGCTGCCTTTCCTATTGCTTACAGTATTATTCTCAGCGCTCTGTATGTACCCGTTATGTTACTTATTCTTGCCTTAATATTGCGTGGCGTTGCTTTTGAATTTCGTCTCAAAGCTGTTCAAAGCCGTTGGATCTGGGATGCCTCATTTACAACGGGTTCAGTCTTAGCAGCTTTTTCACAAGGCGTTATCTTAGGCGCTGTCATTCATGGCATTCATGTAGAAAATTTGATGTTCAAGGGTAAAGTATTTGATTGCTTTAATTCTTTTAGTATCACTACCGGAGCCGCATTAGTTATTGGTTATGGATTTTTGGGCTCAACTTGGCTGGTCATGAAAACCGAAGGAATTACCCGTGAATGGGCTAAACACATTACCAAACCCCTCTTATTCATGGTGTTATTGTTTTTACTGGTCATTAGTATTAACACGCCTTTAGAATATCCTCACATTCGTCATCGTTGGTTTAGTTTCCCTAACTTTTTCTACCTCTGCCCAGTTCCTATTCTGGTACTGGTGCTTAGTTATGGTGTCTTTAGAGGATTGAAAGAAAAACTAGATAATGCGCCATTTCGTTGCGCAATAGGCATATTCTTGTTAGGTCTTATAGGGATTGGCATCAGCTTATGGCCAAATATGATTATGCCCAATATTACTATTTGGCAAGTGAGTGCTTCTAAACCTTCTCAAATATTTGTACTGTGTGTGCTGAGTGTTTCCCTACCAATTGTTCTTGGGTATACCTATTTCGTTTATAAGATATTTCGCGGGAAAGTAACGAAAGAAGATGCCTATTATTAACCAATAAGAACACCTAATTTTTTGAAGGCAGCTTGTCCTATTTCTAATGCTTGGACATACACGACTCCTCATCTATGGATAAATATAATTTATTGACATAAATATCCTCATTCTGTATCTTGTCAGTTAATTAAGTGATGGGTCTTCTCGTTCAAAAAAATCGAGAACTGGCTTATATAATTCTGCCTAGTTTAATCATTAAACGGGTCTATCACGAGGCAAGCTTGATGCGGCTCGTGATAATCTCTACCACCCTGCTAGCTTCCTCAAATGTATGATTTTTTTAGAATTCTTATTGAGAGGGCTATTTATGCTAGGTGGAAAAAATTCAAAGCGTGAGCGCATAGTTAACACAAACATCCCCCCAAAAGCCTTCGATATAGACTCTCTATCAAAGGATATTTTGCAACATATATTTTCCTATTTATCACCTCAAGATTTATTGAACGCAGAGTTGGTTAGCCATTTGTGGCTGGAGGTTTCTAAGCGAAAAGAAATATGGTGGAATTTAATCAGTCAACATTTCCCCTTTTTAAAAGAACAGGCACACCAGCAATATCAAGCTAACCCTAAAGACTTGTTTATTACGCATTATAAAAAAATAACCCAAGCTATACACTCTCAATCGGCTCTAACAAAATTTCTCTTGGCCTGCTTACGCGGCGACATGGATGAAATTGATAAACTTAAACTGCACGAAAGTTTAAAGAAAATGCTTTATATATGCTGTGCAGCGAATAGGCACCTAAAACCTTTAGCACATTTAAGCTTTGATGAAATTGTTACAATGCAGTTAATCGGCGCTGGTCTCATTGGAAATTTACCTTTGATGCAAACTATTTTAACCCAGCATGGTAAGGAAATTTCAGCTTTTGGTAAGGAGCAAACGTTGCGGTATTCATCTGCCAGTGGTCAACTGAATGTTGTTAAAGCATTATTAACCGAATGTGGTCAGGAGATTTCAGATGAAGCCAAAAGTCATGCGCTGTTGCAAGCAGCCTCTGCTGGCCATCTTCACGTAATCCAAGCATTATTAACTCAATGTGATCGGGAGATTTCAACTTTCTTTAAAGGTGAGGCACTGGTGAAGGCAGCCTCTAGTGGCCATCTTGATGTCGTCCAAGTATTATTAAACCAATGTGGCCAAGGGATTTCAGCTGACGAAAAAGGGCAAGCGATGTTTTGGGCAGCATCTCGCTGCCATTTTCACGTCTTCCAAGCATTATTAACACAATGTGGTCAGGAGATTTTGGCTAGTAGTAAAGGTCATACGTTGTCGTTGGCAGCATCTGTTGGCCATCTTCACGTCGTCCAAGCATTATTGACGCAATGTGGTCAGGAGATTTCTGCTGACGATAAAGGTGAGGCACTGAGAGGGGCAGCCTCTGGTGGCCATCTTGCTGTGGTAAGGCATTTACTCATGGTAGATGCTGCAAGAGAAAAAACATTCAGATATTTTGGCCTGAATTCTGTAGGTCAAAATGTAGCTCAACAAATCAATACCCTGATTAATCGTCTTGCAAAAGAAAACCCATTAATGATTAATAGCCTACTAAGAGAAGAAAGAAATCGTAAAGCCCTGGTACTCTTTTCTCTTTTTGCGAAAAAACATGGTAATGCTCTTGAGCGAGATCAAAAGGATGTTCTAAAAATGATTATGAAAAGGATGGAAAAGAACAGACCGCCATTAATCCCTCAATCTGAAGGATCGCCATCGAAGAAATTGAAATTAAAATAGTTACCTGCACTACCTGCAGTGAACAGGTCTGTAAGAGTTAAGCTTCAGCACAAATGAGATGCTAGAAATTTAGGAGCGCTTTTAGACTGGCTTGATTGGCTTGAGGTAAAGGTAATTTCTCTAAATCTTCAGGCACTACCCACTGAACAGTTTGCCCTTCACAGCCTCTTGCTTCGCCAAGAAAAGAAGTGACTTTATGAACCTGCAAGCAGACTGCTTTATCAGGGTAATCGTGATTAATTTCTAGCCATGATTCATGATGAACCACTTCAATGCCCACTTCTTCAAATAATTCACGTTTAAGCGCAGTCGAAACTGTTTCACCTGGTTCAATCTTGCCTCCAGGAAATTCCCAACTATCACCTTGATGCTGATCTGGGCGCCGCTTTGCTACTAAAACTTGCCCATGGGAGTTTATGATCACTCCCACGGCAACTTCTATTCGCTTCATGAACTATGAGATCCGACCATGACAATGTTTATATTTCTTGCCAGAGCCACAAGGGCAATTATCATTACGTCCTACTTTAGGAGCCGTTCGCATCACGGCACCACCTGCGGCACTCATTTTTTCACCTTCGTTAACATTGAGCTGTTCTTCTTCACCAATGCCTTCTAGGCTACTAACGGTCGCATGACGAAATATCATGGTTTCATTGTTTGCAATTCGGCGCTGTTCCTCTTGTGCTTCAACAGCATCAATGTCCGCAGGCGCTTGAATTTCAACAACAGATAATAAACTGATAACTTGTCGTTTAATGCTATCTAGCATTGCAGTAAATAAATTAAACGCTTCTCGTTTATATTCCTGCTTGGGATCTTTTTGAGCGTATCCTCGTAAAAATATGCTTTGACGTAAATATTCCATTTGAGACAAATGATCCCGCCAATGCATATCTAATGAATGCAACATGACAGATTTCTCAAAACGTCGCATTGCTTCACTACCAATCGTCGCTTCTTTTTCTTCATACGTTTTTGTGGTAGCGCCTAAAATGCGCTCTCTGAGAACCTCTTCATGTACATTGGGCTCTTCTAACCATTGCTTCAATGGCAATTTCAACCCAAACTCTGATTCTAAGGTTTTTTCTAGGCCATCAACGTCCCATAAATCCTCAACACTTTGAGGGGGAATAAATTCAGAGATAACCGTTTCTATAACCGATTCTCTGATCCCTTTGATATTTTCAGAAATATCCGTAGATACCATCAGAATGTCACGCTGATCGTACATAACGCGACGTTGATCGTTAGCCACATTGTCATATTCTAACAACTGCTTACGAACATCAAAGTTGTGTCCTTCGACTTTACGCTGTGCATTTTCAATCGCACGCGTCACCCAAGGATGCGTAATCGCTTCACCTTTCTCTACGCCAAGACGACGCATTAATCCTGCCATTTTGTCAGAACCAAAAATGCGCATTAAATTATCTTCTAAAGAAAGATAGAAGCTGGAAGAACCAGGATCGCCTTGTCTTCCGGATCGCCCTCTTAATTGGTTATCGATACGACGAGATTCGTGACGTTCGGTACCAATGATATGTAGACCACCAGCTTTGACAACCAAATCATGTCTTTCTTGCCACAGCCGTTTAACTTCAGCCACTTGTTCAGGAGTGGGATCTTCAAGTGCACGCAGTTCTGCTTCTAAATAGCCCCCAAGCACAATATCGGTTCCCCGACCCGCCATGTTGGTAGCAATCGTCACCGTTCCTGGACGACCCGCTTCTGCCACAATGTGAGCTTCTTGTTCATGGAATTTTGCGTTTAGAACCTGATGTTTAATTTTATGCTTAGTCAAAATAGAGGATAAAAGCTCTGAGTTCTCAATCGAGATTGTGCCCACGAGGACGGGACGATTTTGTGCAACACATTCTTTTATTTCTTCTACAATAGCTTCAAATTTTTCAGCCTTTGTTAAATAAATGACGTCTGCACGATCTTTACGTACGCAGGGCTTGTTTGTTGGAATAACAACGACTTCTAGATTGTATATCTGTTGGAATTCATAAGCTTCTGTATCCGCTGTACCTGTCATTCCTGCGAGCTTGTTATAAAGACGGAAGAAATTTTGAAAGGTAATTGACGCCAGCGTTTGGTTTTCACTCTGGATCTGCACATGTTCTTTCGCTTCCACTGCCTGATGAAGACCATCAGACCAGCGTCGTCCAGGCATAGTGCGGCCAGTGTGTTCATCAACAATAACCACTTCATTATTGTGAACGATGTAATCCACATCACGCCTATAGACGGCGTGAGCGCGTAAACTTGCATTTAAATGATGCAATAAACCGATATTCGCCGGATCATATAAACTCTTTCCAGAGGTCAAAAGCCCTTCTTTTACAAGAAGCGCCTCAACACGCAAATGCCCTTCTTCACTAAGATGGGTTTGCCGAGATTTTTCATCAATTGAGTAATCACCAGGACCATCTTTCACTTTTTGAGCTGTGAGGAACGGCACTATTTCATTCATCTTAATATAAAGTTCAGAGCTATCTTCGGATGAACCTGAAATAATTAAAGGTGTGCGTGCTTCATCGATAAGAATCGAGTCTACTTCGTCAACAATGGCAAAATTAAGTTCTTGCTGTAAACATTCATCTGGCGTATGCGCCATTTTGTTTCGAAGATAATCAAAACCTAATTCATTGTTCGTGGCATACACAACATCGGACAAATAGCTTTCACGCTTCACTTCTTGTCGCATACGAGGAACAACAACACCAACCGTTAAACCTAACGCTCGATAAAGTGGTCCCATCCACTGCGCATCACGACGCGCAAGATAATCATTGATTGTCACCACATGGACCGATTTACCCGGGAGTGTATTTAAATAAACTGCCAGGGTAGCAGTTAACGTTTTTCCCTCTCCAGTGCCTTGTTCTGCAATTTTGCCGCTATGTAAAGCCATGGCTCCAATAAGCTGAACGTCAAAATGACGCATCCCCAATACGCGCTTACTGGCTTCTCTCACCACAGCAAAAGCTTCAGGGAGCAACTGATCGAGTGTCTCCCCCTTTTGAAAGCGCGCTTTGAATTCGTTTGTTTTTAGGCGTAAGTCATCATCATGAAGTTTTTCAAATTGTGGCTCAAGAGCATTAATCTTTTCCACAGTTTTTCGATAACGTTTAACAAGACGTTGATTACGGCTTCCAAAGAGGGTCTTTATGAGTCCAGAAAACATAGGAGTTTCGCTAATTCCTTTTGGGATAACATAAGGGAGAATATATCACATTTCAAACCCAATGGGGGACTGATAAGGGTACAAATTAATCCAATTAACTTACTTCTTTCGTAAGTTTGGAAAATAGTGCCCAGGATCAACAGCTTCCCCATGGCGGTGTACTTCTAAATGCAAATGCGGTCCGGTTGAGCGACCAGATGAGCCTAATAAGGCAATTACTTGCCCCTTTTTGACTAATTCACCCGATTTAACCAATATTTCTTTGTTATGGCCATATCTTGTTGATAGGCCATCTGCATGTTTTATTTCGACTAGTTGGCCGTAGCCTCCTTTGACATCAGCGTAGCTAACTACCCCACCAGCAAGTGCTTTAATTTCCGCCCCCTCTTTACCGACGATATCAACTCCGGCATGCCAAGCTCTACGGCCAGTAATAGGGTCATGTCTGGCTCCAAAAAAGGAGGAAATCCAACCATTATTGACGGGCTTCCCAGTACCAAATAAAGAAAGCTCTTGCTGGCCTAAACGAGTTTGCAGGGCTAAATGAAGTGTGTTCATTTGGGTATACCGTTTACTAAGTACTTCATCTAATTCTTTTATTGTTTGCATGAGCGGCACTTGCTCTTTCAATTCCGACAATGGCCCCCCCATGGGAACATCCTGCTCAAAGTTAAACTCAGCAGGATCAAGATGAGCCGTTTCGACAAGACGCTCCCCTAAAGCATTAATCCTCATTAAATTAGCCTCGATACGGCCTATATGCTCGGTTAGCACTTGTAGATGCTGTTCAGTCGAGCCCCCCACAAGATGAGGCTCTGGGGTTTGAAAACAGGACACCTGCCCTATCAAATTATCTTGGTTTTGGGTTATTCTCCAACTTGCATATTGATACCCACCCCAGACTGCACAAGCAATGGCCCCTAATAGACCAATAAACAACGCTGTTGCCTGATTATAACTAAGATAAAAACTGCCCTTTGTTGCGAATAATTTTGAAAGGGTATTTAATTTCATAGGCTTGGGGTCTCTTAAAATCCATTTAATAATGAGTACAGACTGCTATGTCGTCTAATAGTATCCAAAATTTACTTGATAAATCAGAAACTCAACTTGGAAAAATAATTTCTCAAGCTCAAGCTATCGAAGAACTGAACATTGCCTTTACGTCAGCTCTTGATACTGAACTCATACCACATTGTCGCGTAGGTTACTACGATTCTGGTGTACTCACGCTATTTACTCATAATGCTGCTTGGGCAACACGTCTTCGCTACGGTGTACCATTAATATTGAGCAAGTTACGCACCATACCCCAATGGGCTGGGATCTGTTCGATTCAAGTAAAGATTCAAAAGGATTGGCACAAAGTAAAAGAACCTGTATCCGCGACACCTGAGGTTCATCCGCCGCTTACGCTATCGGAAGCAAACGCAGCACAGATTCAGGCCTTGGCTGACTCGCTTAAGAGTCAGCCAGGAATGGAAAAGTTGGTGGAGAGTTTAGAGAGAATAGTGAGGCATCAAGCCAGCACCAGCCCTTCTTGTAAAAATTCAGGTGAGGCATAAGTAATAGGTGCTTCATTTGTATTTTCGAAGCTCACTATTTCCCAGGCGGTTTGATCAGCTAATAAGGCGCGAATTAGCTTATTGTTCAATGTGTGACCTGATTTAATGCCATTGAAAGCACCGATAACAGGGTGCCCCATAAGATATAAGTCACCAACAGCATCTAGAATTTTATGACGAACAAATTCATCATCAAAACGCAAACCATCTTCATTCAGTACACGGTATTCATCTAAAACAATGGCATTATCAAGACTCGCTCCTGAAGCTAAGTTCTTTTCACGCAACCATTCGAAATCTGATAAAAAACCAAAGGTACGAGCACGGCTAACCATTTTGATATAAGCCATTGATGTGAATTCTAAGGTTGAATCTTGGCCACCACTACGAATTACGGGGTGATCAAAATCAATTGTAAATGTGACTTTAAAGCCATCATAGGGTTCGATACGTGCGAATTTATCCCCATCCTGAACTTCAATCGCTTTATTAATTTTAATGAAACGCTTCGTTGCTGTCTGTTCTTTTATTCCAGCAGACTGAATTAGAAACACAAAAGGACCAGCGCTACCATCCATAATGGGTACTTCAGGTGCACTTACCTCAATGATTGCGTTATCAATCCCAAGGCCTGCCATGGCAGAGAGCAAATGCTCTACAGTGCCAATACGGACACCAT
>CAYXVT010000031.1:0-8461 GCA_964468105.1 Uncultured Candidatus Berkiella sp. | reverse complement strand
ACAAAAAGAAGTATCACCAACGTATTCAGCTCGAGCTGGTATTTCAACTACGGGATTGCAGTCAACGCGTCTGAAGACTATGCCAGAATTTACAGGTGCCGGACGTAAGGTTAAGAAGACCTTTTCGCCAGTATGGACTCCCACGCCTGTCGCCCTAATTACATTTTTTAAAGTTCTTTGCTTTAACATGCCACCTGATTTCCTTTAATGTGCCAACTTTTCTCAGTTGGATACCGTATCATATCTTAAGGGCGTGCCAATGGCACGCCCATAGAGAGATGAAGGCTATATACTACATTATTGCGAATAATCATAGCATATCATCGCAAATTAGTCAGATTGTCGACGTAAAAATGCCGGTATATCGAGATAATCCAACTCTTCTGTAGTTGCCGTTTCTTTAGAGCGCTGCGTAATAGGAGCGGAAGAGCTAATTGGCTTTCTTACTTGAGTCTGACGCTGAACACGGAAATTATCACGTGGTTCAACTTTTTCTTTTTCCTCAGCCCATGAAGAACCGCTCACACCACTGCTGAGACCAGTCGCCACTAATGTGACGCGCAGTTCATCAGTCATTTGAGGATCAATCACAGTACCGACAATGACAGTTGCATTGTCAGAGGTGAAATTCTTAATAGCATCGCCCACTTCTTCAAATTCAGAAATAGATAGATCCATACCAGCGGTGACATTGACTAACACGCCCTTAGCACCTGCTAAATCAATATCATCCAGTAATGGGCTTGAAATAGCGGCATCTGCTGCTTCACGAGCACGATTTTCACCACGCGCAGTACCAGTCCCCATCATGGCAAGACCCATTTCAGACATCACAGTACGCACGTCAGCAAAATCGACGTTGATTAAACCAGGACGGGTGATGAGTTCTGCAATTCCTTGAACTGCTCCTAATAAAACATTATTGGCTGCACGAAATGCATCCAATAGCGTCACACCTTTTCCTAATACTGTTAGTAATTTTTCATTTGGAATGGTGATTAATGAGTCAACATGTTTGCTTAGCTCACGAATACCTTCATCTGCGAGTACCATACGTTTGCGACCTTCAAAGGGGAAAGGTCTTGTCACTACGGCAACCGTCAAAGCACCTAATTCTTTAGCAATTTCAGCAACAACAGGCGCGCCACCAGTGCCAGTTCCGCCTCCCATACCCGCTGTAATGAAAACCATGTCAGCGCCTTGTAAGACATCACGAATGCGATCAATGTCTTCCATGGCTGCTTGTCTGCCAACATCAGGATTTGCACCTGCACCAAGTCCTTTAGTGACATCAGTACCTAATTGCAACACCGTACGCGCAGAAGAATTGCGCAGTGCTTGGGCGTCTGTATTGGCGCATATGAATTCTACCCCTTCAATGTCAGCAGCAACCATATGCTCGATGGCATTGCCGCCGCCGCCGCCTACACCAATGACTTTAATCACGGCGGTTTGAGGATAATTATCCATCAGTTCAAACAATTCGCTCATCTTGTCTCCTTAGGCACTGCACGATGCACCCAACTCACTTAAATTAATAAGTGAGCATACTTGGTAATATTAAAATCTTCTCTAAAAATTTCCCTGGAACCAACGCTTTACGCGTCCAAGGACACCTGGTAACCCATGACTAATTGACGTATCAATATGTCTTTCCAATTGCTGTTGGCGACCATAAAGAAGTAAACCTATGCCCGTAGAGTAAATCGGGTTGCGCTGGACATCAACTAATCCAGTAATATATCTTGGCAATCCGAGTCTTACTGGCATTTGGAATATCTCTTCAGCTAATTCCACCACGCCTTCCATTTTGGCGCTGCCGCCTGTAACTACAATACCTGATCCTATCAATTCTTCTAAACCTTGGCGTTGCAATTCCGCTTGCACCAAGTTGAATAACTCTTCATACCTTGGTTCGATTACTTCCGCTAAAGTGGCCCGAGATAGACGACGTGATGGCCTATCAGAGACTCCAGATACTTCAACAATGTCATTCGGATCAGCTAATCTGGTTAAGGCACAAGCATACTTAAGCTTTATAGCTTCAGCATTTTGTGTCGGTGTTCTTAAAGCGACGGCAATATCATTGGTAACTTGATCGCCCGCAATGGGAATAACTGCCGTGTGACGAATCGATCCATGTGTAAAGACCGCAATATCTGTCGTACCGCCCCCAATATCAATAAGGCAAACACCTAACTCTTTTTCATCTTCAGTTAATACAGCATAACTTGAGGCTAATTGCTCGAGAATGATGTCATCAACTTCTAAACCACAACGGCGAACACATTTGATAATATTCTGGGCTGCGCTCACGCTGCCTGTAACCATATGAACCTTAGCTTCAAGTCTCACACCTGACATGCCAACTGGTTCTTTAATGCTGTCTTGAGTATCAATAATGAATTGCTGTGGCAAAATATGAAGAATTTTTTGATCAGCGGGAATTGCAACCGCTTTAGCCGCTTCAATAACCCTATCGACATCAGCTTGGGTTACTTCTTGATCTCTTATCGCTACTATTCCGTGAGAATTTAAGCTTCTGATGTGACTTCCAGCAATGCCTGTATAAACAGAATGTATTTGGCACCCTGCCATCAATTCGGCTTCTTCAATTGCGCGTTGAATGGATTGCACGGTCGACTCAATGTTGACGACGACCCCCTTTTTCAAACCCATAGAAGGGTGCGAACCTATTCCAATAACGTCTACACTACCTTCGGGTGTTATCTCACCGACAATAGCAACAACTTTAGAAGTTCCAATATCTAGGCCTACAATCAAGTTTTTGTCGGTTTTTTTAGACATTGAATACCTGTCTCCCTATCAATCCTTTTATACCCTTAGGTACACCATCCCACTTTGATTCTAAAACCAAAGGGCTTTGAGTATAAGCATAAACTAATTTGCAAAAAAACCCTACGTTTAACCAGAGGTCCAACCAATTGCCATGCCACTGGTATATCTCAAGTCAACATATGACATCTCTTGCTGACGTAAATGTAATTGCTTTTCGTAAGCCTGCACAAAACGATTTAATCGCTTTAAAATATCATTCGTACCCAGCACCACCGTTATGCCATTTGATAATCGCAACTGCCAGGCACCTCTGGGCGCGAGAATTAATTGGGATATCGTTAAATTCAAAGGCGCTAATATTTCTTCCATCACTAAAAATTGCTGCCAAACTATATGGGACTTGCCTTCTGGCCCTTGCAACTTAGGAAGATTCAATTCACTAACTTTTACGGAAGGAGGATAATAAAGTGTGCCCAAATCACTTATCATGCCTTTGTCACCCCAATAAGCTGCTGGTGTATGCTCTTCAAAGCGTACCACCAACTGATCAGGCCATACCTTCCTTACATCCGCTTGCTTAATCCAAGGCAATGATAACAAGTGGTGTTGTAACGTAGAAACTTTTAATCTAAAAAAACCCGCATTTATCTCAGAGACAATGACTTCTCTCAATTCTTCCTGAGAGAGGTTCTGCCTGTCCCCAATAAATCTCACAGAGGTTATCGGAAAATGCGTGGGATCTAAACACCAAAAAATGGAGTAACCTACAGCGAAAAAAACAAAAACACAACTTAGTCCTTGTCTAATTCGCTTTAAAACCATTCGAGGAGGTTTTGGATGACGACGATTTTTGCCAGATGGGATCCTCATACTTCGCCTTAAGCCTGAGCAACTTCACCAACTATTTTTGAAAAATTCTCTTGCTCTATCGTTTGCTCTAATATCGTTAAGACGAGCTCATCAAAACTTATCCCCGCCGCATTGGCTGACATAGGCACCAAACTATGAGAAGTCATTCCAGGAATTGTATTGACCTCTAATACCCAAAATTTGCCATTACTATCTTGCATCAAATCAACACGGCCCCATCCTGAACACCCCAACGCACAAAAAGCGCGATAGGCTAAACCACGCAGTGACTGTTCCTTTTCCTCTGAGATAGGCGCAGGACATAAGTATTGCGTTTCATGAGACTCATACTTTGCTTGGTAGTCATAAAAACCACCTGCGGTTTGAACTTGGACGGATGGCAATACAGTATCGCCTAAAATGCTGACAAAAAAATCTTTACCATCGATCCATTTTTCAATAATGACATCGCCATACTGTGCTGCTTTTAAATAAGCAGATGCTATTCCTTGAGCATTGGCAACGCGTGTAACCCCAATACTTGAACCTTCTGCCACCGGTTTTACTGAAACAGGAAAGCCAATCTTTTGAGCAATTTCATTTGCAGAATCCACATTTTTTGCGACCCCAAAAACAGGCGTTGCAATCTGCAATCCATCCATGACTAACTTTGCTCTGGCTTTATCCATCGCTAAGGCAGAAGCGGCCACCCCACTACCTGTATAAGGGAGCCCCAGCATTTGCAATAAACCTTGAATAACCCCGTCCTCACCTTCTTTACCATGCAATGCAATAAATACCCGATCAAATTTTCCATCAACAAGCCTTTTAGCTAAATGCTCATCAACATCGACCCCATGAGCATCCACCCCCTGCTGCTTGAGGGAGTTCAATATATTTTCTCCGCTTTGCAAAGAAATGGCTCTTTCTGAAGAACGTCCACCATAGATGACAGCCACTTTTCCAAACATTTTTGCTCGGTTACCCTCAGGTAGTGCTCGGCCAAAAGGCTTCTCAGTAAAGGCTTCCAAATTGTGAATTAAACTTGCCACTAGCAGCCCCCCCTTACCCCAAGAATTTTAACTTCTGCATGTAGCTGTATTCCAAAGCGTTCCAAGACCGTCGTCTCAATGGTTGTCATCAACGTCTCCACGTCCTGTGCGCTCGCTGCGCCACAGTTAATTATAAAGTTTGCATGTTTCGGCGATATCACTGCATCACCCACCCTGTACCCTTTTAGATTACATTCTTCTATTAGTCTAGCTGCAAAATCACCAGGTGGATTACGATAAACTGATCCGCAGTTTAAGGTGCCAATAGGCTGAGATTGCGCTCTTTTGCGAAGCATTTCTCGAATGGTTTTTGCGCCATCTCCTGGACGCTTTGGAAAACGAAATACGCCACTGATAAAAGCTTCTTCGGCTTGTTCGCTTTGCTTTCCCTTCACAGACCGGTAAGCAATATCATATTCTTGCGCTGTGCGCTGGATTATTTGTCCTTGGCGATTGATGACAGTAACACTTTGCACCCATTCCCATGTTTCTCCTCCCCATGCACCTGCATTCATGGCTAATGCACCACCAATAGTCCCTGGGATCCCCGCAAAAAAAGCGGCATCTGGAAAACCACGTTGGCATGCAAAGCGAGCAAATTTGGAACAGGTTAGGCCCGCCTGAGCGACAAAAGACCCATCTTCATGTTGGAAAACTTGCTGACACTTCTTGGTGCAAACAACAGCACCAGGAATACCTCCATCACGGATAAGAACATTACTGCCCAATCCAAGCCACACAATAGGCATTTCCGGAGGTAGAGATTTAATGTATTCCGATAATTTTTCGCTATCAGGGGGCATATAAAACCGATCTGCACTTCCCCCAATATGCCAACTCGTCAAAGACGCCAACGGATAGGCGAGAGACTCCCCTTCAAAAGGAGGTAAGCCTCTGGCACTTTCGTCCTGACGATTTTCTTGCAACATAACTAAACTGCCTTTTTCCCTAAAGCATGAGTCTGTTGGTTCTGCGATGCGACTAAATCCACCGCGATGGCGCCTATGCTCCCTGCGCCCTGCAATAACAAAATATCATCTGCTTGTAACACATTATCTAACGTTTCACGCAATCCCGATGTTGATTCAACGAAAATGGGATCAACTGCGCCACGCTGACGAATCGAACGACACAGTGTGCGCCCATCAGCACCTGCAATAGGCTCTTCACCTGCAGCATATACTTCGAGCATCAATAACACATCAACTCCCGAAAGCACTCTGGTAAAATCTTCAAAGAGCATGCTGGTTCGCGTGTAACGATGGGGTTGAAAAGCCATCACGAGTCTTCTATCTGGCCAGGCGGCACGTGCTGCTTCTATTGTCACCCGAACCTCTTCCGGATGATGACCATAATCTTCAATCACCAAAGCGTGCCCCTGCGGAGCTAAATACTCACCGTGAATATGAAAACGTCTGCCAATCCCCGCAAACTCTGCTAACGCTTGAACAATCGCGGCATCTGATACACCCTCTTCAAGGGCAACAGCAATTGCGGCTAATGCATTTAATACATTGTGTTTTCCAGGCAGGTTTAAGCTCACACTTAAAGGTGCCCCATGGGGCCTGTATAACGTGAAACTGGTTTTAATGCCTTCTTGTTTATAATCTACGGCACGGTAATCTGCCAACTCATGAAAACCATAAGTGATAATAGGACGAGCAACTCTAGGCAGAATGGATTGAACCACGGGACAATCAATGCAAACCATGGCAAAGCCATAAAAAGGTAAATTATGCAAAAATTGCACAAAGGTATCTTTCAGTTTGGCAAAATCATTATCGTAAGTACCAAGGTGATCAGTATCAATGTTGGTAACAACAGATACCATCGGATACAGATGCAAGAAAGAAGCATCGCTTTCATCAGCTTCAGCCACTAAATATCGACTTGCTCCTAAGCGTGCATTCGTTCCAACGCTATTGAGTTTTCCACCAATCACAAACGTGGGATCAAGTCCGTCTTGTGCTAACAAACTAGCAATTAAACTCGTCGTTGTTGTCTTACCATGCGTTCCGGCTACGGCAATCCCATAACGAAAGCGCATCAACTCTGCAAGCATGCTAGCGCGTTGTACAACCGGGATCCGCGCAGCTTGCGCCGTCATTATTTCAACGTTGTCCGCTTGAACAGCAGTTGACACCACAACGACATCGGCACCTATCACATTATCTGCACAATGTTGATGGGTGATATGTGCGCCCAAACTTTTCAAACGCGCAGTCAATGCATTGCTAGCTGGATCGGAACCTGTAATACGGTAACCTTGGGTCAGAAGCACTTCAGCAATGCCTCCCATCCCAACACCGCCAATTCCAACAAAATGAATTGTTTTAATGCGTCGCATTTCAGGGACTGTGAAATGAGTATTTTTATGAATCACTACTAACCTCTAAACAATGTTCTGCAACCTCTTTTGTCGCAAAAGGCTTAGCTAATTTCTTAGCCGCCATTGCAACTGCAAGACGTTTTTCTGGATTATCAATCAAGTCAAGTAATAAAGTATTCAGCTCATTAGCCGTTAATGTCGATTGCGCTAAAAAGAATGCCCCACCTTGGGAGCTTAAATATTTTGCATTTGCCGTTTGATGATCATCAACTGCATATGGGAAAGGAATAAGAATGCTGGTAACGCCAACTGCAGCTAATTCTGCAATGGTCAATGCACCACTTCGACAAATAACTACATCTGCCCAAGCATAGGCTTTTGCCATATCTTCAATAAAAGGGGTGATTTCTGCGTTTACGCCTTGCTTGGCATAATGTGCTCTGGTGGTATCAAGATTATTTTTACCTGTTTGATGCATCACATGCGGTCTTTTATCATCAGGGAGTAATGCTAAGGCTTGTGGTACTACTTCATTCAGTTTTGTTGCGCCTTGACTACCGCCTAGGATGAGTAGGTTAATCTTACCCTCACCTCTTCTCTTTTCTTTATCCACTGCTAAAATTTCACTACGCACCGGATTCCCTGTAAAGAACACTTTTTGTGTTAATTCTTTAAACACACCCGGAAAAGCCACCATCACTTTTTTGGAAAATTTAGATAAGATGCGGTTTGTCCAACCGGCAATCGCATTTTGTTCATGCAATACCAGCGGTCGATGCAACAGCCAAGCGGCAATCGCACCTGGGCCTGCGGCATATCCACCCATGCTCAAAACCACGTTGGGTTTCTCTTTGAGTAAGATACGGCAAGATTGGAATAGTGCTCGCGCTATACGCATAGGTGCCATTAACCATGAGAACCAAGTGGTTCGACGTAATCCTTGGATATCGATAAAAGAAATAGGAAAACCAGCTTGCGCAACAAAATGAGCTTCAAAGCCATGGCGCGTTCCAAGCCAGTGGATATCAAATCCTTTTTCTTTTAAATAGCGCGCAACAGCCAGCGCAGGCATCACATGCCCACCTGTGCCCCCCGCCATAATCATCACTTTTTTGGGTGGTTGTTGTTGGCTAGATTTTCTTTCTTGAAGCAATGGTGATCTCCCGGCTTCGGGCTAGCCGATTTTCATAATCAACCCGCACTAATAATCCAACTGCAATGCAAATCACGAGAACACTACTGCCACCATAACTTAGAAAAGGAAGCGTTAAGCCCTTGGTCGGCAATACACCAGTATTGACGCCGATATTAATGAGAGTTTGCAATCCAACCCAAAGGCTAATACCGTAGCTCACAAAGGCGGCAAATCGATCGTCGCGCTTTTCAGCATTCAAACCCACAATCATACCACGCCAAACAAACAGGATATACA
>CAYXVT010000030.1:14984-22095 GCA_964468105.1 Uncultured Candidatus Berkiella sp. | reverse complement strand
TGTGATTGCAGATAACGTAGGTGACAATGTGGGAGATTGCGCTGGTATGGCTGCTGATCTCTTTGAAACCTATGTTGTGACTATTGTTGCTACAATGGTTCTTAGTGGGATCCTTGCTGTCGGTGCTCAAGCTGAAACATTAATGATGTATCCTTTGCTGATTGGTGCCGTTTGTATTCTTGGTTCGATTATTGGCACTTTTTTTGTAAAGTTAGGAAATGGCACAAATATCATGTGGGCTCTATACAAAGGGCTGATAGTTTGCACAATTTTCTCATCAGCATTAATTGTTGGGGCCACCTATCATCTGTTTGGTTTCACACAAGAGATTGTGTTGAAAGCCGGATCAACAACTGGTTTAAAATTATTGATCTGTGCGATAACAGGTTTAGGTGTAACTGGGCTGATAGTTTGGATCACAGAATACTACACCTCAACTCGTTATCGTCCTGTGCGTAGCGTTGCAGCTGCATCTGAAACAGGACATGCGACAAACATTATTCAAGGCTTGGCTATTTCAATGGAAGCTTGTGCTTTGCCTGTATTAGTCATTTGTTTTGGCATTTTAATCTCTTTTATTAATGCCGGACTGCTTGGCGTTGCGATTGCTGCAACGGCAATGTTAGCCCTTGCAGGTATGATTGTGGCTTTAGATGCTTATGGCCCTATCACCGACAATGCTGGTGGTATTGCAGAAATGTCTGCACTACCCGCTGATGTTCGTGTTGTTACAGATGCGCTTGATGCCGTTGGTAATACCACAAAGGCAGTAACAAAAGGTTATGCGATTGGATCAGCAGGCCTTGCAGCGTTAGTATTGTTTGCTGCTTACACAGAAGACTTAAAATACTATTTCCCGGATCTCAATATTCAATTCTCATTGAATGATCCGTTTGTAGTCGTAGGTCTTTTTGTGGGTGGGTTGTTGCCTTATCTTTTTGGTGCAATGGGAATGATGGCGGTTGGCCGCGCAGGTGGTCAGGTTGTTATCGAAGTGCGTCGCCAATTCCGAGATATCAAAGGTATTATGGATGGATCAGGAAAACCTGAATATGGCCGTGCGGTTGATTTATTAACCAAAATTGCCATTAAAGAAATGATTGTTCCTTCATTACTGCCTGTTTTAGCGCCACCGGTTTTATTCTTTATAATCCGTTGGGCTGCAGGTATTGAAGCGGCATTTACTGCTGTGGGTGCAATGCTTGTTGGTACAATCGTTACAGGGTTGTTCGTGGCTATATCGATGACCTCAGGTGGTGGTGCTTGGGATAATGCTAAGAAATATATTGAAGATGGTCATCATGGCGGCAAGGGCTCAAATGCTCATAAAGCGGCAGTGACAGGTGATACCGTAGGCGATCCTTACAAGGATACCGCAGGTCCTGCTGTAAACCCTATGATTAAGATTATCAATATCGTGGCATTATTAATGTTAGCGATGTTGGCTCATAGTTATTAAGAAATAAAAAAGAAGCCCCTGAAAAGTGGCTTTTTTTTGTCTGTTTTATGAGAGGGTAAAACATATTTTTAAGCACAACTTTTGATATTTTGATCCTCAAAACGTTTTACACATGTCATAATTTCTTTCTGGGCTGTTGCGAAATCAAGCCATCCTTCAAATTTCACTATTCTGTCTACTTCCAAGTCTCTGTAATGGATGAAAAAATGTGCGATCTGCTGTAACAATAATGGCGGAAGATCTTCAATCCGTTCGACATGATCATAACGATCGGTCAGTTCATGGCAGGGAAGGGCAAGTATTTTGTGATCATGACCATTTTCATCACTCAATGCTAAAATCCCAATGGGCCTGCAGCGTATAACGCAACCTCGATTGACAGGAATAGGTGCGATTACTAGTGTTGCTAGCGGGTTACCTGCTTTAGTTAGGGATTGTGGAATGTACCCATAATCGCAAGGATAGTGCATACTGGTGGTTAAGAATTGGGTGACAAATAAAGCGCCAGAGTCTTGGTCCATTTCATACTTGATAGGTTCGCTTGAGCGTGGAATTTCAATAATAACATTTATTTCATGGGGAACTTTATTCCCTGCAGTAACGCTATCCTGCGCCATACTCCATCCCTGTTAGTATAATCAGATTTAGATTCAAATTATAAAGATATTTAAGGAAAACATAAAGGTAATCGGCGATAAGCTATATTAGGAATAGTGATTAACTTATGAGGTAACAACAATATGAAAAGATCAGCATCAGCCGTATGGAATGGGGATTTTAAAGAAGGTAAGGGCGCTATCTCTACAGAAAGTGGTGCGTTAAAACAAATTCCTTATTCTTTTAAAACACGCTTTGAGAGCACACCAGGGACGAATCCTGAAGAATTAATTGGCGCAGCGCATGCTGGTTGCTTTTCTATGGCGTTATCAGTTTTTTTAGGAAAAGAAGGTTTTACTGCTGATAAAATTGCAACCCAAGCAGCAGTGTCTTTAGAGCAAATAGAAGGAAATTGGACAATAACAGCAGTTCACTTAGACTTAACTGCTAAAATTCCGGGGATAAATCAACAAAAATTTGAGGAAATTGCAGCAAATGCAAAAGCCAATTGCCCCGTTTCCCGTTTGCTAAATGCCAAGATCACTTTAACAGCAAAACTAGAAGCAATCTAATCTTAACGATGACAATAAAACGTCATTGATTCTTCAAGTTCATCAATGAATTTGTCATCGTTGAGAGGTTTTTCATCTGCTAAATGAAGTTTCTCGAAAACTTGAGTTTTTGGAGCTTCAATTTCGATACAATATTTATTCAAATCATGTGTCTTTAATAGCGCAGCTTCTACAATGTTTACTAAGCTGGGCTCTTCATTGGGCGTATCAGAACCTTTGAATAATTGACTTGGCATTGCTGTTATATCATCGGGAAATTGCCAGGATTTTAGAATTAATTCACTCAAAGTAACATGATGCTCTTTTATCAATTGACGTAATAGCTCTTTGTTTTCAGCTAACTCATCATGTTCTTGAGCGTAAACAAGAATAGGTAAGACGCCGATTAAATGCATTAATCCTGCGAGTAAAGCGGTGTCTGATGGAACCTTTGAAAAGCGTTTAGCATAGACCTGTGCATGTGCTGCGACGTAACTACTGGAAGCCCATGCCTCGCGCATTAATGTGTCAATGTTATCATTTGTTGCTTGAAATATTTGTTCCATAGCTAATCCTGTAGCTATGTTGCAAATATATTTAAAACCTAAGCGGTTTATAACGTTAGGTAAAGAGGTTATTGAAACGCTGCCGCGATTTAACGGACTATTGCCAATTTGAATAAATTTTGCCGTCAAGGCAGGATCACGACTTATTACATGTGCTAATTTTTCAGAGGTTACGTTAGGATCCTCAACGCACTCTCTAATTCGCACAGCCACCTCGGGCTGTGTAGGTAATATCAGTTCATTATTTTCAATAGCAGTGGTTAATTTTTCTGCGATCTGTTGATTGTCCATAATAAGCCTTTGATATCAACATAAAATAATTTTAATCAATATACCAATATAGCGCTTTTTCATTAAATTCTGGTGAAATTAGTGTTCATTTCTTCAAGGGGTATTATTACAATAGTGCTTTACATTTTTTTATGACATTTTTGATTTTTCTGGTTTTGTAGCAATAATTCCAAATAATTCTTGTTCAGTACGATTTTGGGCATCTTGCTTCATATCAATAGAACCGTGTTTTTCGATGGTGAAACCATATTTGTTTAATACTTGGATGAGTGGCCGCTCGTCCATAAAAAGGTGTTGTTTAGGTTGTGGCAAAACAGCAATAAAGATTTTGCCGCCTGGAACTAACCATCGCTTTATTTTTGCAATCCCTTCTTCAAATTCATCAGGCTTCATAAGATGAGCGACACGATATAAAACAACACCAGATAAACTATTGGGTTCTAATATCATTGATCGCGGAAATTTATGACTATTCAGATATAAACGTTGACGTTCATCAGCTTGAGCTAATTGTCTTCCATAAATCAAGTGTTTTGGCTCAAGATCATTATAAATAACCGTTGCACCCGTATTGAGCATTGCTTTACTTAAGTGCCCATAGCCACCACCTATATCTAACATCGGATGATCTGCTTTTCTACTCGTTTTGGTTATTTCGTGAATAAGCCAATTATCCTTAAAAGTGATGTCTGGTGGCGTGGGTGCTACTGTTTGTTCCATTTCATCGAGTAATGCAGAGGTGGCTATAATCCCAAAAGGGTGTTGATTTTGAGCGCATTTAAAGGAGTTAAGGGGGCAATAGGCATAGATTGGTGTGGATAGTAATAATGAATAGCACAATAATATCCATTGCACCGCAATTGCTTTCATTTTTTTCATTTTTCTTCACTTTTTATGGCGTTAAGCTATTTATGTGACAAATAATCGATATATAAAATAGGATGGTGAGTATAACCAAGTTTATTTGCAAACTGAATATTTTTTGGCCAGAGGTAGTGAACTTTTTATTATGCTACAAGGCTTTGATATTCAGGATGTTGATCAATAATCCGCTTCACAAAGGGGCAAGTAGGTATAATTTTCAATTGATTCTCTTTTGCATAGTCTAATGCATATATAACAATTTCTTCTCCGACATGACGGCCTCTGAGCTCTTGAGGCACAAAAGTGCTGTAATAATCCAAAGTATTAGCATCACTGCCAAATTTATAGCTTAAAGTTGCACTTTTGTTTTCAATATTTGCGATAAATTGCAAGGATTCTTTATTATGCGTAATAGATATTCCCATTTTTTGGTCCTCCAATGTCTTTACCGCTATAGTTAAACTCAATAATAGCTAATTCGGAACCATTGGGTAAAGGATAAAAGATCAGCTTTTCATTCTGAGGAAAAAAAAATGGGTAAACTTTTTGATCAGTTAAAAGAATTGAAGCAACAAAATTATAGTCTTGAGATTACAACTTCCGATGGCAAAAAAAACCATTGTGAGAATCATTGGGATATTCAAGAATTTGATGGCAAGTTATGGGTCCTATATTCAGAAAGCAAAGGGAAGATTCAATATTTTAATTTATCTCAAGCGACTTCTCTTAATTTCACTAATTTTGAATCATAAAGGGGAAGACTATGTCATTTCAAATGCAAATAAATAAATACGACCTAACCACTTTTCACAAAAATTGGGGTTGGATAATGGCTTGGGGTTTTGCGCTTTTAGTTTTAGGGACGTTTGCTATCAGCGCTTCAGTGTTTACAACACTTATTTCAATTATTTTTTTAGGAGGCATCATCTTTGCAAGCGGCTTGGTGATGATGTTAAATACTTTCCAGTACTGGTGGAAAAAGTGGCCTGGCTTTTTTGGCCATTTCATTGTTGCTCTTTTTTATATTGCAGTGGGTCTGTTATTAATGTTTGTACCAATCCCTGCGGCTTTTTCGATAACGGTTTTATTGGCAGTTTTTTTTATCATTTTGGGATTCTTTCGAATTATTTTTTCAGCCATGTACCAACTGCCTAGTTGGGGTTGGAGCTTTTTAAGTGGTATTGTTACTCTGGCGCTTGGTATATTAATATTGGCCCAATTGCCATCCTCTGGTTTTTATATTATCGGTTTGTTTGTTGGAATAGATTTACTGATCTGGGGGTGGGCATCTATTATGATGGCCATGTATGTGAAAAACATAAAAACTTAACTATCCAACGTGATAGATTTGACCGTTCTGCTGTCCTTCCACACTTTTACTATAGGCCAGTGCGACGCGAGAGGCGGGTACTGGCTCAAAACCATGAAAATAATCACCAAAATTAGGCATAGACTCAACAAGAATAGTGGGACTTATTGCGTTAATACGAAGGCCGCGTGGCATTTCTATTGCTGCCCCTTTTACAAAACCATCTATAGCGGCATTAACCATAGATGCACTTGAGCCATATCGAATAGGATCATGGCTTAATATGCCACTGGTTAAAGTAAATGAACCCGCATCATTGAGATATTGACGACCAATTAAAACAAGATTAACTTGCCCCATTAACTTGTCATTTAATCCCAGTTGGTAATTTTCAGAAGTCATTTGTGCGAAATCGCCAAAATGAACGTTGCCCGTTGTAGAAATTAGGGCATCGACTTTACCAGCCGTTTGATACATTTTCTCAATGGATTGTTTGTCTGTGATGTCTACGCGGATATCGCCATGCTTATGTGCTGCAACGATAATCGTGTGGCGGTGCGCTAATTCTTTGACAACCGCTTTGCCTATAGTACCGGTTCCGCCAACAACAATGATCTTCATAGAAATACCTTTCCCTGGATGGTTCTATTTTTAATATCGTAATTATGGGAAGCTTGTCAACTATGATCGATTTGTTTTGTAGGGTGGGCAAAGCGTAGCGTGCCCACCATCAGAGGATAAGATAAAAGGTTTAGAGGTAATACTCAACCAACTTAGCTTCTTGTGCTAAATTGATAAGTTCACTCTTATTGGTGCATTTCAATTTTTGTTTAATTCTTGAAATGTAAACCGCAACCGTTGGTATTGCTAAATGAAGTTCTTCACTCATTTGTGCAATGGAATAGCCTTTCAGAATGAGTCGGTAGCATTCACATTCTCTTTCTGAGAGTACATTAAACGGATAGCTTAGTTCATGTAAAAAGTTATCTATAGTTGGATTATCCAACAAGTTATAGGAATCCTCGGAAGGTATCTTTTTGATCATGCCGGGAGGAGGGGTAATACGTTGTTCATCAGCAAGCGCAATTAAATCGTTAGCATGTTGAATAAAATAATTTGAAAATCGCTTAAGCAAGTTCTGATTGTTTAAGTAAAAATCAATTACTTTTTTGTTATCAGGCCTTGAAGCAAATGAAAATATTTCTGTTTTGCCATTTTGGTGATTGACGTAGTTAACGCCTTTTCCAATTTGAAATGATTCAGCAATTTCAAGTTGTTCTTTTGGTAAGCTTGAATCCCACAGGTACCAACCCGATTTCAAGTGAAAACCGCATAAAGGAAACTGACGCTCAAACCAAGTCTCGTAATAATTGGAGTTAGTATGAAGTGTAAAGCCTGAAGTATCCGGGTAATTAACCCCATAGCAAAAATAGTGAATATCAGACTAACGCCAGGAATAGTTAATACGTAATCT
>CAYXVT010000030.1:12898-14974 GCA_964468105.1 Uncultured Candidatus Berkiella sp. | reverse complement strand
TATCCCCTAATTTTGTAAGAGGGTTCATAATTTTTTTGACTTTGTCTTCCGCTGAATACGAGATATGTTCTTTGTTAAACATGGTGCTAAACGCCAAAGTAAGAAAGATAACATATGTTATACTTTGTTGACCTAAAAATCAATACTATAGACAGCTATTTTACCGCAAAGTTAAATAATGTGTGTATTCGCTATAAAACCTATATTTTTTTATGACATAGTGCGCATAAATTAGCTGCTTTTAGGGGTGATAGCGTAGATAAAATATCGTTCATGTACAATATTTTTTTTTGCAATGATATCGTAATCATATCCAGGGTGGCTGTGATTGATGGGGGAAATTAATTGTACTCGTTGGGAGTAGCTTAAAATAATCCTGCCATTAGGCTTTAAATGTGATGCTGCTTTTTGAAATAAATCTTGTCTCATTTGAAAATCAGGATCGTAAACTGAATATTCAAGCTTATCTCTGGGGTGGGCGTTTTCCCAAGGGATCCCTGCGGTAATAATGTCAAATCTTTCACTTTCGTCAATTTTATCGAATCCATTGCTAAGACGGCACTCCACCTTATCTTCAACTTTATTATTCATAACATTGAATTGAGCACATTTAATGGCATCTGGGTTGATATCAAGGGCGATCACCTTCGCCCCTTTCAATGCAGCTGTGATAGCGAGAAAGCCTGTTCCCGTGCCAAAGTCTAATACCTTCAGACTATCTTTTTGAGCTTTCAGAGAATTGAAAGCAGTTTTTGCCATAAAGGCATTCAGTTGTGAAGAAGGGTAGACATTCTTATCAATTCTCAGAGAGAGCCCTGCTAATTTAATAAAATAGGGTGTTTTGAGACGTCTGATACTTGATAGTAATTCATCTGCAGTGTGACTTCTCATAAATCATCCTTTCTAAAATTAGTGCTGGATAGACTGTATAAGAAAATTGAATTGATGAAAATGTGTGGATACACATCTGGAAGTGGACAGCTAACTTAAGGGCAAACAATCAAATTACGGTAGTATGAAGAAGAATAAAACGTTGAGGATTTTTAATTCAAGATGTCTTTAGTCACGATTGGGTATTTTAATTTTTAAGGTTTTGGAGATTTTGATCTGATGGTGCTCTGTTTTGGAGAAAAAAATTTAGCACTTAGATTGAGAGGTCTTGAATGTGAATTTTCGCGACAAGGTATACTCAAACGTATGGCTGAAAAAAACAGAGAATATAATTGAAAAGGGGCGCAAGGTGACACTGAAATTAAGTTGTTTTTATCTTGGGGCGATAAAGAAATGAAATTGGGTTCTCTATGGTAAATAAGAGATATGTTTTATTTTTCTTACCTTCTGTGTTAGATTTGTGATTGTTTTAACACGGAGGACTTTTTAATATGATATCAAGTAAAAAATTACCAGCGAAAGCTCTTAAGGCTGCTAAACCCACAGCATTAAAGGCATCAAAAGCAACCGCTAAACCAGCAGCTGCAAAAAAAGAGACCAAGGCTGCTTCTAAACCAAAAGTATTGAAAGCAACTAAAGCTGCTTCTAAACCAAAAGTATTGAAAGCAACTAAAGCTGCTACTAAACCAGCGGCATTAAAAGCCCCTAAGGTAAAAGTTGCCAAGGCTGCCAAGACTCCTAAAACGAAGGTTGCCATCAAAGCTGCCGCTGCCAAAGCAACCAAGAAAAGTTCAACTGCCAAAAAAGCGAAAAGCCTCGCTAAAGCAGTAGCTCCTATTGTTGCCAAAAAAACCACCACCAAAAAACGCAAAGTTACCAATTAATTTAGCCGTTGAAAAAAGTGATGACCATACAAACAGCCATTTACCTAACAATTTGAATGGCTGTTTGTGTTTCATATTCCATACCTATCAATTAATGACCAAATAACAGTCATTTCATGTCAAATGAGGTGATATGTTGTATGTCAATAATACGAGTAGTTCCTGTTTTAGTACTCAACAAATAGGCATATACTGAGATTGCAGGGAACGTTATTTTAATCGGGTGATGTCCCTTTCATCTCCGCTGGCTCTAGTGCTTGTTAAAGGGCGCCTGGGCTGTTCTGGAGGGGTAGGCTTAGCC
>CAYXVT010000030.1:12289-12888 GCA_964468105.1 Uncultured Candidatus Berkiella sp. | reverse complement strand
TTTGTGAATATGGGGGGGGCGTGCGTGACTTTATGGGTTATGCAGCCTGGACGTCCGAATTCGTCAATGTACACGTATATGCCTGTTTGTTCCGGCATCTATTGTCTGTTGGCGGCGGAAGCCAATAAGAGCTGTCGTGCTTTTATGGTAGCGTGCCCTGCACATTATCTTTTGACTACGCAATAACGCCAGCCGTTTTCTTGATATCCGTTATAGTAATAGCCGCTTTGATAATTTTCTTGATTGCAACAATCAGGATTGACGTAAACAGTGTCATTTTTTCCGGTACAACAAGCAGAGGTACGGGGTAGCATCGTTGTGCTGCAGCCTACCAGCGAAGCCATGATTGCTATAATGAACGCCAAATTAACCTTCATGAAGCGAACTCCTTTAATATTCGCGAAATCCTCAAACTACTTCATCGGAAAAAACCAACTTATCCTTTAAGCCCATAAGATCAATCTATAATCATAAGAGTGAACTTTACTTCAAAAGGGTTGATAAAGATGAACAAATCTATTGCACCAGCACTATTTGTAGCGATTTTGTACTCTTGCACAGCCTTTGCTGCCGAGAAAGAAGTTCCACGGGATACTTAT
>CAYXVT010000030.1:8973-12279 GCA_964468105.1 Uncultured Candidatus Berkiella sp. | reverse complement strand
ACACACCTCTGTGCTCTGGCATATTGATCACTTTGGTTTCTCTGAACCTTCAGGTAAATGGTTGGCTCAAGGAAAGTTATCATTCAATAAAGACACATTGATTAACGGTAAAATAAACGTCATCATCAATGTTGGAGACTTTATTACAGGGATATCTAAATTAGATGAACACCTTAAAGGCAAAGATTTCTTTGATGTTACTAATTTTCCTACAGCAACCTTTGCGAGTGATAAAGTCGATTCAACAAGCAACCAAACGGCTCAAGTAGATGGCATTCTCACTGTGAAAGGTATTTCTAAGCCTGTTACTTTAAATGTTATTATTAACAAAATGGCATTATCTCCCTTAACTCAAAAATATACGGTAGGATTTACTGCTAATACCAAAATAAAACGATCTGATTTTGGAATGACAAACTATTTGCCAGGTTTAGGCGATGAGGTCAATCTTGAAATTCAAGGTGAAGCAGCATTAGATAAATAAGAGTATTAACTATGCATATTCGGAACACGCAAAATCAATATGGTGTGATTGCCAAACTATTTCATTGGTTAATGGCATTGCTGCTCATTGTTCTTGTCATTATTGGTTTATATATGGTTGAGTTACCCCTTGGTAGCGTCAAAAAATTAAAATTATATGGATGGCATAAAGAATTGGGTGTTTTAGTTTTAATGCTGGTAAGTATGCGTCTGCTCTGGCGGCTTATTAACATTACACCTCCACTGCCAGAAAATATGCCAACATGGCAAAAACTTGCGGCAATCAGTGTACATTGGGTTTTTTATATCTTATTGTTTGCTCTGCCGCTAACGGGTTGGATGTTATCTTCCGCTTCTGGGTTACCCGTTTCATTTTTTGGACTTTTTGTTTTGCCTGATCTGGTTTCCCAAAGCAGCGAGTTAAGAAGCCTATTAAGCGAAGTTCATGAATGGTTAGCTTATGGCTTAATTGCGGCATTTTTTGCACATGCAGGTGCTGCCTTACAGCATCATTTTATACATAAAGACAATATATTACGGAGAATGTTACCATGAACTTTTCTATTGCAAAAAAATGTTGTTTATTACTCACCATAATATGCCCTACTGTATTTGCAGATGCTCCAAGTTGGCAAATTGTACCTGACAAGAGCAGAATATCATTCACCGCTACGCAAAATAATGCACCCATTAAGGGGGAGTTTAAAAAATTTAATGGTGATATCCATTTTGATCCAAGCAAACTCAACGAAAGCCACATTAAAATGAGTGTTGATATGAATTCGGTGGCAGGGGCATTTGAAGAACTCTCATCGATGCTAAGAACCCTAGATTGGTTTGATACCGCTAAATATCCAGCAGGCACATTTAATTCAACTGAAATAACAAAAGTAGATGATAAAAATTTTAAAATAAAGGGTGAGATGAACGTACGTGATAAAAAGGAACCCGTCACCTTTGATGTTATCTTAGATGAGAATACACCAACGCAAATGCGCCTTCATGGAACAACAAATATAAAACGTACTGCTTTTGGCGTGGGACAAGGCGATTGGGCAGATACCACAGATGTGAAAGATGATGTAAAAGTTGACTTTAATTTAGAACTTAAGAAATAGATTCTTGTAGGGTGGGCAAAGCGGCCTGTCGTCCGTAGCTGTTAGCGTAGGAGGAAGCGTGCCCACCATAGTGAAATTAAGATGGTGGACATTTTAAGGTGACGATATGAATAAATCAGCATGGCTAATATTGGGAAGTCTATGTATGGCAAATAGTGTTTTTGCAGCTATCAAAACTGAAAGCGTAGATTACATAGATAATGGCGTTACCATGCAAGGGTTTGTTGCCTATGATGATGCGGTAAAGAACCCACAGCCTGGCATCTTGATCGTGCCTGATTGGATGGGCCTTGGTAAATTTGCTAAAGAAAAGGCTGAACAATTGGCCAAAGAAGGTTATGTTGCATTTGCTGTGGATGTCTATGGTAAAGATGTTCGACCAAAAGATACTAAAGAGGCTTCTCAGCTGGCCACTAAATATAAAGATAATCGTCAATTGTTACGTTCTCATATGAATGCAGCCTACAACAAGTTAACCTCTATGAAAGAAGTTAATAAAGAAAAAGTGATTGTGATGGGATATTGTTTTGGCGGTACAGCAGCGCTTGAATTAGCTCGTAGCGGCGCCCCTTTATTAGGAACAGCCACTTTTCATGGTGGATTGTCTACCCCAACGCCAGAGGACGCTAAAAATATTAAAGGCCCTGTTTTGGTGATGCATGGCGCTGATGATCCTAATGTTCCCACTAAAGAAGTCGAAGCCTTTAAAGAAGAAATGAAAAAAGGCGGTGTTGAATTGACTTTCGTTGCTTATCCTGGCGCCGTACATGCCTTTACAAATCCTGATGCCGGGAACGATAACAGCAAAGGTGTTGCTTATAATAAAGAAGCAGATGAAAGCTCTTGGAAAGAATTTAAAAAATTCCTCCATAAAGAATTAAATTACAAAAATTAATACTGGTGTAGGTATTGGGCTTATTCTGGTTTTACTTTTGCTTCAGATTCGGAGTCTTCACTTTCAACATTGTTAATTTTTGCTGTTTGGTTCATGGCCAATTGTCTTTCAGATGTTTCTAATGCCAAAGCTAATTGTTTTTTAAAAGAATTTATAATGGGTTTTGAAGCTTGTGAATTGAATTTTTCAAATATGGCATTTACAGGATCTTTGACTTGTCCTTGTAACTGAACAAGTGTATCAACCGCGCTACCGATTCGCGTTTTGAAATCTAATGCATTCTCACTTGGTGCTATCATTTTAACTTTCCCATTCAAGACAAAGCGTAACTACACCTAATTTATCTTAACCTTATTTGTTATTCTTACATCTAAAGCAGTTAAATAGCAAAAATGAATAAGGGTAGTGTCACCTTTACCACCCTTTCGGAGCATATATCAGGCCAATGCGGCCCTGTATAATGCTGCTCTTATTTGCAACTTGCACAGTTGATCATTTCTTGAAATATTTGCAGTATCACCATTGCTAACAAGGATATAAAAATGGCACTTCGCGGCGTAAGAAGATCCCAATATGGGCAAATGGTAAACGATATTCTTGATAAAATATTAATTACAGGGAGAAGAGGCGTTGATTTCGTTATTCGCGCTTTGAAAACCATTGTTTTACTACAAAGAATGAAACCGGCAGCGTCACCATTACCAAAGCCAATTGAAGAAAGAGCACGGGAAGTGAGAGCTTTGATTGATGAAAAAAATATATGGGTACCCATTGATCGTAAAAAAAGAGCTAATCCGCGCTATAGACATG
>CAYXVT010000030.1:5089-8962 GCA_964468105.1 Uncultured Candidatus Berkiella sp. | reverse complement strand
TTGTTGAAGAAGTTGTAAAAGCAAAGGTGCGTGAATTGCGTTGTATGTGACATCGTGAGAGAGAAGAAGTAATAAAAGAACACAAACTTAAATTGGCAGCGCACCTACGTGTACCAAGAAAGCCAGTCATTGCGCCTCCTTTGCCAACAGTTGAAACGGAGCAATATGTACAGGAGCGCGATCACTGGCGTATCAATCTCATGGAAGCATTGGGTCAAGATCCACTCACGATAGAGGAATTTACTAATCTTGCATGGTTAGTGGATATGAAGTTATATCCCTGGGATAAAGCGCAATCGTTGATTCTCAATATGAACCTTGCTAGATGGTTAAGTAGTAAACCGATTCATACGTTAATCACAGAAAATTTTTTAGTTGCAAAACCTGAAAAGCATTTGACGCTTTTAACAGATCCAACAGACAACCAGATGCGGCGATTGACCTTGCTTTCATCCTTTATTATTAAAGGCTGCATTAGCGTAGAAGGTGCTTTAACGAATTATTTGGATGAAAATTGCTATACGCTATTGGATAATGCCCAATTTGTTGAGCGAGAGCAGAAAGGGCAACTTAATGAAAGTGATTTGATACTTCTTGATATGATGGGAGTTTCCTCAAAGGCTCAAACTGAAGTAATCAGATCAAATAGTCCACACTTTTGAAAAATTTCTCCTGCAATTGAGGCAATTGCAGGAGAATCATTCACATTATTTTTTAACAGCTTTTACTTTAACTTTTAATTTAGAGTCAACGTCTTTAACGCCATCGACCGATTTTGCTAATTTTACGACATTATCGATTTCATCTTGACTTGGCACATTGCCGGATAAGGTGACAACACCTTTCTTCGTTTTAACGCTAATGCCCATCGCTGAAATTTTATCTTTTCCAAATAATTTTTCTTCGATGAATTTAGCTTTTACTTTGGTTGTAATTTCTGAATCAGAAAGATATTCTTTTGTTTTTTTGACATCTTTAGAGACGGTGGACTCGTCACTCTTTTTAACGCTCTTGGTATCTTTAACCTCTTTGCTGCTAGACTCTGATGAGCTAAGCACACTAGCCACTTTTAATGGGTGACTACTCCCATTTAAAGCAAAAGCATTGCTGACAAGAAAAGCTGAAATAAGGCACAGGCCGATTTTCGTTTTCATAATGATTACCTTTTAGTTGATCGTGTGAAAGAAAGTTATTCATTATTAAATACTCGACCAAAATATAAAATGATTGAGCACCAAGAAGCTGGTGCTCAATTATCTATGTGAATTGACAGTAATTAAATGATGTTAAGAACTAATAATCATATCCATCGCGGTAATTACCATAACGGCTTTGATCATAAATGAGCCCACCCAGTAAGCCAACGCCGGCTCCAATAAGTGCACCTGCGCCTGCACCATGGCTACTAACCGCAGCACCAATTAGCGCACCTGCGCCAGCACCGAGAACGGTTCCACCTAAGGCATTTTGTTCGGTGTGGTTCATGCCATCGCAACCAACAAGGAATACAAGCGCAACAACGGGGATCAATTTTTTTGAAGTTTTCATTAGGTTACTCCATCTACTGAAAATACATCACTATCATGAGTTAATAAAATTAAGTACCGAACAAAACCATAGCCGGTGTTTGAGAAAATTTAAAAGTCTTTTTTTGACCTATATCTATTTATTGATATAGCTCTTATCCAATGACCATAAAATTATCATTTTTCTTGAGGAGTGTGGTTTAGAATAAAATTATTTATATAAATAACACATTTGCGTAGTCTTTTTAATATATATCCCCTAATGACCATTAACAATTTCCAAAGCTTCAAGTACTATGGGAGTCTTCGCATTTTTTTATGATTTAATCGTATTTCGGTTATAAAAACCGTGTAATTAATTTAGAGAGGCTCTTTCCATGCCACGTTGGATAAACAAAAAAACCGTCACTATTGCTACTATTGTCGGTATATCCTTTTTTACATATCGGCATTTTGCAGGGCATGGGCCTGCAATGGCGGGGCATGGCGGCGCTATGCCGGTGAGCGTTGCGCAGGTCATAGAGCGTGATACTCAACAGTGGAATGCTTTTTCTGGGCGCTTAGTGGCCACTGAACAGGTCGAAATTCGTCCGCGGGTTTCAGGTCAGATTGAAGCCATACATTTCAAGAGCGGCGCCATTATTAAGAAAGGGGATCTGTTATTTACAATAGATTCACGATCTTATGCGGCTGAATATGCCAGAGCACAAGGTGTATTAGCGTCAGCTGAAGCGCAATCAGTTTTAACAAGCAATGAACACAAACGTGCGCAAACGCTGATTAAGGACAAAGTCATTTCTCAGAGCGAATATGATACGCGCAAGAATGGACTCCACGTTAATCAGGCATTATTACGTAGTGCACAAGCAGCATTGGAAGCAGCTAAAATTAATTTAGAGTATACCAAGATCACTTCTCCTATTGCGGGAAGGATTAGTCGACCAGAAATCACCGTTGGTAATTTAGTGGATGCGGGTAACCCAGTGCTTGCAACGGTGGTTTCAAATTCACCCATTTATGCTGATTTTGAAATGGATGAGCAAACCTTCTTGCAATACACGCATGCCAATAATGCGCTTCATAAAAATGGGGGAGAGATCCCCGTTATTTTATCGCTGGCGACAGAAACGACACCTTATACCGGCCATATTGAATCTTTTGATAACCACTTGAACAGTGCATCAGGAACGATTCGAGTGCGCGCCGTATTTAATAATCCTAATGGCACTTTAGTGCCAGGATTGTTTGCCAGGATTAAACTCGGAGATGCGGGTAAATCACGTTCAATACTCATCACCGATCGCGCCATTGGAACCGATCAGAACAAGAAATTCGTCTTGGTAGTCGGGCAAGACAACAAAGTGAATTATCGTGAAGTGAAGCTAGGTGCACTGATTGATGGCATGAGAGTTGTACTCGATGGCCTTAAGCCCGGTGAAAAGATTGTTGTTAATGGCACGCAAAGAGCAAGACCAGGTAGTGAAGTCATTCCAGAACTCGTTCCAATGGAACAAAAAATGGCTGGAGTGAGCAAAGGTAAGGAACAGGCATGAACATCTCGCGTTTTTTCATAGATAGACCCATTTTTGCAGGGGTGCTTTCGTTACTTATTTTTATTGCGGGGTTTATCTCCATTTGGGATCTTCCCATTTCTGAATACCCAGAAGTGGTGCCACCTTCAGTGGTTGTTCGTGCACAGTTCCCTGGCGCTAACCCTAAAACCATTGCTGAGACAGTGGCCGCACCTTTAGAAGAGCAAATCAATGGTGTTGAAGACATGCTTTATATGTTCTCGCAAGGAACATCAGATGGGCAGATGACTCTTACCGTTACTTTTAAAATTGGAACCGATCCTGATAAAGCACAGCAGTTAGTGCAAAATCGTGTGAATCAAGCACTACCTCGCCTACCGGATACGGTGCGTCAGTTTGGTGTCACAACGATGAAGAGTTCATCCGATTTGACCATGGTGGTGCACATACTATCGCCTAATGGGCGCTATGATATGTTGTATTTAGGTAATTATGCGACGCTCAGTATCAAAGATCGTCTAACGCGTTTGCCTGGCGTGGGCCATGTTGAGATTTTTGGTGGCAGTGATTATGCGATGCGTCTGTGGCTAGACCCGGACAAGATTGCAGCGCGTGGTTTACTGGCAAGTGATGTTGTGCAAGCTATTCGTGAGCAAAATGTTCAAGTAGCAGCAGGCGTTATTGGTTCTTCACCTTCAACACCAGGTCTTGATCTGCAATTAAATATCAATACCAAAGGAAGACTTCACTCAGAAGAAGAATTTGGCGATATTATTATTAAGTCTAGTCCCGATGGCGCTATCACCAGCTTAAAA
>CAYXVT010000030.1:0-5079 GCA_964468105.1 Uncultured Candidatus Berkiella sp. | reverse complement strand
ATGTTGCCCGTATTGAGCTAGGTGGTTCGCATTATTTATTACGCTCTATGCTTGATAACAAGCCTGCCGTTGCATTAGGGATTTTCCAAGCCTCTGGTTCTAACACCATTGAAGTGTCAAACAATGTGCGAAGAGCGATGAAAGAGCTCAAACGAGATTTTCCTGAAGATGTCGATTATTCGATTGTCTACGATCCAACGACTTTTGTGAAAGATTCTATCAAAGCTGTTGTAGTGACATTGCTGGAAGCTATCGCCCTTGTTGTGTTGGTGGTTATCCTCTTTTTGCAAACTTGGCGAGCTTCTATTATTCCTTTGCTTGCGGTTCCTGTTTCAATTGTAGGTACCTTTGCATTGATGTTACCGCTGGGGTTTTCCATTAATGCATTGACTCTTTTTGGATTAGTGCTGGCAATCGGTATCGTGGTAGATGATGCGATTGTGGTGGTTGAAAACGTTGAGCGCAATATTGAAGCTGGTCTCACACCCAAACAAGCATCCTATCAAGCGATGAAAGAAGTGAGCGGACCGATCATTGCAATTGGTTTAACACTGATTGCAGTGTTTGTGCCCATTGCCTTTGTGAGTGGATTAAGTGGTCAGTTCTACCGTCAATTTGCATTAACTATTGCTATCTCTACGGTGATTTCAGCGTTTAACTCGTTAACTTTAAGTCCTGCGATGGCGGCGTTACTGTTGAAGAGTCACGATGCGCCTAAAGACAAGTTGACCCGGTGGATGGATGCTAAGTTGGGTTGGCTATTTAATGGATTCAATCGTTTCTTTAAGCGAGGTTCAGATAATTATCATCAACGCGTTACTAAAGTTTTAAATCATAAAGCTTTGATGATGGGGATTTATTTGGCACTCATCGGGTTTACGGTTTTTGTGTTTAATCAAGTACCAACGGGGTATATACCGCAACAAGATAAGCAATACCTGATTGGTTTTGCTCAGTTGCCAGATGGTGCTTCACTTGATCGCACCGAAGAGGTGATACGGCGGATGTCCGATATCGCACTCAAAACACCTGGGGTTGAAAACACGGTTGAATTTGCGGGCCTATCGATTAATGGTTTTACCATTAGCTCTAATGCTGGGATTGTCTTTGTGACGTTGAAGCCATTTAAAGAACGTGGTTCAAAGGCGTTATCAGCAGCGGCTATCTCGCAACAATTGAATATGCAATTTGGTGCTATTCAAGATGCCTTTATGATGGTACTGCCACCACCACCAATTTTAGGATTGGGTACAACAGGTGGATTTAAATTGCAGATTGAAGACAGAGGTGAGCATGGAGATGAAGCTCTTTTCCAAGTGATCCAAGGGATCCAAGGTAAAGCTTGGCAAACACCGGGACTTGCTGGGGTATTTAGTGGTTATCAAATCAATGTGCCACAACTACAAGTTGATATCGACAGAACAAAGGCAAAACAACTTGGGATCCCAATCACAACGATATTCGATACCATGCAAATTTATTTAGGATCGCTTTATGTAAACGACTTTAATAAATTTGGACGTACTTATCAGGTGATTGCCCAAGCAGATGCACCTTTTAGAGCGCATGCGCATGATATTGCGAAGTTGAAAGTAAGAAATGCACAAGGGGAAATGGTACCACTTGGTAGCGTTATCCAAGTGACACAAAGTTACGGACCAGAACGTGCGATGCGTTATAATGGTTATCGTTCAGCTGAAATTAATGCCGGCCCAGCTCCTGGGTTTTCTTCTGGACAAGCTCAAGTCATTCTTGAAAAAATGGTATCAGAAATTTTGCCAAAAGGGATGTCGTATGAGTGGACAGAACTCACCTACCAGCAAATATTGGCAGGCGATACCGCAAAATACGTCTTTATACTTTGTGTATTACTTGTCTTTTTAGTCTTGGCTGCACAATATGAAAGCTTAACGTTGCCATTGGCTGTGATCCTCATCGTTCCAATGTGTTTACTGTGTGCTATCACTGCCGTTTGGTTATCAGGGGGCGACAATAATATCTTCACGCAAATTGCGTTAATCGTATTAGTTGGCCTTGCCTGTAAAAACGCCATTTTGATTGTGGAATTTGCGCGAGAGTTAGAGCTTGAAGGTAAAACGCCGTTACAAGCTGCTCTTGAGTCCGCAAGACTTCGCTTGCGTCCTATATTGATGACCTCATTTGCGTTTATTATGGGCGTGGTGCCATTAGTCACATCCACTGGGGCAGGTTCTGAAATGCGTCATGCGATGGGGATAGCGGTGTTCTTTGGGATGTTAGGTGTGACCTTCTTTGGATTGTTCCTCACACCTGTGTTTTATGTGCTGTTGCGTAACTTTGCTGGCAAACGCCTGACGTCAGCTTCGCCTGTGGTTCATATGCACGAAGATCACTTAAAAACTTGAGATCTTAAGGGCCTGTCCGCCATAGCCTTTTAGGCGAAGGCGGATGAGGGTCTTGTCATTGAATACACAAGCACATCATGGTCATGAAAAGTGGTTTTTTCCTCTAAGGTTAAACCCACTTTTTCTGCCACTTTGATAGAAGCAATATTCTCAGGATCAATCAATGAGATGAGTCTTGTGAATTTTAATTCATTAAAACCATAATCTTTGCAGGCACGAGCGCTTTCGGTTGCAAATCCTTGTCCCCAGGCATCCACAGTTAATCGATAACCTAATTCAATTTCTTGTTTGCCATTCACAATGGGCAAATAAAATCCACAATACCCAATAAAATGATTGGTATCTTTTCGGATCACAGCGTAGAGGGAATAGCCTTGCTGGCGATAGCCATTAATACATCCTTCAAGAAAGGCTTCAGATTTGGCTCTGGAAAGTGGGCCATGCACAGAAAATTGCATCACTTCTTTAGAGGATAATAGCGCTGCTACAACATCAAGATCTTCAAGTGAAAATTCTCGAATCATTAATCGTTGTGTTTCTATCAAAACAAGGCTCACGATTTTGCTTATTATGCATTCATATAGAGGTCAAAAAACTTAATCGCAATTTTTGAAGCGTGCTTTTTATCAGCATTGGTTAAAATAATGATCCCAACATCATCTGGTAAAAATCCCATAAAATTACGAAAACCTTTGAGGTGACCTTGATGATAAATAACTTTTTGTTCATCAAAATTCATGGAGTGCCAGCCTAACCCATAGTAAGTGTCTTTGATGCGCCCCTTGCGTGCTTCAGAGACAATGACGGCTTTTGTATTTTTTACATAAGGCTTTGTTAACTGGGTGAGAGTTTGTTTTGAAACAATCTTGGACGGTTTTCCTAAATAAAGTTGCATAAAGGGAATAAGATCCTGTACTGATGCATTAACGCCACCGGCTGCTAGAAAAGCATAATAGGCTTTTGAATAAGCTTGAGCAGGCATGTACTTTCCCCTGCCATTAGGGATATGAGGATAAGCACGATCATTTGAATCAAGTAGCGGTTGATATCCCACGCAGATGTTTTTCATACCAAGAGGAGTAAACATCTGTTCTTTAAGAGTTTGAGGTAATAGTTTGCCCGAAGCACTTGCAATAACATCCTCAACCACACCATACATCGCATTATGATAGGCAAACTGTTTGCCAGGGCTTGCAACTGGGCGTGCATTTTGCAGTTTAGCGACAATATTTTGCCTGGGTGCTTGAGCTTCAATCATGTCATTGAAGCCGCCGATAGGGACCCCAGTACTGTGACTCATTAAATGGCAAATCTTTACTGGTTGACGATTTTTCTTGGCTTGAAAGTAAGGGATATGATCGTTAACGGGATCGTCAAAGGTGAGTTTGCCCTGATCATGTAAAATTGCGAGCATGGTTGCATTAATGGGTTTTGAAAGTGAGGCAATTTGAAATAGGGTGGTTGGATTAATTTTATCTGGTTTTCCAACACGTTTTACCCCAAATGTTTTTAGGTAATAAACTTTATCTTTCGAAACAATAGCCACCGCAACCCCTGGTATGCCATTGGCTTTCATAATGTCATTGATGCTCTTTTCTAAACGAGGCAGCGTCTTTTCAATAGCCGCTTCTCTTTCGGCCAACGAAGAAGCATTTGCCATCAGAGGTGAGAAGAAAATGAATACTAATGAAATTCTGACAATATTGGTTAGATTAACCACTTACAATCCTCACAGTCTTATTAACATCGATCCCTCTGATTTCAATGATAATAATGGAGGATAACTTTGTTTACAATTTTTCTTTTGCATTGTTTTTCAACAGATCGCGGATCTCTGTTAACAATACGACTTCAGGTGTAGGGGGAGGAGGGCTTGCGGCTTCTTTTTTCTGAAATGACATCATTAACTTAACCACGAGAAAAATCGCAAAAGCGATGATTGTGAAATCAATGATTGTTTGTAAAAACAAACCCCATTTAACGACAGCATGTCCTACTGTCATTGTTTTTCCAGAGACATCAATTCCTCCCAATAACATTCCGATCAATGGCATAATAATGCCATCGACCATTGAGGTTATGATTTTTCCAAAAGCTGCCCCAATTACAACCGCAACAGCCAAATCAACTACATTGCCGCGCATTGCAAAAGCTTTAAATTCACTTAGAATGTTCACTTTTCAATCCTCCAGTTATTCATTAGGAATGATTAAACTGATAGCTATACCTATCATCATAAAACCCATGATGGTATCTAGAACTTGCCAAGCGCGGGGTTTTTTAAACAAAGCACTCAGTTTGCTCGCACCATAAGTAAGACTAAAAAACCAAGTAAATGAAGCGCAGACCGCGCCGATCATGAAAGGTAAGTGTTCATCAACAGGACCTTCTGCACCAAGGGTTCCAAGCAACAAAAAGGTGTCGATATAAGTGTGAGGATTGAGAAAGGTAAAGCCTAGTAGCGCCATAAATGTCGCTAATTTGGTACTTTGCTTTGCATTCTCTAAATCAGCCACCATGGCATGGGGGTGAAAAACACTCCAAAAAGAGCGAAGTCCATAGCAAAGTAAGAATAATGCACCACCCCAGCGCATCACATTTGTTAATACTGGGAGATCCGTCATCAATTCGCCAATACCTGTGACACCTAGAACGATTAAAAAAGCATCAGCGCTAGAACAGGTGATAGCGCATA
>CAYXVT010000029.1:20898-22232 GCA_964468105.1 Uncultured Candidatus Berkiella sp. | reverse complement strand
CTCATTTCCTCATTTACTCATTTCCTCATTTACTCATTTCCTCATTTACTCATTTCCTCATTTACTCATTTACTCATTTGCAAAATTGGCGAAAATTATATGACCACATGTAAAGTGTCACCTTTGACTATTCTATGTACATGAGAGTTGCAACTCGATTTTTAAGGAAATTGTTATGATATCAAGAGAGTGTGCAATGTTGGATTAATTATATTATTATCAACTTTTTTATAATGTTCATTGTGAAACATGGGAATATTATGGAATCAGAATATATTCAATTAACAAGAGAAGAGCTATATAATAAAGTTTGGGGGAAACCATTATTACTATTAGCAAAAGATCTCGGCATTTCAGATCGAGGTTTAGCAAAGCTTTGTAAGCGGCACCTAATACCTATTCCTGGACTTGGCTATTGGAGTAAATTTAAGGTTGGTGAAAAACTTAGGCAAAAACGATTGCCAACTATTAAAAGTAGTGACACACATCTAAATAATCAAATAGTTTTTCGATATAAAAAACCTTCTATCATTTCGCTGCCGGTGATCGATGAAATCCAAAAAGCTATTGAAGATGAAAAGAATTTAACAGATAGAACCCCATCGGATTTAACTAAGGAGTTATTGCATCCCGTTACTCTTAAATTGCAAAAAAGCATTTCTGAAAAAAGTGATAAATTAGGACACTTGAAAGCAAAAAGAGGCAAACTAAATGCCTTGATTGTTACTAGAAGTTCACTTCTAAGGGCAAACCAAATACTTGATCAATTTCTTTTCTATATAGAAGCTAAAGGGCATACTGTAGAATTTGTTAAAAATGACTCTATTGAAATAAAGGTTTCAATTTATAATGAAACTTGTTTAATTCGCATAATAGAAGAAATTAAGACCGTGGAACAAAATCAACTTTCAGATAAGACAATTCAAATTAAATCAAAATGGAACTACTGCCCCACTGGAAAGCTTAAATTAGAAGCTCAGCTGGGAAATGTTAAACATTCTGTTTCTGATACAAAAGAACTTAATCTTGAACATCGTTTTCAAACACTTATGATAAAACTATACAACAAAGTAATTCAATTAAAGATTCTAAGAGAAGAATATGCTCAAGAGGAAAGAAGACTTGAAGAACAGCACCGAAAATGGCGTGAAGAGTACCGCTTGGAACAGCTTTATAAGAAACGAGTCGAAATTATTAAAGTTACTCAACAGAAATGGGCACAAATACAAGACCTTAGGGAATTCTATCTTGCACTACAATCATCCATAGAATTGCATCAAGGAAATAAAGAACAGTTCATTAAAACTGGCAGCGGGTTTGCTGGCGCTGGGCGT
>CAYXVT010000029.1:20287-20888 GCA_964468105.1 Uncultured Candidatus Berkiella sp. | reverse complement strand
TTTTAAATTGGCTATCTGATTATATTAAAATTAATGATCCCTTGAATGCTTTAGATTCTCTTGTTGAATCTTTTGAGCAAGATTAATAAACGTAAAATACAGCGGATCTCCCTTTCCCCTCTATGAGCCGGTATGTTTTCATGAATCATTTAAATACAAGAAGTGCCCCCAAATACTCTCATCAAAATACGTCGTTTTTTATTGGTGGGGCGTCGGGAACTGTTTTTATGTTCTATGTTTCTGATATATAACGATATAATACAATTTAGACTTTAGCGGTACTGCTATCAGTATCATTAAAATGAAAAATCATGCTTTAAGGGACACTACACCTAATCCAATAGATCTCAGGTTAATGTGTATTTTTTAAGTCATTTTCTGTAATATTCGGCTTTTTGGTCATGGTTGTACTAGGTTTGTACTAGATATTACTATGCCTTGGAGTGTTGCAAAAAGTGAAGTTCAACGAAGATTCAAGGGTGAAGATACCCACAATCCTTCACTTGATGCGTTTGGGCTATAACTATCTGTCTCTTAAAGATCCCAAAGTCATGTGGGATGAGTCAACAAACATCTTTACAGACATCTTTTTACAAAGCAT
>CAYXVT010000029.1:11765-20277 GCA_964468105.1 Uncultured Candidatus Berkiella sp. | reverse complement strand
GAAGCCAAGCAATTCCTCTCTGATGTGTCGCTTACCCTTGAGAATGAAGATTTAGGCAAAGCCTTCTATGAAAAGCTCATAGATAAATCCGGTGTACGCCTCATTGATTTAGAAGATTTGAATAACAATACCTTTAATGTTGTTACAGAGCTATCCTATAAAAAAGACGATGATGAATTTCGACCAGATATTATTCTACTGATTAATGGTTTGCCGCTGGCGTTTATAGAAGTTAAGCGGCCAAACAACCGCGACGGTATCTTAGCCGAGCACAAGCGCATACAAACCCGCTTTCAAAACAAAAAGTTTAGAAAATTCGTTAATCTTACCCAATTAATGGTGTTCTCCAACAACATGGAGTATGACGATAGCTCACCCATGCCTATTGAGGGCGCATTTTATGCTACAGCTTCCTATCAAAAGCCCACATTCAATTATTTCCGAGAAGAGCAGGAATTTGACTTAAATGCATTACTTTCAGCGGTTGACGATGACGAAGAAACCGCAGTGCTAAAAGATACTAACCTGCTGAGCATCAAGCAGTCACCAGAGTTTGCTAAAAATAAACGCCCGGATACCCCAACAAACCGTATTTGCACCTCGCTATTCCAGCGAGCTCGTATTGCTTTTTTACTTGAATTTGGCGTGGCCTATGTAAAAGAGCGGACAGGTGTTCAGAAGCACATAATGCGCTACCCGCAAATTTTCGCAACGAAGGCCATAGAACAAAAGCTCTTAGAGGGCGTTAAAAAAGGAATTATCTGGCACACCCAAGGCAGCGGTAAAACTGCACTTGCTTTCTACAATGTTAAATTCCTCTCAAACTACTTTCAAAATCAAAATGTCATCGCCAAGTTTTACTTTATTGTTGATAGACTCGATTTGCTTATTCAAGCCGAGAGAGAGTTTAAGGCTCGTGGATTAGTCGTACACAATATCGATTCGAAAGAAGCCTTTGCCAGGGACATTAAACAAACCGCCGCCATACACAATAACAGCGGCAAAGCCGAAATCACCGTCGTCAATATTCATAAGTTTAAAGATGACCCAAATGTCATTAAAAGCGGTGATTACAACCTCAATATTCAGCGGGTATTCTTTTTAGACGAGGTACACCGCAGTTATAATCCCAAAGGCAGCTTTTTAGCCAATTTGGAGCAAGCCGACCGCAATGCAATCAAACTCGGTTTAACCGGTACTCCACTATTAGGTGAGGAGTACAACTCTAAATTGTTGTTTGGCGATTACATACACAAGTACTATTACAACTCATCCATTAAAGATGGTTATACTCTGCGTTTAATCCGTGAAGATATTGAAACAAGCTATAAGCTCGACTTACAAAATACACTCGCAGCTATTTATGAAGATACCGAGATTCTAAAAGGCAGCGGCAATAAAAAACTAGTTTATGCACACAAAAGGTTTGTCGAACCAATGCTGGATTACATCGTCAAAGACTTTGAACAAGCTCGTATATCTATGAACGATAACACCATAGGCGGCATGGTAGTCTGTGATTCTTCCGAACAAGCTAAAATGATGTACGATATCTTTCAAGCGCAATATGCCAAACCAGGAGTTGTAGAACTGCCAACACCAGACCTTATGGCCGCAGAGCCAAAAATCACATATAGCGCAAAGAAAAAACTAAATAGCCAAGTTACTAGCGCTGCCGTTATCCTGCACGATATTGGAACTAAAGATGAGCGCAAACAGTTAGTTGAAGACTTCAAAGAAGGCAAAATCGACTTCTTGTTCGTATTTAATATGCTACTCACCGGCTTCGATGCGCCGCGTCTTAAAAAGCTCTACATGGGGCGCGTGATTAAAGCCCACAACCTATTGCAAGCCCTCACTCGTGTAAACCGTACCTATCAAAATTTTAACTACGGTTATGTGGTAGACTTTGCCGACATAGAAAGTGAATTTGAAAAAACCAACAGAGACTACTTTAAAGAATTGCAGTCCGAATTAGGCAATGAAATAGAGCACTATAGCAACCTGTTTAAGTCGCAAGAAGAAATCCTAAAAGAAATACAACAAATCAAAGAAGTCTTGTTCCATTTTGACACCATTAATACCGAAATATTCTCGGATCAAATTACACAAATCAATTCTCGTGGTGAAATGTTAAAAATCACACACGCCTTAAACAACGCCAAAAGCCTGTACAACCTTATTCGCTTGTCCGGCGATTTTGAGATGCTTGAAAGGCTTGATTTTAAAACTCTCAATGTATTGTCAAGAGAGGCCGATAGACGCCTCGCCCTTATCAACACCAAAGAAGCGTTAGAAAACAATGTTGATTCTTCAAATCTGCTTAATGTCGCCCTAGAAGATGTTATCTTTGCTTTTACCAAAGTCAACGAAGAAGAAATGATTCTAGCCGATGAGCTAAAAAACATCCTCCAAAGAACACGCGAAGGCTTAGGTGATAATTTCGACCAGCAAGACCCCGAGTTTATTTCCCTAAAGGAAGAGCTTGAACGCTTATTTAAAAAGAAGAACCTAAGCGAAGTCACCAAAGAGCAGATGGAAAGTAACATTAAAGCGCTAAACGATATATATAATCGAGCCAAAGAGCTGGAACGTAAAAACCAGCTATTAAGAGCCAAATACGACAATGACGAAAAATACGCCCGTTTGCACAAACGCCTAATGGAAAAAGACCCCTTAACCGATAGCGAAAGCAAACTTTTTGATGCCCTTAAAGGCTTAAAAACTGAAGTAGACGACCAAATACAGCAAAATGCAAAAATGTTAGAAAACGAAAGTTTTGTTGAAAAAATGGTTATGCGTATTATTATCAACCAATTTAAAAACAAACAGCATATTCCCTTAACTGCAGTCGCAACCAAACGCATCAACGGTCTAATAGTGAAAGAATATATGAACGAATACTACGGCAGAGCAGCGGCTTGCCTATAACCTAACCGTAAGCCTCCTATAGGCAATTATTTAGAGTAGCATGATGACAACACAACAATTTACACAACAAACCAAAAAACTGATCGATGATCTAAAAAGTGTCTGCGCCAACTATGGCTTAGGTAACGACGGCAACGAATTTAAAATCATCACGCAGGTATTTTTGTATAAATTTCTGAACGATAAGTTCGTCTATGAAATTAAACAATTAGACAAAAGAATCGGCAATGCAAAGAATTGGGAAAAGGCACTTAAAGCCCTAAGCGACGACGAATACGAAATGTTAATGATGCAGCTAAGCGAAAGTACTGCTCGTATCAGATCAGACCACTTTATTTCGACGCTATTTGCCAGGCAAAATGAACCAAACTTTGCCGACATTTTCGATACCACCTTAGTTGATATTTCACGCGATAACAGCGACATCTTCTCGGTGCTCACTGGCGGCGGCGAAAAAATCGTTCTATTCGAAAACTTAAGTAAATATGTCACTGATAAACGCGATGATTTTTGTAAAGCCATTGTGAATAAGCTCACAGGCTTTAGCTTTGAACATATCTTTAACGAGAAATTTGATTTTTATGCCACTATCTTTGAATACCTGATTAAAGACTACAACACCAACAGTGGTGGTAAATATGCTGAGTACTTCACTCCGCACGCGGTAGCTAAAATCATGGCACGTTGTTTAGTGCCAAAAAATAAGGGACGAAAAGTCCAAAATGTGACCTGTTATGATCCCTCGGCAGGCTCTGGCACCTTGTTAATGAACCTCGCCCATGAGATAGGCGAAGACAAATGCACCATCTATTCGCAAGACATCTCGCAGAAATCATCGGGTTTATTGCGCTTGAATCTAATCCTTAACAATTTAGTGCACTCCATACACAACATCATTAAGGGTAATACAATCCTGGAGCCATACCATAAAAAAGACAATGGCAAGCTAGAACAGTTTGACTACATCGTTTCGAATCCGCCCTTTAAGCTCGATTTTTCGGATTATAGTAAAGACTTAGAAAGCAAAGAAAATCACGACCGTTTTTTTGCCGGCATACCTAAAGTGCCGCTTAAGAAAAAGGAGTCCATGGCTATTTATTTAATGTTCCTACAGCATATTATCTATTCGCTAAAAGCTAAGGGTAAAGCCGCCGTTGTTGTGCCGACAGGATTTATTACTGCCCAAAGTGGTATTGATATGAAAATACGCCAAAAGCTGGTAGATGAAAAAATGCTGGCGGGAGTGGTCAGTATGCCCTCCAACATCTTCGCCAATACCGGCACCAACGTTTCAATATTATTTATCGATAAAGCTAACAAGGAAGATGTGATACTGATTGATGCCTCAAACGTAGGCACCTCTGTTAAAGAGGGTAAAAATCAAAAAACTGTTTTATCACATGCAGAAGAAGACCAAATAATTAATGCCTTTAATAATCAAGAGGCCATTGAAGAATTTTCGGTAGTGGTGAGTTATGACGATATTGCAGCGAAAAACTATTCATTAAGTGCAGGACAGTATTTTGAGGTTAAGATTGAATATACAAGTATTAGTAAAAATGAGTTTAAAGATAAACTGGCTGAATTTGAAGAGAGCTTAACCACGCTATTTAAAAAGTCTTCAGATTTAGAGAGAAAGATTAAGCGTAATTTGACGGAATTGAATTATGAATAATAAGATACCTCTATCTAATTTCACGTTAAATATTACTGACGGCAAGCATGGCGACTGCCTGAACGAAGAAAATTCTGGATATTACTTTCTGAGCGTAAAAGATATTAAACAATATGACATTGATTATAAAAATGCACGGCAAATTACAGAAGCAGACTTTATAGAAACCCACAAAAGAACGCGACTAGAAAAAGGAGATATTCTCTTAGCTAATAGTGGGAATACAATTGGGAAAATGGTCTACGTTCAGGACTCGCAATATCTTGAAAAATCAACGTTCCAAAAAAGTATAGCGATAATTAAGCCTGATAGTTCAAAGATTAATGGGAGGTATCTTTTTTACAATTTGTTGGCTAATGTAGAGGGGCTTAGGCGAGCAGCAGTCGGTTCTGCCCAACCGAATTTACTCTTAATGGACTTAAGGAACTTTCAAGTCTCGGTAAAAAAAGAGCTGTCAGATCAAGAACGGATCTCTAAGGTTCTTTCGGATTTAGATGAGAAAATAGCCCTAAACAACAAAATCAATACTGAGCTCGAAACCATGGCCAAGCTTATCTACGACTATTGGTTTGTACAATTCGACTTCCCTGACTCCAATGGGAAGCCCTACAAATCCTCGGGTGGTAAAATGGTTTACAACAAAGCGCTAAAGCGTGAAATTCCTAAGGGATGGGAAGGCGATATAATTGGAAATATTCTTAGATCTGATTTGGGAGGCACTCCCTCCACTAAGGTGAAAGAGTATTGGGGGGGAGATATTCCATGGCTAAATTCGGGTGAAATAGCGAATTTTCCGATCATTGAGGCTGAAGAACATATTACGTCTGATGCTATAGAAAAATCTGCGACTTCTTTAATGCCCAAAGGGACCTGTGTTCTCTCTATCACCCGACACCTTAGACCATCAATTTTAGCTGTTGAAGCTTGTGCAAATCAGTCTGTAGTTGGTATTTATGAAAGTGAAAAGCTTAAAGCTTCCTTTTTATATCCTTATCTAAAAAACGAAATACCACGCCTAATGTCGCTAAGAACTGGGGCGCAGCAGCCGCATATAAATAAAGGCATTGTTGATGCGTCTCCAATAGTTGTACCGCCGAATGAGCCCTTGAATATTTATTATGAAAAGGTTAAAGGGATCTACGAACAAATAAATAACAATGCATTTCAAAATAAAGAGTTAGTTGAGTTAAGAAACTGGCTCCTCCCCATGCTAATGAACGGTCAAGTCACCGTAAAGACGCACAATGTCAATAAAAAGAGACGTTAAGCCATGGCAACACAATATTCACCCCGATAGGTTTTAAAAAAAATACCCAATTTGTAACCAAAATTTTTGAAGCCAAAGGCATTCATCTTGACGCTGATATCAACCTGCTAAAAGAACACGATGCCAATATCCTGCAATATCCTGCAATATCCCTTGAATAAAATTTCCCCCCACCATATAACGGATATATAGGCCGAGTTTCAAAATGTAGTCTTGGCCTGTGAGGGATTCATCAGGCGTATGATGGGTTTGATGCCCCCTTTCTCAGGCTGGGTATAAAGTTATGAAGCAATAACATTAAGATTTCTGAACCCTTGAATTGACTCAACATTGGGAAGAACAAGATTGAGCGTGTTTTCTAGTAATCCTTGTTTCATTGCTAAGTAAATAGCGTTTGGCATATTAACGGCATTAAGCTTTTTCATTATCAATCCTTTGTATTCTTCAACCGTGTGTTTGCTTATGCCAAGCATTCTTGCTATTTCATTGGTTGTGTAGCCCTTTGCAGTTAATGCCAGGCATTCTCTTTCCCTGGTTGTCAAAGATGGGGTTATTTCAATATTCTGAAAGATATTCTTCAAAAGAATAGGATTATTAAAATAGGGAGAATGTTTAAGCTCCAGGTTGTAGTGTTTGAAAATATTTTTATTTTTTTCTATAAAATTGATGGCACAATTTTCAAAATCATGGCCAACCTTTGTGTAAAAACGCATTTTATCGGCAATAGGAGTCCTGTTGGCCGCTCCAAGCACAATATCAAAATCAGGGGTGGAATATATTTTGTAGAAAACTCTGTGTACAGAGTACTTATTTCTTAACAGATTGCTATAGGTTTCAGAGATCCCTTTGTCGTTGTCGCAAAGGTAATAGCCTTTATTTTCAAACAGAGCTCTTGAAGTACTAGAATCATGTTTATACATCCCCTCTTGATAGTAATCCGATAAATGAGAGTAAGTATTGGATAAGACAAAGATTTGCTTATTTTTAAACAAAATGTAAACAATAAAGAACTCAACGCCACAAGCTTTAATGATGTCTTTGCAAGAGGCATCAATTTCGCTTTTGTGCTTTAAGCTAGCGATGTAAGGTAACTCCATTTTTTTGACTCCCTGTTTTCCGGGGGTTTTCATATAATAAGATTTGCAGTAAATTTGCAAGTTGTTAAGATGCTAGTATATTTATTCTCATTCAGTATAAGAACTAAGCACCAAATAAGAGTTATATGAGCCTGGAAACAAAAGAATTCTATTGTATAGATGCTTTACTAGCAAATGAGGAAACCTTTTCGATTTCTATGCAGGTACGAGATTATGAATGCGATATGCAAGGAATCGTCAACAATACTGTCTATATGCATTATCTTGAGCATGCACGCCACGAGTTTCTAAATAAGTGTGGCCTTAACTGGAAGAAATTGATTGATTCAGGGATTTATTTGGTCGCATTAAGCGCTGAAATTGAATACAAAAAGCCCCTTGTACCTGGTGATACCTTCACAGTAACCTGCAAAATGACCTTAGACTCAAGATTTAAGATTAAGTTTATCCATGAAATTTTTAATGTTAATCGAGCAGTTGTTTTAAAAGGGACAATGACTGCTGCATTTATCGATAAAGATAAAAAGCCGATTTTGGTGGAAAAAGTGATTGGTGAAAAATCACGTTAATGCGTCTGCTACCCATTCTATTTTCTGAAGTATGAAAAGGAAAGATTGGTGGAATACGAACCTCTTAGGGAAAAGGTAATATATTCTAAAAGCTTAATTATATTAGCGATGCTTTTCTGTACCATAGTAATGGCTGCTAATTTTGTTGGCCAAAAGCCCCTTCTGATATTTGGTTTAATTGTTTCATCTGGCTCAGCAATCTTTCCATTAACTTACTTAATCTCAGTTATTGTCACTGAAATTTTCGGTCGTGAAAGCGCAAAAAACATTATAGCAACAGGTTTTATATGTAATGTATTAGTCTCTATCTTTATATCCCTATCAATTCAATTTCCATACCCAGAATTTTGGACCATCCAGCTTCAATATAAAGCTGTTATGGAGCAGATGTGGAAAATATTAGTAATTTCAAGTTGTGCATATATTATCTCAGAGTATGTTAACTTATATGTCTTTACTTATTTAACAAAAAGATTCAAGCAAAAATATTTTCAATTACGCGTTTTTGGTTCTACGCTTTGTGCTGTGATCATAGATACACTATTTTTGATCCCGATAATGGCCAACAGCTCACCCACATATATGATTATTGTTCATAAGATAATATCATTGATTGTTTTTAAAAGTTGCTTTGTTTTTTCAGGAATATTATTCATTTCATTTATTCGTGATTATATTATTAAGAGTGAAAACAAGAGAAAACAGCTAAGTGGATTTTCTCATAAAGACGAAGGCCTAGAAGTAGATTCAAATGGATCAATTTCTAATGTGTTTTGGTATCAACATGACAAAAAAGCAGGTAAGTAGTATGTCGCTTGGCAAAGATTTAATTTCCTCACCTCAAATTGCTATTGCTATAACCAACGCTCCTAAGGGAACAGGTTATTTAGGATTTAGAGATTTACCGGTTATTCTAAGTAAATATGTTAAAGGCAAAGAAGTGCTGGATGTTGGTTGTGGTTCAGGTAGATCA
>CAYXVT010000029.1:9330-11755 GCA_964468105.1 Uncultured Candidatus Berkiella sp. | reverse complement strand
AATTATATAATGAAGGAAAAATATGAAAATTATTCTTATTATAGGGTGTTATGGTTTACTCGGTGGTCTTACTTATCATGAACTTAATGAAGTTAAAGATAATGGAGGTAATAAAGCTTACAACGTTGTTGGAATTGATAATTCTGAAAAAATGATTGCAGAAGCCAAGAAACAAGAAAGCACTGGTGACTATAGATTAATCCCTAGTGACAGCGGAGAATGGCCGACACAGGGAAAGAAATTTGATTTAATAATGTTCTCATTCGTTTTGCTTGAGCTATCTTCACATGAAGAAATCAAAGAGATATTGAATAAAGCAAAAGCTTGCTTAAGCGATGAAGGCGTTCTTGTAATATCAACCACTTCTGAGAATGCTTATAAACATGATTGGCTCTCCATGGGAACAGATTACCCAGAAAACAAAGCACCTAAAAGTGGTAAAGTTGTGAAAATATTTTTAAAAGACTACGGCTTTGAGGTTAAGGATTATTTTTGGACAGATGATGATTATCAAGATTGTATCAAAAAATCAGGTTTAGAGTTACTTTGGAAATATCAACCGCTTGGTACTAAAGAAGATGGCAAAAAATGGGTTAATGAAGAGACAATACCTCCATTTACCTTCTACGTGACTAGTAAACCTAAAGCTAAAACATAATTAGCCTATGACCATCTTAACAATGCCTCTGAAAAGACCATTTTGGAGGCATTTCAAATCAATTGGACTGAAATATAAACATTATTTCATTAACATCCTTTTTCAACTAAAAACAGATTTTCGCTATTCTATTTACCAAATCGATGACAATCGAAGGCGATTGGTAATATCTGAATATGGCATGACATTTTACCTATCATTTGATGAGTTGCACCAACACCTTAATATGATATCCCAAATGTCACAACATGATGTTTTGGTTTTTGGCTTTCTCTTAAGTAGACATGGTTCGATTGACAATTTAAAATTAGAAAGAAGTGAAAATATTGAACAGGACTTATCATTTATACTAGAAAGTGAAGATCGTATTGGTCGATATAAGATCTATGATCTTGGATCTCACTGTGTGCAAACAGTTACTCTGGCGGAACTGATTCAAAATAAAAGCATGATGAAAAGAATGAGTCATAGTGATTTATTGCAAATAGGGTTAAGTGCTGGAAAGAATAGGGCTCGCGAAGGGTATTTAGCGGCTTTGAAAAAATCGCTTCTCAATCACTATCCCGATGATTTTGTGTTCTGAAGATTGATATAGTGTTTTTTCTTCCCCTGAGATGCTTTGTAATATCCATTGGGGAGCATCAATGATAAGTTCACGTGCGGTGAAAATATTATTCTTACGAAAATGCACAATAATAATATCACCATCAATTGGTTGTATATTTTGCTCAATCACAAAAATGGTGCCATAAGAAAACCTTGGAGACATCGATTTCTTTGATTTCAACAAAAAAGCACTATTGGAAGCATTAACACTTACGGGTTGCCAATTACGATGGGCATTATTTTTTAAAAGGCTTTCTAGGTTGCCAAGTTCAGACAACTCCTCCCATTCAAGAAGAGGCAGCATTTTATACTTTTCAATACCTAATGAAAGATTCTCAGATAAAAGATTTGAGATGGGGATCTCAAACAGAGACGATAGTTTCCTGACAATTGATATTTTAGGGTCTGGTGTTTGACCACGAAACATTCGGTTTAAAGTTTGAGGTGGACAATCTATTCTTCTAGCGATCTCAGCTTCTGTAAGACCTGCTTGCTTTGTTAAGTATTGCAAATTTCTGGCGATAGTCATGCCAAGAGATTCACTCTCCTTTAATGAGAGGTCTTTTTTATCGCCCTTAGAGATAACCTTCATGGTTAGCCTCACCCTAGAACAAGAACATTTCAAATGAGATGAATTATAACTAAATTTTATTGAATAGGCGATTATTCGATATTAGCTATCGAACTATCGCCATCTTTAATCCCATAATTGACAACTCAATCCCATAAATGGGATATTGGTTTTACCATGAAGTATTGGTGCAGTTTTCAAGAGATTGTATTCTTTCAAGGAAGCTCAGAATGAAGTATTCAGACTCAATGCGATGGTTCTACAACGTCCAATGTGAAGAACAAGATGAGATCATAGATTGCTTAGTAGACATCACAGAGCTTGAATCAAGGGTTGGTTATACGCTAATTGAAGAAAATGGCCTGCTCAAAGCCTACCCTTCTCACCACATTCAAAGTCTTCATCACTCCCCTAACAGCATTACGATCCTGGGTATGATTAAAAGAAAAGATTGTTCTCTAAAAGGTATGGATTAGTAATAAACAGCGGCTATCAGGCGGCTATTGAGTTTTAAGTCAGTTAAGAATAGTTTTCTGTAAGTGTTTGATTTTTATGGTGGCTATGGGTGGACTCGAACCACCGACCTCAGC
>CAYXVT010000029.1:0-9320 GCA_964468105.1 Uncultured Candidatus Berkiella sp. | reverse complement strand
TGTAACGCGTGCGCGTAACAATTGATGACGGTATGCAGTCTTGTGTTGAGTGGCTATTGGTTGGCATGCGAGGTAGTTAGCATGATGGTGGCTATGGGTGGACTCGAACCACCGACCTCAGCATTATGAGTGCCGCGCTCTAACCAGCTGAGCTACATAGCCATAAAAGGTAGGGGGCCATTTTGGCTATTGGGCTTTATATTGTCAAGCGATGGACAAAGAATTAAATTAATGTTATTTGCCAAACTTTTCGAGAGTGAATTTCTGTCATCACTGTTGACAGTTTTCCGCCCCACTATTTTGGAAATGATTCTCTTTTTAAACTTCTGGCTCTTTTGGCAATGGTAGAAATGGGAAAACACTGGGATTAATATTCATTGTAAAAGATTGACTTAAATTTTGACTCTATTGTTTTAATCTCATCTTCAGTTAAAGCTTTAAATTCCTTTTCTCTTGCTCGCTTTGAGAATTTACCCTTTTCCTGTTCCAAAAACTTAATTAACAGGCTCACAATCCGATCGGGCATATCAATATAATTTTCAATAAAACTTTTCATTTCATCGTATTTTTGCAAATAATCAATTTCATTTGGTAATACTTTTTCAATTGTTTCTCGTATACAAGAAAATAAAAATTCAGCTTGCTTGGTAGCATCAAAATAGCGATATAAATCAATAGTATTATTCAAAACTTCGACGTTACCTTTTTCAGTAGGGCGCCATTTTATATATTTTAATCTAGGTGAGGAAAAAGATTCCAAAACCAAGCGATACTCTTTTAATCTTTCAAGAATAACGTAGGACACAGGAAAAACGACGCCTTCAGGAGTAAACTCTTTTTCAATAAGAGCATGATGAATAAGATAACGATGAATTCTTCCATTTCCATCTTCGAATGGATGTATGAATACTAATCCAAAAGCAATAACTGTAGCTGCAAGAACTGCATTATACTCAGATGATTTAAGTAAATTATCAGTTTCAATCAACCCTTCCATTAAATCATATACATCTTGAAAGCGAGCGGATATATGAACAGGGATTGGCATGTGAGTTCCTCTGTCATGGTCTCCAATAAACCCACCTTCATTTCTATATCCTGGCTGAATATATCTAAAATCTGTAATAACTATTGCTTGAAGACGTAGAAACTCATCATGAGATAAGGGATATTTTCCAGCCTGACCAATAACTTTCCCCCATCGCTCTGCCCTATCGTGCCCAGGTGTTTCACCTTCGATAGCATATGAAGCCTTAGAATCTTTTAGAAGCAAAAACGCAGCTGCTCGCATCAGAAGATCGGGATGAACTTGCTTTAACTCTGCCTCAGCAACCATGTTTAAATTGCTATTGATAAAATTATCTAGCGCTTCTGTTCTGCGGATTAAAGGACAAAAATTAGGAACGCCAGGCAAATTATTATTTATACGATGCCTTAAATTCCGGCGGCTAGGCCCCGTATATTGTAGTTTTGAATCTAATGCATCAACATATCTAACTTTTTTATCTTTAATATCTGCAATATTAAGCTTTTCCCCTGTTAGCCATTCATATAGAAACCAAATTCGACGGCTATAACTACCCAACGGTTCCAATTGAATAATTTCTTCGAATTCTTCTTGAGGGACAGTTTTAAACAGAGCGTTGAGAACACTTAAATTTACCCCTTCATATTTCAAAGCAAAAACTAAATGAGAACATAGATTGTCCTGTGGCCTATAGCTCGAACTAAACATTTGCCAACTGTCTTTTATGTATTGTTTATGCTTTTGGCTAATTGCAGATACAATGTCTGGAGGAGGCACTTCTAGATGATATGCACTAATTACTGCTGAATATCCTGCTAGCTGGGCACTTTTTTCAGGTAGTCTTAATCCATTAAAAAAGTCCGCTGTTTGTAAAAAAAGTCCGCTAAATTCACTTTTCATGAAAAATGTCCGCTAATTCCTATATTTATAAATTTAGCATGGAATACCTCCGGGCTCAATGTAAATGGTCCGCAAATGTGAATTTTTGTAATAAAAGTCCGCTGGCAATAAAAACGGTCCGCTTATAAGATTCCAGTAACTGCCAATCCCTAATAAATGATTTTTATTCCGATCTAGTTTGCAAACTCAAAATTTCCTCTTTCATTTGCACGTGCTTTAGAACAAATGTATCTTACGACCCTGATTTAAAGATAAATTTGCAGTAAGGGATTGATATGGCAAAAAAATATATTCTAGACATAGATTGTTCAGCGGATGATTTTATCGCAGCAGCATTTGTTGCTAGCGAGCCCGATGTTCAAATCAAAGCCGTTACCATTGCTTCAACGGGTGAAGTCAATGGTAAAATTGGCGCGCAGAATACTGCTATGATTTGCCATCATTTGGGTTTGCCAAATGTGCCAATTGCTTATGGTTCCGAAAAAGCGCTAAGTGAAAAGCCAATCCCCTTTCCTGAGTCTTTGCGTGAGATAATTAATGATATTTTAGCTAATAAAAATCTTAAACCGCACGCCAATCCAAATGTTAGTGATAATGCGGTTGAATTGATGCGCAAAGTATTTTTAGAAAGCGATGATAAGGTGACTATTTTAGCTACTGGCCCTTTAACCAATGTTGCCGAGTTTGTGCAAAAATATCCAGAATTAGCGCCTAAAATTGAAAAAATTGTTATCATGGGCGGCGCAATCATGGCTGAAGGAAATTTAAGAGCGCTTCATCCTGATACTACTAATCTCGAAGGCGAATGCAATATTGCTGCCGATCAAAAAGCAGCTCAAATAGTATTCACATCGCAAGTTCCTATCGTTTTGGTCGCTTTAGATGCTACCAATCAAGTGCCCATGTCGATGGAATTCTATAACTCCTTAAGATTATCACCAAACGAAGATCACCAGCTTGTTTATTTATTACTCAAAGGTATCTTAGATGGATTTGGTGAAGATATGTTTGTTAATCATTTTTACCTTTGGGATCCGCTTGCTGCAATGATAAGTGTGCAACCTGAAATGGCCACTTATTATCAAGCTGCTATCACAGTGCATCCAGAAACTGGCAAAACAAACATTGCTGAGAATGCACCGGTTGCCAGCAGGAACGTTCAAGTAGCTGAAAAAATCCTAGAACCAAAGCATGTATTAAAAAAATTAGTGGAATGTATTGCTCGAAGATTAGCTAGAGATCAAGTCGATGTTTTAGAGAAAACACCCCAGGTATTAACTGCATTTAATTCGCAATCTACCGCAGTTCAATTAAATCCTGTCCCTGCAGCCATGGCTTCCAATAATTTACAAAAGCTACTTGTCAACACAGTTTATAAGCCATAGATAAGGGGAAAAATAATGCCGAGTTCAAAACAATACAATCCCATTGCGAAACAGTATTCTGATATTTTTGCTTTTGAAAACCAATTAAGCATCAATTCTTACTTTAATCAGATTGATTTTGAACTAACAAATAAAAAGCTCTTAGACTTAGGATGTGGAGATGGCCATGATATTTCGCTGTTAAGCAAACAAGGTGCTCATACCTACGGAATTGATGCTTCAGAAGAAATGATAATGCTTGCTCAAAAACTTAATCCAAACAGCCAATTAACGTTAGGCTATTTCGATGAAATGCCTTATCAAGATCACTACTTTGATATTGTTATGAGCAAATGGGCTTTACAAACATCTGCAGAAATCGAACCAATATATAAAGAAGTTAATCGGGTATTAAAACCGCATGGGATTTTTATGTTTCTTGTTAGTCATCCAATCCGTAGTTTTATTGAAAAAAAGAAAAACCCTAAAGACTATTTTCAACAAGAAATGGTTGATTCTGTTTTGTTTCAAGGGAAAATTACTGTACGCGAACCCTCTCATACCATGAATGAATATTTATCTCACTATTTTCTTAAACATTTTGATTTAATAGGCTATGAGGAAGGTTTTGATAATGGTGCTGAAAAAATAGATGGGGATACGTATCCAATATTTTTTATTATTAAAGCACGGAAAAAAGACCGCGAATATTAGGATTAAGGGTATGAGAAAATTTACACTTAAGTTGACATAAGATCACAGAAAATTTAAAGTGCACCATCACTATATAGTAGGACTATCGACTAAATCGTATTGCATGGAAAAGCAACCTTCCTTTAATCAATTTAGTAAGTTTAACTTACACCACGCCGTTCAAATGTTTGCTGGCTATAGTTGACGCTCTATTCTTTGTAAATCATCTAACCCAATATAGATTTTTATAAATAAAAAGGAATCCACTATGCTAGGTTCAGCTAAAGCCTCTTCTCCCGTAATTGATGATGAATCCACTACAATTCTTAATGAAAATGATAGTCAAATTAGAGCAGCTGAAGAAATTATTGCTCATCCCCCTATTAAGAAAAAGGCAATTGAAACACTACTAATGGGACTGAGAGCGGCTATTGAAAATTATCATGACAAGGGAACGGTTAATGAAATTTTACGTCTTCTTCCCAGTTTCGATACCTTAAGTGATGAACACAAAACAACCTATCTAGCATCTTTTATAAGAGCTATTGAATTAAGTTATCATCCCGTTGTTCAAAACTATTTATCGCAAGATAATCTTATTACGCTCAAGGGTGAACATATCGTAGATGGGCTACAAGCTGCACTTACTGCTGCAGGAAGTAAGCATCCGTCAATTGACGCATTGGGAATGGCTCTAGAAAATTGTGATAGTGATGAACTAACTAGTAAAGACACCGCTGAAAAAATGTACCATGTTTTAAAAAAACTGGCAATCATAGGACAAGATGTCTTAGCAAGAAAATTACTAGAAAAGCATAGAAATATTGCACTAATGTACTTAGCGCCATTAGCTGAATTTTGTATGCAGCAGCGTCATACCAATATGCTTGCCTATTTATTTTTACTGGACCCACAATTTGAAGTGATATCTCTTGAAAAAATGGTGGCCGGCTTAATGCGTTGGTTGCCAGAAGATGAGTCTATAAGAGATGCTGCTTTTGCGGATCCTTTTAAATTACTTGAATATATTTTGATTAATGCAGAAGAATCGCTTACATCACAAGAAAGGGATGTAATTTTAATGCGCTTACAAAAAGCCAATGCAGTTGAAAAATTCGCTTGGTTATTTGAAAGAAACAATGAAGACCTTTCGATTGAATACTTAAATAATCGATTAACCTATGCTCTTGCAAAAAATCAAACTGAATTAGTGCCCGTACTGATTAAGAGATGTCAGCGACAACCTGAGGTTTGGGATAGATATATTTGGTCACCTTCTTTAGAAATGTTTAAACAGGTTATCTTTAATCAAAGAAAGCATCTTCTACCCTTATTGCTTAATTGTGATCCAAATGCCAAATTCGTAGGTGTCGTTAATCAGGCATTAGCATATGCTGCTTCAATTGGTGAAATAGAAATGGTTCACACCATATTAGAAAAACTAAAAGAATTAAAATGCAAAATTGCCACCAGAGCAGCAGTCGAAATTGCTGTCAGAAATGAAAAACGTGAAGTTGTTATTTATTTGTTTAACAATCTACCAGGTTTGACAATAGAAAATAAAATGGCATCCGTCGCGTATGCACCTGAACATTTTAAAGCAACAATGATTGAGATTGTGAATTCACAAGCGTTGGTTGAACAAAGATTGAAAGAGGTTGTAAGCGAATTACCAACGCAAGGCCTCACTGATGATAATGTTAACAGACAACTAATCTACGTGCTGCTTAAATTTGAAACAGTGAGAATAACTGAAGCTGACCCAATAGAAAGAGAAATAACATCACCTCCATTATTGGCAGCAAAAAATAGAGCCGCAAATAATCGTGGAAACGATGATGATAAAATGCAGGAAGTGCCATTAGCTAATGGGGCACCCAAAAGAGCTCACTCGTCAGGATCTTTTTTTAAATCACGAATAGTTTAAAAATATACCCTGAATACCAGTTTCTCTGGTATTCAGGTGTTTACGAACAATTTACTAAGTGCAAGCCCGAATATAAGTCACAAATTCTTTTAATTGCTTAATATTCGTACCATCCGCTTTAATGCACCACTTATGTAAGTGTTCTAAAATTTCATTATTGCTCGTAGTTGTCGTTGTCCATATTTGTTGGAATTGTTTCTTCAAGGTATAAACAATTTTCAAATCGTCATACACTGATTTTTTATCGCCACGGTGATGGATTATCTGATTATTATTGTTGTTTTTATACGATATGGCCTTGTTGAAAATAGGGAAAACAACTGATTGCTTATACTTCGCAAGAATTTGATACCGATTTTTAACAATCGACTTTAATGTGTCAATATCTATTCTTTGTTTGTGTTTATTAATTACCACCTTAGGAATGGCGCGTTTTATTTTTGCCAAACCCAATAACGATAATATTCTAATATAGAACCAACCTATATCGAATTCCCACCATTTAACTGAAAATTGCGCAGAAGTAGGAAACGTATGATGATTATTATGTAACTCCTCTCCCCCTATTAATATTCCAATAGGAAAAAGATTGGTAGAGGCATCCTTACAATCAAAATTCCGATATCCCCAATAATGTCCAAGGCCGTTAATGACACCTGCAGCAAAAAACGGAATAAGCATCATTTGAATGGCCCAAATGGTTATTCCTGGAAAACCAAATAAAATGACATTGATGCATAACATGATCAAGTACCCCTTGCCAGTATGAGGCGTATAGACATGCCTTTCTAACCAATCATCTGGGGTACCTTGACCATACCGACTTAAGGTCTCTTCCTTTTTAGCTTCTAATCTATAAAGTTCTGCCCCTTGCCATAATACTTTGGAAATACCCAAGACCTGGGGGCTATGAGGATCTTCTTTGGTTTCACATTTAGCATGGTGCTTACGGTGAACTGAAGCCCAGGCTTTAGTATTAATACCTGTCGTTAGCCATAACCATGCTCTGCAAAAATGGCTAATGACAGGATGCAAATCCAGACTTCTATGGGCCTGATGTCGGTGAAGATAGATCGTGACGCACAAAATAGTGATATGTGTTAAACCTAGCGTTACTAGTATATAACCCCAGATTGAAAGTGAATACATTCCAAACATTTGTTAATTTCTCCTCATATTATGAAAATGAAATTAACACAATTTTATTTGGCAGGCTTTGATATAGATCAATAAAACCGTTGAATTAGATTTATATATTTAACCAGCCTGAGAAGCTAAAGACTGAAGCTGAGTCTGGTCTTTTAGTTGAATGTTTTTCTTCGAGCATTCTAAGACATTGTTTGATTGAAATTTCGAAAGTATTCGGCTCACAGTTTCTGTTGCCAACCCTAAATATCTTGCAATGTCTTCTCGGGTCATACTTAAATTAAAATTCATTCCACTTGTTCCGTAATTTTTCATTTTTTTCGATATTGATAAAAGAAAAAATGCCATTTTCGATTCAGCAGAACTTGAAAGATTGAGAAAGAAATCACTTGATAATTTTTCGCTCATCAACTTTATCAATTGATGTTGGTAACAAGGGAATTTTATTGAAAGTTTTTCTAATTCATTAAAATTCAACTCGCATAGTGAAAGCGTATCTAAAGCAAGTGCATTTTCTTGATAGGTTTTAGAGGCTATCGCATTCAGTCCCAAAATTTCACCTGGATAGCAAAAGCCAGTAATAACCATTTCTCCACTAGCATTAATTTTATAGGTTTTAACGCTACCAGAACGAATAATGAAAATTTTTGTAAATTTTTCAGCGGCCTTATAAATATAATCATTACGATGTAATACTGTCTGCTGATTGACTAGGTCATTTAATAAATGTAAATGCGCATTGTCGATACCAGGTGGAAAGCAATAAGTTGCTAATCTGCATGTAGAACAACTGTGACCTTCTCGCACCGTATTCAAAACCAACTCCCGAAAATTCAGTTATGCACTCTTAAATTTTACTTTCTTTCTTTAAGATTGTATACCCACCAGTTGCAAAACTAACTTTTGAGTAAGCCATTCAATTTATGAGTTGGGTAGATAAGAACATTGCTTACCTGTAAATTATGGACAATGCTACACCAACTATCGCTATGATAGTCATCAACTGAAGAAGCGATAATCCAAAGGGTTTTTGATCTTTATTCATCTTCACTATCATCCTCTATTTTTTCAAAATCTTCCTTTAAGGACCCACAATCAGGACAAGCCCAATTGATAGGTAGTTCATCAAATTTCACCTTCTTTTGGTTTTCCTCCTTTAATTCAATGAAAATATATCCACAAGGCAAGCATTGATATTCACTCACAAACTTCTTCCTGTTTATTAAGCATTTTCATGAGCCTAACATCAGGAGTAATTGCTCTTCAATAAGTTCGCAGAGCAACCTTTCCATTTCTTGATCTAGATCAAATTTTACTTAGATTTAAATCATTTCATTTGGGTCAAATAGTATAATCAATAATGAGTAAATAAGAATGTAGACAAATAAGAATCATTAGCATTTAGGGATCATTTTATGTTTCAACCAGAGATAGCTGAGGTTAAAAATTACTTTATTAACTTACAAGACATTATTTGCCAAGGTTTAGCAGAAGAAGATGGTAAAGAAGCCTTCAAAGAGCATGCCTGGGAACATAAACAAGGTGGCGGTGGAAAAACCAGAATTCTAACCAATGGCGGCGTATTTGAAAGTGCAGGTGTTAATTTTTCTCATGTTAAAGGAAAAAATTTACCTCAAAGTGCGATGGCTCATCGAGCTGATTTAGAGGGATATGAATATGAAGCAACCGGCGTTTCGCTTGTCTTACATCCCAATAACCCTTTTGTACCCACCGCTCACGCAAATGTACGTGTTTTTACGGCTTATAAGAAAGGCGCTAACCCATTATGGTGGTTTGGTGGTGGCCTCGATTTAACCCCCTATTATGGTTTTGTTGAAGATTGTATTCATTGGCATAAAGAATCTGCCAATGCCTGCAAGCCCTATGGCGATGATGTTTATGCTAAATATAAAAAATGGTGTGATGAGTATTTTTACTTAAAGCACCGACAAGAACCTAGGGGTATTGGCGGCCTATTTTTTGATGACTTAAATGAGTGGGGCTTTATTAAATCATTTGCTTTCACCCAATCGATTGGTGATGTAATTTTAAAAGCATACAGGCCTATTGTTAATAAACGTAAAACTCATCCTTTCGATGATAAACATAAAGCGTTTCAACTATACCGACGAGGTAGATATGTTGAGTTCAATCTTATATACGACAGAGGGACATTATTTGGATTACAATCCGGTGGTGCAGTAGAATCTATTTTAATGTCCATGCCGCCACTGACATCTTGGAGATATGATTGGAAACCTGA
>CAYXVT010000028.1:15636-22272 GCA_964468105.1 Uncultured Candidatus Berkiella sp. | reverse complement strand
TTTGATGCGCAAAGCAAGTGACATATCAGCAAATGCGCACATTAAAGCAATGCAAGCATGCAAAGTGGGCATGGTTGAATATGAACTTGAAGCCGTGTTATTGCAAGAATTTTATCGACATGGCAGCCGATATCCCGCATACACTTCCATTGTTGCTGCAGGGAGTAATGCTTGTACTTTACACTACATCCGTAATAATCAAATTATCAAAAATAATGAGTTAGTGTTAATTGATGCGGGGGCTGAGGTTGAGAATTATGCTGCAGATATTACCCGAACTTTTCCGGCAAATGGCAAGTTTACAAGTAGTCAACGTGCAATCTATGACTTAGTGCTAGCGGCTCAAATGGCAGCCATAGAAAATGTAAAACCGCACTCGACTTGGGATAGTGCACAAGACATTATATTAAAAATACTTGTTCAAGGTTTAGTGGATTTAAAAATATTAAAAGGCTCACCCCAAACGCTAATCGAAGAAAAAGCTTATCTTCCTTTTTACATGCACTCAAGTGGTCATTGGTTAGGAATGGATGTGCATGATGTGGGTGAGTATAAAGAAAATGGAAAATGGCGCAATTTGTTGCCAGGTATGGTGTTTACCATTGAGCCAGGTCTTTATATATCAGCGGATAATTTAAATGTAGATGAAAAGTGGCGTGGTATTGGCGTTAGAATTGAAGATGATATTGTGGTGACAGAGAATGGTTATGAAGTGTTAACGCATGCCGTTAGCAAAGCGCCGCTTGAAATTGAAAAACTGATGTCTGAGGGTTAATTGTTTATGGTCTATGATGGTGTCGTCGTGGGAGGCGGTGTTGTTGGGGCAAGTCTTGCGCTAGCCTTGTGCCAACAAAGCTACAAAATTTTACTGGTTGAACAAGCATCAGCGTCGACTATTCCTGAAGATTTCCAAGCGCGTACTTTAGCTTTATCTTATGCAAGCATGCGAATTTACGATGCATTGAAGATTGGGGATAAACTTAGGAAACGCGTCGTTCCTATACATAAAGTATTGGTGAGCATGAAAGGTCAATATGGTTCATGCCGTTTAGATTGTCTGGACGAAAATGTTGAGGCTTTAGGACATGTGGTGAGCGTCCATGACTTGGAACAGCTTTTATATGAAGCCTTAGCTGAGTATAAAGTGGAAATTTTACGACCTGCGACGGTCGTGAAAAGAGATTGCTCACCTGATGGTTGGGAATTAAGCCTTTCAACCAATAAAACAATTTCTTGTAAGTTACTAGTCGCTTCAGATGGTGTGACATCACCGTTGAGACAAGAACAAAGTATTTCAAGTCTTGATACTGATTATGATCATTATGCGGTTCTTACGAATGTTAAAATAGCAACAATGCAACCATTCACCGCCATTGAACGTTTCTTGCCTCAAGGGGCTATAGCGCTACTGCCTTGGCAGGAAAATATAATGACCTGTGTTTGGACAACCAATCAAAAAGAAGCTCAAGATTTAAAATTAATATCAGATGATGAGTTTTTACACAGATGCCAAGAGCAATTAGGGAAAAGAGTTGGATTGTTGCAAGCGGTAAGTAAACGTTTTACCTTTCCATTACGAATGCAATTGGCTAAACAACAAATCAGTGCGAGATTCCTTTTGATGGGCAATGCAGCGCATAGCTTGCACCCAATAGCCGCTCAAGGGTTAAATTTAAGCTTGCGTGATATATGGCAACTACGCAGTCAAATTATCAAAGCAAAACAAACGCACTGTGATATTGGTAGTTCTTCATTCTTACAAGAATACATCGACTCGCGAAAACCTGATCAAGATCGGGTTATTTTTGCCACTGATAAAATTGCACGATTGATGTCAAAGAATAACCTCCCCAGTTGGTTGAGAGCAGCGGGTATAACCTTGTTTGATAGTGTTTCCCCACTAAAGAAAAAATTGTCACAATTTGGTATGGGTATCGGCTGATGAATGATTTTGATGTTATGGTGGTTGGCGCTGGAATTGTTGGTCTTAGTAGTGCCTTGGCTTTAGCAAATGAAGGTTTTGAGGTTGCAATCCTAGAAGCTCAATCCCATCCCAAACAAGAATTACCACTATCAAATGCTGAGTATGATACCAAAGTCGTTGCCATTACCCGTGCTTCACAACATTTTTTAGATCAATTAGGTGTTTGGGATACAATTGATTTAACGAGAAGTTGCGCTTATCAGCATATGAAAGTCTGGGATAGTGTAATGGATGGGTTAATCGAGTTTTCTGCTGTTGATTTTTTTGAAGATGATTTAGGACATATCATAGAGCAAAGCGTTATCATTGGGGCGTTATGGCAAGCATTAAAAGTAACCCCAAAAATAACAATATTCACAGGAGCAAAGATTGAAAGTTTCAGCTATCAGAATGAAAAAGCGAAGCTTACTTTTGGTGATAAATCTTTAACCGCAAAATGTGTGATTGGGGCAGATGGTGCATCATCGCGAATGCGAGATCTTTGCCAGATTTCTACAACGACTTGGGATTATAAACAATCTGCCATAGTTGCAACCGTTCAAGGTACGTTGTCTCATTACCACACAGCCTATCAACGTTTCGCAGCAGATGGGCCTTTAGCGTTGCTTCCCTTGGCGCATTCCCATATGAGTTCAATTGTATGGACAACGACACCTCAACAAGCGCAAGAACTTATGCAGCTTAATCAATGCGATTTTGCAAAAAAGTTGGGTCATGAAATGGATAGCGTGATGGGTGAAATGTCTTTAATCAGTCAACGTTTCCTTTTTCCATTAAAAACACATCATGCTAAACAATATGCAGTGCCAGGTTGTGTTTTAGTGGGAGATGCAGCCCATACGTTACACCCTTTAGCTGGTCAAGGTGTCAATTTAGGTTTGATGGATGTTTTCGCGTTGGTAGAGACTTTAACCAAGAATAAAACGCAGATAGGTGAGTTTAACATTTTGAAACGTTATGAGCGCCAAAGAAAAAGTCATAATCAAATCATGATTTGGGCGATGGAACTTTTTAAACAAGGATTTGGTTCCCAGGTACATCTTGTGCAAAGAGCTCGTAATGTTGGTTTAAATTGGGTTAATGGAAAACCGCAACTAAAACATCTTTTTGCGAAGATGGCTTTAGGAACATTTATGAACGAAAGGATGCTTCATGTCAAAAAAGACCGGATTATTTGAGCAACATATAAAGTCTGGTGCTTTAATGGTGAATTTTGCTGGGTGGCTAATGCCTTTGCATTATGGCTCTCAAATTCAAGAGCATCATAGTGTTCGAAATGAAGCGGGCATTTTTGATGTTTCTCATATGGCAATCATTGATATTCAGGGTCAACAAGCTTCTCTTTTTTTACGACAACTGCTAGCCAATGATGTTAAGAAAATCTCACCTGGTAGAGCGTTATACAGTTGTATGTTAAATGATGCGGCTTGCGTATTAGATGATTTAATTGTTTATTGCATAAGTGATACGCTTTATCGTCTAGTGGTGAATGCTTCAACAGAAGATAAAGATTTGAAATGGATAAAAGAGCAAGCTAAACCTTTCGAAGTGACCATCCAAAGCCGTCGAGACTTATCTATTCTTGCGATTCAAGGGCCTAAGTCTCTAGAAAGAATGAAATCTGTTTTTAATGAAGACCAAAATCATGCTATGCAATCGTTGACTCCTTTTGGAGCTGTAGAATGTGAGAATGTGCTTATCGCTCGAACGGGCTATACCGGAGAAGAAGGTTTAGAGGTGATGTTGCCGCATGAACTAGTAAATGATTTCTGGGAAAAATGTTTAGCTAGTAAAATCAAACCCATTGGATTGGGGGCTAGAGATAGCTTGCGACTTGAATCAGGTTTCAATTTATATGGTCAGGATATGGATGAAACAGTGACACCTTTAGAGTCCAATTTAGGTTGGACAGTCGATTGGAAAGATAATGATAGAGATTTCATTGGCAAAAAGGCTTTGCAAAAGCAAATGGACAGTGGTGTTAAGCAGCAATTGGTGGGCGTTGTTTTGATGGTACAAGGTGTTTGTCGCGCCAATATGAAAGTCCAAATCAACGATGAAACCGCCAAAGAATTATTTAGCGGAAAATTAACCAGTGGTGGTTTTTCGCCGACGTTAAATTGCGGGATAGCACTTGCCAGGATACCAATGGGTGATTTTTCTTTTCTTGAAGTGGATATCCGCAGTAAACAACTTCCTGCGAAAATAATTAAGCTCCCTTTTGTCAAAAAGGGAGCCCCTAATTTTTCTCTATAGAGTGACGATAATGGAGTTTTTATGAGTAATATTCCTACTGAACTAAAATATACTAAAACACATGAATGGGTAAGCCGGGATGAAGATGATGTGATTACCATTGGGATCACCGATCATGCTCAACATGCTTTGGGAGATATTGTCTTTATTGAATTACCAGAAGTAGGTATTCAATTACATGTGGGCGAAGAATTTGGGGTCATTGAATCGGTGAAGGCAGCTTCAGATCTTTACGGCCCCATAGCCGGTGAAGTGATAGCGGTAAACTCAAGCGTTACCGCGACCCCTGGCGTAATCAATACCGATCCCTATCATGAAGGATGGTTAATCAAGATCCAGCCAGATGATATTGATGAATGGGATGAGCTCATGGATTCGGAAGAATATGAAAATAAAATTGAAGCAGATCAAAAATAAAAGAGATTAAAAATGCCATTTATTCCCCACACGAAGCTAGATGTACAATCAATGCTTGCAGATATTGGTGTAAAGGAAATCTCAAATCTCTTTAATGATATTCCGGCGTCATTAAGGATTAATGCACTACCCGGCATTCCCGCTGGATTAAGCGAAATGGAAATGAATCGCTTAATGAGCGAGCGTGGGAAAAATAATCGTCAAGGAAAATGCTATATTGGAGCAGGGGCTTATGAGCACCATATTCCTCAAGCAGTATGGGATATCACCATGCGAGGAGAGTTCCTGACCAATTATACGCCTTATCAAGCCGAAGCCAGCCAAGGGACGTTGCAATTATTATGGGAATATCAAACAATGATGGCCTCGTTGATGGCGCAAGAGGTGTCAAATGCTTCTTTATATGATGGCGCTACCGCACTAGCAGAAGCACTATTGATGGCATGTCGTTTACAAAAGAAAAAGCAAAGTAAACTTTTTATTCCCCAAACGCTTCATCCTTTCACTCTGCAGGCATTGAAAACAGCAGTTAAAGAACACAATATCGAACTCATTGAAATTCCTTTTGATGAAAAGCTGGGCATCATTACTATTGAATCTTTAAATGAGTGTTTCCATCGCCAAGGTGAATGCACGGCTCTGGTTTTGCCATTTCCTAATTTTTTGGGACGTCTAGAAGCGGTAAACGAATTAACCGATTGGGCACATGCACATAATGCACTAGTCATTGGGTTTGTTAATCCATTGGCGGTGGCGTGGTTAAAACCGCCAGGTCTTTGGGGAAATAAAGGCGCTGATATCGCTTGCGGAGAAGGGCAGCCATTGGGGATCCCATTAGCTTCAGGTGGGCCATACTTTGGATTTTTATGTTCACGCTTAAGTTCTATTCGTCAATTGCCAGGAAGAATTGTTGGGCGCACACTTGATAAAGAGGGTAACCAGGGTTTTACCTTAACACTCCAAGCCAGAGAACAGCATATACGGCGCGAAAAGGCCACATCCAATATTTGCACTAATCAGGGTTTATTAATTACTGCCGCGACCATTTATATGAGCTTGCTGGGGCCCCAAGGCTTAAAGCGCCAAGCCATGAGTTGCTACGAGCGTACCCAATTTTTTATTAATCAATGTCAAGCCAATGGCTTGAAGGTATTGTTTGAAGGGGCGCATTTTCATGAAGTTGTGCTCCAGTTGCCTGTGTCTGTGCAAGCGGTATTAATCAAGATGGCAGAAAAGGGAATAGCCGCTGGATTTGCATTAGAAACAGAATATCCCAATTTGAAAAATGGGTTGTTGGTCTGTGTCACAGAAACAAAAACAGATGAAGATATTATTGAATATGTCCAGAAGTTGAAGGAAGTGATTGGGTCGTTATAAAAACCAAGGATGAATTTATGGTCATTTTCGAAAAAAGCCAACCAGGGCGTTATGCTTTTTCTCAAGTTCCCCCAGAAAGAGATTTCACTGCCAACATTGATAAAGTTTATTACGTATTGATGCGCCATTATTGCCAGAGCTTTCAGAGCTAGAAGTCGTTCGTCATTTTACGCGATTGTCACAAAAGAATTTTTGTATCGATACCCATTTTTACCCGTTGGGATCATGCACCATGAAATACAATCCCCGTGGTGTGCAAAAATTAGCGATGCTAGATGATTTTAAAAGTCATCATCCTTTAGCATTAGCGCAACACTCTCAAGGTGTGCTGGAATGTTTATTTGAGCTTCAAGAATATTTGAAAATAATTACCGGCATGAGTGCAGTATCTTTATCCCCAATGGCTGGCGCACAAGGTGAATTTGCAGGCTGCGCCATGATCCGCGCCTATCATTTGGATAAAGGTGATACCCAACGCATTGAAATGATAGTGCCAGATGGCGCGCATGGTACTAATCCCGCATCTGCAGCGATGTCTGGTTTTATAGTAAAAGAAGTGCCAACGACCAAAGAAGGTGACATTGATCTTGAGATTTTGAAAA
>CAYXVT010000028.1:6944-15626 GCA_964468105.1 Uncultured Candidatus Berkiella sp. | reverse complement strand
ACCGCGGGGATCATGTTAACCAATCCTTCGACCTTGGGCGTATTTGAACGTAATATTACTGAAGTGGCGCGCCTTGTTCATGAAGCAGGCGGGCTGCTTTATTATGATGGTGCTAATTTGAATGCAATCTTAGGCAAAGTACGACCTGGCGATATGGGGTTTGATGTCATGCATATGAACATGCATAAAACATTTGCTACCCCTCATGGCGGTGGCGGCCCCGGGGCCGGGCCCGTAGCGGCAAATGATCTTTTACGAGCTTATTTACCTGTTCCCATGGTAACCAAAAGAAGCACAGCCAATCAGACTGAGTATGATTGGTTGACAAAAAATGACTGCCCTAAATCAATTGGAAGATTATCGACGTTTATGGGCAATAGTGGCATTTTATTAAGGGCCTATATTTACATTAGATTGTTGGGTGAAAAAGGATTAATACGCATTAGCGATTATGCAACACTGAATGCAAATTATCTTATGAAAAAACTAAAGCAAGCAGGTTACACCATTGCACCAAATCGAATAGCAGGACATGAGTTTATTGTGACCTTGGCGCAAGAAACAAAGTCTTATGGCGTGACAGCTTGGGATGTTGCCAAAAGAGTACTTGATAAAGGATTTTATGCGCCCACCACTTATTTTCCAATTTTGATCCCTGAATGCTTATTAATAGAACCGACTGAAACGGAATCAAAACAAACTTTAGACGATTTTATTTCAGCCATGAAAGTCATTAGAGAAGAGATGAGAGATCATCCTGATAAAATTCGCAGCGCACCAAGTCGATTACCTTGCAAACGACTAGATGAAGTGAAAGCAGCAAGAGAACTCGAATTGGTCTGGCAAAAGACATCGTAAACCAGAGGCGCTATTGTAAATTAAAGCCATGTTCATTAGACTGGTTCCAGACGTTGAGAATATCAATTTCAGTTAATATGGCTCAGACGCCATCTAAAGGCTAAGGAGCCATGTTCCTAGCGATGTAATTAAGGATGATTTTCATGCGTATGAAATCCGTTTTGGCACTTTCCGCTTTGTCAGCTGCTACATTTTTAGCAGGTGTTGCTTATGCCGCTCCGCAGCAAACTACACAGCCAGCGCAGGCTATGCAACAAGCAGCGAGCGCTAAGCAAGTAGCAACCGCTAAACAAGCGGTCACCACTTCGAAAACAACGACAACAGTTGAAAAAACAACAACTGTTGAGAAAACAGCTGCTCAGCCAGAAGCTGCAACTGCAACTGCAGCTGCTGAACCTGCCGCAGTTGAACCTGAGAAGGTGCATAAAAAGCACCATCATAAGAAGCATCATAGACATCATCGTCATCATGCAAAGCATCATCATCACTTTCATCAGTTTTATGAAGAAGTGCCTACTAACAATTTCTTGTTAGGTGGTTCACTTGGTTATGCTTCGCAGAAAGAAAATTTTATTACTCGATATACGCGCCCTAGACCAGTGAATTTTAATACTGGAGCGACAGTTACAAATCCAAATCCACCACCTGCTACGCTTCCAGTATTTGCAAATAACGCCATCATGCCTATTTATGTTGATCAAAGTAAAAAGATTACCGATGCTGGCGTGCAAATGGGCTTGATAGCTGGTTGGCAATGGCATTGTAAGCGTTGGATGTTTGGTGCAGAAGCCAATCTTGATTTTGATAGTTTTGAAAAAGATCGTCAATTTGCTTGGACCGAAGGTACAACCAACGTACCTATTTATGGCACGGTACTGTATGACCGAGGCGATATTTATGCCTTAACTGCACGTGCGGGTTATTTCGTCACACCATTTTTCTTGCCTTATGTCCGATTAGGGGCTCAGTTAAGTCGTGATGAAGTGAGTTACCAATCATTAACTGGTGCTCAACTAACTGCTGGTGCGCCAGCTCCTGTTGGTCCAGTTGTTGGTGGTGCACCTAATGTATTCCCTGACTTCAGCTCTAAAACCAAGGATGTCTATGGTTTAGTTTTTGGGGTTGGTGCAGAATTCCCTACTTACATCGGCGCTTCAACCATCCGATTTGAGTATAATTTTGTACGTACTGAAAGTGTTATCATCGAAGATAATGCATTCCCTGTAGTCGGAAATCACAAATTCAATTATCCAGAATCGCATATTGGTAAAATTGCTTGGATATGGAACTTTATGTAAACAGACCCTTATGGGAATGTACTGGCGCCACTTTGCGATAAAAAGCAACTTGGCGCTTTTTTTTTATCCGGAGTTAATGTGATGATGAACTGGCAAAAACTATTAGGCACGTTGTTATTGTTCGCTATGAACAGTGCTTATGCGAGTTGGCAGGGTAATTGGTTGCTAGGTGCATCCGCGGGGATGGCCGATCGTCGAGGAGAAGTAGACATTGGGATGTTGTATACATCACCACTATTTCCAATTCCTCTTTTTGCGAAAGTAGACACCAATCAACGTTACAGTGAAAAAGGAGCGTTGTATGGGTTGCTCGGCGGCTATCAAGTTGAATCTCAAGGCTGGATATGGGGACTAGAAGCGAATGTTGAATGGCAAAATCTAAATCGCAATAGAGGATTTGTTTATGCAGATTTGGCGCCGAATTTGTCTTCACTCTTTAGCTGGGGAGTAGTATCACAGTATAAACGGGGAACCATTATTGCCCTGTCTGGCAGAATGGGTTACGAAATGGCCCCTTATTTTATTCCTTATCTTCGAGCAGGCGTTGAAGGCAGTGAGGATTCATTAGAAGTCACCTTTACGGGTATTCCTGGTACGATAACATTGCAACAAAGCCATCAGCTTTTACACTATTTAGTTGGATTTGGCGCAGAAACACCATTAGCTTGTACGCCAATGACTATAAGGTTGGAATATAACTTTCATTCGCGGGCTAAAAGTTTTCAACTTAATGGCCTTCTCAATGATCCAATCTTTAAACCATTTTTTACAGCAGAAATGCATCCCAGAACGCAATCTGGGAAATTATCTTTAGTATGGAATTTTTCTTAACTTCCTTACTAAATTTTGACATAGCACCATTTTACATCTAATCGTAATAATACGATGATCTCTTTCGTTTCGAGTTTTTTTTAAGGTAAATATGAAAAAGTTTCTCTCTCTCGCTATTTTATGTAGTGCATTGGGTGCAATAAGCCAAGCACATGCTTCTTGGTATCCAAACTGGAAACCAAGTTGGGAAGGGAACTTCATGTTGGGAGCTTCTGTGGGGTATGGTGAGCGTTTAGATAATGTCGATCTTACGCTAGTGTATACCAGTCCATTCGCTACTATCCCTACTTCTTTTATCATTGAAGATTATACCGACAACGGTTACTTCAGTGGGATTTTTGCAGGTTATCAGTTCAGATATAAGCGTTTTCAAATAGGCGCCGAAATCAATGTAGATTGGGATAATCTCCAAGACACACATTACTATTCTTTTTCAGATGCGAACGCGCAAACGCTATTGCCAGGATTTGCATATAATGCGATGGCGCGTTATGAACGTGGTACAACGGTTGGGATCAGCGCACGCATAGGCTATGAAATAACGCGTTGTTTTATGCCTTATTTTCGATTGGGCGTTGAGCAAAGCCATGATCAGCTAACAGCGGCTTTTGCCGGCGACCCTGCTATTTACAATTTTGGTGTGGTAATGCAAGGGCGTAGCCTTCAACGGCGCTATGTTATTGGTATAGGAACAGAAATTCCTTTACCACTCGTCCCTTTTATCGCTGGTCGTTTTGAATATGATTATCATTCAAGAGGCAGAAATGTAGAAGCATTAGGGATTATTAATGATGGCATTGGATTTAATGAATAAGATAAATCCAAGAACACAAACCGGCAAAATATCTTTGGTTTGGAATATTTAGCGAATAATTTTCATATGGGAAAAGTGATGAAAAAAATCGGATTATTACTCTGTATATTGAGCTCATTATTAGTAACACCGGTTTTTGCCGATGAGTGGGCAACACATTGGCCTGAAAGTATTTGGAAAAAAGAATGGCAAACCAATTTCCTCGTTGGCATTTTTACAGGGTATGCAGACAGAGAAGCAAGTCTTGACACAACCATGCGATATGGTGGATTTCCCTTAATCCCTCAATCTATTGTTGTCAGAGATGTGAGTGACACTGGCGCCATTTATGGCTTTTTGCTTGGGTTTCAAGGGAAATGCAATAAGTGGCTCTTAGGCGGTGAATTTAATGTTGAAAGCCATAACTTTAGCGAAGATCATCCTTATGCCTTTTCAGATCCAGCGGGCTTAGTTGGTTGGAATGGCACTTCTGAATATCAGCGCGATTGGATGGCCGGATTCACTTTTAGAGTGGGTTATCAGCTTGTTGATTATCTCATGCCTTATGTTCGTTTAGGCGTTGAAACAGGTAGAGATAAATTAATCACCTCTTTAACACCAGAGGGTTTCAATGATTCAATGAGATTACAAGATAAAACGTGGATCTATCGTTTCTTAAGTGGTGTCGGGATTGAATTTCCTGTTTATTGCACTGCCATCACCATGAGATTGGAATATCAATTTCATTCAAAAGGCAAAACCATTGAAACAGATAGAGTATTTACCGATGGCATACTCAATCCAATTTCCACAAGCCAAATGCAACCAAAAACACAAACGGGCCTGATTGCGGTTGTCAGGAACTTTGACTTATTTTAACGCAATGTTTGCGCAAGGTGTTTTTGTCTAATAAAATTAAGAATGAAAAAGATAGGTGTGCCAATTATTTGACGTATTGCTTGAATGGCTGTCAGTATTTTGGTTTTGTTTGACAGAAGAGCAACTAGCGTTTATACCGAAGTATACTGGCATTGTTTAAAACTCGAAAATTTAGTTTGGGGTAAGTGATTATGAAAAAAATGGGAACTGCAATTTGCCTTTCCTCAGCTTTATTGATGTCTACTGCTGTGCAAGCAGGTTGGCAAGGAAACTGGCTGGTTGGTATTTCTGGCGGCTACGCAGAGCGTGAAGGCCGAGATTATATTACTTCTATTGATGGCGGCACAGCCGTTCCTGCTATTGGTGGCGTGGTGCTCTTCGCTGGAAACCAGACTGTTTTCAATCAGCGATTTGAAGATACCGGTTGGATTGGAAGTCTTTTTGCGGGTTACCAATGGAAATGTAACCGTTGGTTAGTCGGAGCTGAAGTGAACATTGATTGGCGTGATTATGATGAAACCCATGATTTTGTTTACGCTGATGCCACAGCGCCTGCGCCAAATCCAAATCCCACTGGCATTACGCCAAGACCATGGATTGCTTCAATGACTTATGAGCGTGACTGGGTGCTTGGGTTAACCGGACGTATGGGCTATGAATTAGCGCCTTATTTAATGCCTTATATCCGTCTTGGCGCTGAATGGAGTCGTGATAAATTGCAATATGATGCAGCACGTCAACCAGGGCGCGTTGGCATACCAAACGTAGGTATTGTCGCATTACCAGGGACTATTGCGGTTAGCGCCAATGGTCGTGAAAATTCTTATCGTTTAGTGGGTGGTATGGGACTTGAAGTACCTGTTCCTACTGTTGCTGGCATTAATGGTTTGGCAGTTAGAGCAGAATATGACTATCATTCCAAAGGTCGTACCATAGGTGCAACCGCTGCAGCCTCAGATAACATTACGCTTGTGAATACCAGTATGAATCCAAGTGAACAATCAATGATAGTGTCGTTAGTCTGGAATATTTAATTACTTTGAATAGGCGGGCCTTAAAACCCGCCTTTACTATATAAGTAAAAAACATGTCTTTAAACCTCAGCAAGATTATCACTATTTTGAGCCTCGGTTTGGCTACTTCCACTGTGCAAGCACAATGGGAAGGCAATTGGTTAGCCGGTCTTTCTGTTGGGTTATCCGAACGTGAAGGTAATATCGATCTCACTATTAATCATTTGCAAGGTGTTAATTCAGAATTAATTCATAACCAAGAAGATGTCGGTGTGGTCGGTGGATTACTTGGTGGCTACCAGGTGCGATGTAACGATTGGTTATTTGGTGCTGAACTCAATATAGAGTGGCAAGAATTAGATCGCGAACAAAATGGCGCTTTCACTAATCAACTAAGAGAAGGCGTTAATACGATGGCTCGCTACCATCAAGGCAATATTTTGGCATTGACGGGTCGTTTTGGGTATGAAATGTTTCCCAACTTTTTACCTTATGTAAGACTTGGTGTTCAATCCAGTCGTGATAAACTCACTTATTCGATTTCAAGTCCTGTAGACATTGCAGCGGTTGATATGGAAGGCATAAGACGTGTCTATCGATTAACAGCAGGCATTGGAGCAGAAACCCCCATTCCTATGTTAATGGGGCTTTCATTGCGTGGCGAATATAATTACGCTGCAAAAGCAGGAGCTATCGAAGCTCAATCTTTAGCAATTGATAATGCGACATTGGTTAATGCAAGCATGAGACCTAGAACAAATACATTACTAGTCTCATTTGTATTAAACTTTATTTGATCATTAAATTATATAAATAGCGTCATTTTTTCGACAAAAAAATAAAAATAAATTGATTAAAACCAATGCGCAGTCATTTTCTTGACAATCATTTTAAAAGAATTTTAGAAAGTTTGACAAAGTTGTTGTTTGGGCTTATACCTAAAATGTGTTTACTTAACTAACATTAAGTTTGGGGTGAAAATTATGAGAAAACTTAAAACTGCTTTATTAGTATCAGCTGCTTTGTTAGCGACAAGCGCGCAAGCATGGGAATACAACTGGTTACTCGGTGTATCTGCTGGCGGTGCCTGGCATGAAAGCGAAGATGCTTCTCTTACAGTAACTCGCGGCAATGCAACTAACATTTTTGCATTAAACAACGACAATGATGATGATAATTTTATCTGGGGATTCTTAGCTGGTTTCCAAGGCCGTTGCAATGGATGGGTACTCGGCGGTGAAGTCAATGTCGATTGGAGAGGCAATGGCGATGATAATGGTGACTTCACAGTTGATTCTCCTATTTTGGGCAGCTTTGTCGTTGGCTCAATTAATGGCGACAGAGATGCCGTTTGGGGTTTCACCGGTCGTATTGGATATGAAGTCGCTCCCTTTTTCATGCCCTATATTCGCTTAGGGGTTGACTACGGTGACAGAGATTTCAATTTTGTTGCATCAACAACACAGCTTAATCCTGCCGTTACTGTTGTCGTTGGAAACGATGATAGTGATAGATGGGGCTTTGTTGGTGGTGTTGGCGCAGAATTCCCAATACCTGTAATGGCTGGTCTCTCTTTAAGAGCTGAGTGGGATTATCATAGCAGAAACCATGATAACAACAATCTCGTTGGCTTAGCATCTGATGGTGTTACCACCTTTACCGTAAATGGTGGCTCAAGTCATGAAAATACCGCTAGAGCATCATTAGTGTTTAACTTTCCTGCCTAATTGATGTGAAGTTTGCTCCGCAAATTAGCAAAGCACTCTAGGGTGCTTTGCTTTTTTCAGACAAGCATTGCACGATGAGGATGTTTTAACTTAGGTGAAAAATGATGAATAAACTTAAAACGGCTTTATTAGTGTCTGCTACTTTGTTAGCGACAAGTGCACAAGCACAGTGGCAAGGAAACTGGCTATTAGGCGTTTCTGGTTCATATGCTTGGTTTGATAATGATGACAATGATGATGACAACGGCACTGGCTTCCTTTTAAATGGCGTGACCACAAACAATTTTGATTTTGCTAACAATGACGATAGCAATAACAATGGTTGGGGGTGGGGATTACTTGGTGGTTACCAAGCAAGATGCAATGGATGGCTTCTTGGCGTTGAATTGGCCATTGATTGGTTAGATGGCGATGATGACAACAACAACAACAATGGTTTTGCTTTCACCAGCGTAGCACCAGGCATTGCACGTAACTGGATTGGTGATACATCATGGGATACAGACTATGTTGTTGGTTTAACAGGTCGTATGGGCTATGAAGTAACTCCTTATTTCATGCCTTACTTACGCGCCGGTGTTGAAACCAGTCGTGATGAAGTGAGCTTTGCTATTATTACTAACGGCGGTAACCCTGTTATAGCTGGTAGCGGTGATGGTCATCGTCAATCATGGCGTTTCGTTGGTGGTATTGGTGCTGAAGTACCTGTACCAGTGGTTGCTGGTATGTCTGTTAGAGCTGAATGGAATTACCACTCAGATGGCAGATCAACGGATGCAACTGCTTTACTAAGCGATAACGCAACGTTGGTTTCAGTTGGTGGCAGCCAAAGCATGAATACCGCTAAGGTGTCATTAGTATTTAACTTTCCTGCCTAGTGCCGGTTAGTTTGTAGTCTTAATACCCCAAACATTGGCAAAGCGTTTAAACGCGCTTTGCCTTTTTAGTGAAGGGTTTTTTTCATTTTTCTAATGCAGATATTTAACAAACTATAATTATGTTTGCTGAGTTGCCCGCCTATATGGAAAAATAAGAACAAATAGCATAATTAGGTAGTGAGTTTTGTGATTGATGAAAATGGATTTCGGTTAAATGTCGGTATCATAATAACAAATCATGAAGGACAGCTCTTTTGGGGCCGCCGAGTGGGTCAAGATGCATGGCAATTCCCTCAAGGTGGTATTCAAGACGATGAGGCATTGCATGATGCTTTGTTCCGTGAGCTTCAAGAAGAAGTTGGATTGACAGCTAAAGATGTTACTATCATGGCTGAGTCGCAGCAG
>CAYXVT010000028.1:3950-6934 GCA_964468105.1 Uncultured Candidatus Berkiella sp. | reverse complement strand
AAAGATGGTTTTTATTAGGCATGCTAGATGAACAAAAGGTCAAGCTAGATGCTACAATAAAGCCCGAATTTGATGACTGGCGTTGGGTAAGTTATTGGTTCCCTTTGCATCAAGTGGTGTCCTTTAAACGCGAGGTTTATCGGGCAGCGTTATTGGAGTTCGCGCCAATTGTGATGCCATTAAAAGAAACTTTAATGACTTTGGATCCATTAGATAACTAAAGTTACACCCATAGCGCAAGGATATAGAAGGAAATGATCTTTGCTCAATGTTTTGCGGCAGATAGTACAGGAAGTAAATGAAGCTCAAGACTTAAGTGAAGTCTTGCGGATCATTGTACAGCGGGTTTCAGCGACGATGGATGTGGAAGCCTGCTCCGTCTATTTGGCTGATAATCGGCATAAACATTATCTGTTAGCAGCTTCTGTCGGATTCTTAGATGGCGTCGATGGCGCCGTTACCATTCATTTTTCTGAAGGGTTGGTAGGTCTTGTTGGCGAGCGTGAAGAGCCTATCAATTTAGATGATGCACCAAATCATCCTCGTTATCGTTATTTTCCTGAGACTGGTGAAGAACGTTACCAAGCTTTTCTGGGTGTACCCATCATCCATCAACGAAAACTCGTTGGAATCTTAGTAGTTCAACAACGTCAGCCACGCCGTTTCGATGAAGGTGAAGTAGCCTTTTTAGTGACTATATCTGCACAATTAGCAGGTTATATTGTATCCGCCCAAACGGCTGGGATGATTAGCGATCTACCAACAACTGATAGTGTGGGCACAACCTTACATGGGATATCGGCTGCCCCAGGTGTGGCTATTGGTACGGCTGTCGTTGTCCTTGCCTCGGATTTAGATGCCGTACCAGATAGAGATATTGAAAATGACGATATTGCTAAGGAAATTTATTCTTTAGAGCAAGCCTTAATATTAACGCGTCAAGATATTGAGCGGTTAAAAACGCGACTTGATAAAAAATTATTGCCAGAAGAACAAAATTTATTTGATGCCTATTTAAGTATTTTAGATAGTCCAAGTATTAAACAAGACATTATTAGCATTATTCAAGAAGGGCATTGGGCCCCTTGGGCATTACGTAAAATAATCAAACGCCAAGTCCATAAATTTGAAGCGATGGAAGATCTTTATTTGCGTGAAAGATCAGCCGATCTGCTTGATCTAGGACGTCGGGTGCTCAGTAATTTACAAACAGAAAATCTGCCCATACAAGCTTATCCTAAAGATACCATTTTGGTCGGAGATGAAGTATCAGCATCAGCATTAGCCGAAGTGCCGCAAGGACATTTGCTTGGTGTTGTCTCAGCCAAAGGCTCAGCTAATGCACATGTGGCAATATTAGCTCGTGCAATAGGGATCCCTGCCGTAATGGCCGTCACGGGCTTGCCTGCTCATAAATTAGAAGGTAAGAAAATAATTGTCGATGGTTACAATGGAGAAGTTTTTACATCACCTTCGTCAGGCATGATTGCTGATTTCTATCGATTAGCACAAGAAGAAAAAGAACTTTATGCCGGATTAGATGAACTGCGTGAGCTGCGTGCTCAAACACCGGACGGCGTGCGCATCCCCTTGTGTGCTAATGCAGGTTTAGTTGCAGATATACGCCCAGCATTACAAGCTGGCGCAGAAGGGATCGGTTTATATCGTACTGAAGTACCATTTATGATCCGTGATCGCTTTCCGGGTGAAGAAGAACAATATCTCATTTACCGTCAACTGCTAGAAAATTTTGCACCAAAGCCTGTTACTATTCGAACCCTAGATGTGGGAGGAGATAAATCCTTACCTTATTTCCCCGTGACAGAAGATAATCCTTACTTAGGTTGGCGTGGGATCCGAGTGACATTAGATCACCCAGAAATATTTTTAGTGCAACTTCGTGCTTTATTGCGAGCAAGTGCAGGGCTTAAAAATTTACGTGTTTTGTTTCCGATGATTTCTAGCATTTCAGAAGTAGAAGAAGCCATGCGATTGTTGCGTCAAGCGCATCGAGAAGTTGTTGATGAAGGTGCTAATGCGTGTTTCCCTGAAACAGGGGTAATGATTGAAGTGCCCTCGGCTGTTTATCAAGCCAATGAAATCATTAAAAGAGTTGATTTTCTTTCAGTGGGTAGTAATGATCTCACCCAGTATTTATTAGCAGTAGATCGCAATAATGTTCATGTTGCGAACTTATATGATTCCCTACATCCAGCTGTATTAATTGCCTTGAAAATGGTAGTTGATGCTGCTCATTCACAAAATAAGCGTGTCAGTATTTGTGGTGAAATGGCAGGAGAGCCGGTAGCCGTTATCGTGTTATTAGGGTTAGGCTTTGATATGCTTAGCATGAATGCACACAGTATTGCGCGTGTTAAGTGGATTATTCGTAACTTTACCGTTGAAAAAGCTCAAAAGCTTGTATCAGAAGTCATGGCAATGCATCACGCCAGAGATATTCGAGCGCATCTTGAAAAAGCCTTGGAAGATGCAGGGCTAGGTGGGCTTGTTCGTGCAGGCCGGTAGAGGCGCGTTTTATTTTCCCAATTTCTGTTATATCCCACTAATATCTGCCATCCTTTTAGAAGGCACACAAACCAAATAAATTTTGAAATAAATATGAAGCTGTTTAAAGTAATATCGAGTAAAAAACTACAGCTACTGATAATGACAGTCGTCTTTATCTCATTTATTCTTGCCGGAACACTTTTAGGCGCCTTTTTAACAAATCAGCAGTTCTCAACAAAATATGTGATAAGTGCCTTGCTATTTATTTCCTTTTCATTACTACTTCTTGCCATATTATGTCTTTTAAATTATGAAAAATTAAATAAAAGCGAAGAACATTTAAATCATGTACAGAAAAGTTTAAAGCAGATCAATGAAACGACAGACACGCAGTTACATTATTTGACACATTATGATGCCTTAACTAATTTACCAAACCGTGCGCTTTTTCTGTTACAGCTTGAAACTGTTTTAGC
>CAYXVT010000028.1:0-3940 GCA_964468105.1 Uncultured Candidatus Berkiella sp. | reverse complement strand
AAAACTTCCGCCAATTAAAAATATTAAACAGCTAGATAATTTTAAAGTAATTAATGATACTTATGGTCATGATATTGGAGATATGTTATTACAATCAGTAGCCAAACGATTATTGCGGTATATCGACCAGGAAGACTATGTTGCTCGGATTACAGGCGATGAATTTGCCATTATCATTAAAAACGTTGAATCACGATTTGATTTACAAAAATTTGCAAGGATGATTTTGGAATTATTAGGGGCAAATTTTATAATCAAAACACATAACATTTTGTTTAGCGCCTCAATGGGTGTTAGTGTTTTTCCTGATGATGCAGTAAACATCGACGAATTGTTCTTGCATGCCGACACAGCGCTATATCATACCAAACAGTCAGGGCGTAACGGTTTTGCTTTTTACACAACTGAAATGAATCATCAAATTCAGGCTAAACAGCGCTTAGAAATGTTGCTGCGAGTCGCGATAGCTAAAAATGATCTTACTATTTTATATCAACCAAAAATATCATCCCGAACTGGCAGAATTTGTGGGGTTGAAGCGTTAGTGCGTTGGTATCATCCCGATATGGGATGGATAGCACCAAGTGAATTTATTCCGGCTGCAGAGGAAAGTGGTCTTATTGTCCCGCTTGGAAACTGGGTCTTAAAAAAAGTATGTGAAAAAATTAAAGGTTGGCATGAGATGGGTTTTAGTTACCTGAAAGTGTCAGTTAATTTATCAGCTTATCAGTTTAGAAAAGGGGATATTGTAGAAGATATTGCCAAAATTCTCTGGGATACTCAAATTGCACCTTATTCTCTTGATTTAGAACTCACAGAAAGTGTTTTGATGGAGAATACAGAGAAATGTGTGCTCATGCTTCAAGTGCTAAAATCGATGGGTATTACCATCTCAGTTGATGATTTTGGGACAGGCTATTCCTCACTAAGTTATTTACGAAGGTTTCCAATAGATGCACTTAAAATCGATAAATCTTTTGTGCGTAACATTACTACTGATCCGGAAGACCTTAGCAATCATAGCTATGGCAAAGGGATTGAGAATTAAAATTATTGCCGAAGGTGTTGAAACTAAAGAGCAAGCGAAATATCTGTTAGAGCAAGAAGTAGATGAGCTGCAAGGCTATTATATTAGTTTGCCACTCACAGAAGATGAACTCACCGATAAACTACAAGAAGATACTGCACAGCTAATTGCCTTCAAACATTAATCAATTTATTCTTCTAAAATGATTTGAGTTAATGCTTTTCTAACCTAAGTGGTCGCTAACTTCATATGGAAATCCTCGCCTACATTATCATTGGCATCCTTACCGGCATTATGTCTGGCCTCTTAGGCATCGGTGGAGGCGTCATCATGGTGCCAGCCTTGGTCGCAATATTTACCTGGCAAGCACTTCCTCAAGACCTAAGTCCTGGAACTCGACTCATTTATGATATTCAATTGGTAACCGGTACATCGCTTGCCGCTATTGTTATGACAACGCTAATGGCAGCTTGGTCTCATCAAAAACGCGGCTCGGTGCAGTGGTCGCTTTTAAAGACTTTTATTCCAGGCACTGTAGTTGGTGCTTTAATCGGGGTATGGCTTGCCAAGCAGATTTCCACACACCAGTTACAAGTCTTTTTTGCTTTTTTTGCCATTGCCTTAGGATTGCGATTAATTTGGGGAGCAAATAAAAAGGAGAGAGTGGCGAAAAGTCCACCTCATCCGATGCTGTTGCTTTTTTTCGCAACTTTAGTTGGTATGTTGTCCGGTATGTTAGGTCTTGGTGGTGGAGTGCTATTAGTTCCTATCTTTTTATGGGTAGGCATTACCATGATTCAAGCAAGTGCGACTTCGGCAGCCTGCGCTTTTCCCACGGCCATATCTGGAACAATCATGGCTGTGATAACTGGCTGGCATGAACCTGGGTTACCAGCATTATCTTGGGGCTTTGTCTATTGGCCAGCCGCTCTGATTTTAGGATTGGCGAGTTTACTGGGCGCGCCAATGGGAGTGGTTCTTGCCAACCGTCTGCCGGTGGCAATGATTAAACGAATATTTGGTGTGGTGCTAATGCTCATCGCGGTGCGTATGTTGTTGGCGCGGTGATCAATGTTAAACTGAAGCCCTATGATAGACTATCCAAATATAAATCCAGTTATCTTACATATCACTGATACCTTACAGATCCGTTGGTATGGGGTGATGTACCTTGTTGGTTTTGCTGCTGGTTGGGCGTTGTTAAGGCTTCGGACCAAAACGCTTCCCGGCTGGGAAACCACCGATAAGCTCAATGATTTATTATTTTATATTGCCTTAGGCGTCATACTTGGCGGTCGTTTTGGTTATATGCTGTTTTATGCCTTACCCGATTGGTTAGCGCATCCAACCGAGCTTTTTAAAATCTGGCAAGGCGGCATGTCCTTTCACGGGGGATTGCTCGGTGTTGTTGTAGCTACTTGGTATTTTAGTCGCCGCTTTAAAGATCCTTTCTGGGTGATTGGCGATCTGATTGCACCTGTTATTCCTGTTGCACTTGGAGCGGGTCGCATTGGAAATTTTATTAATGGAGAACTCTGGGGTCGAGTCACGGATGTGCCTTGGGCCATGGTTTTTCCTCATGCAGGTCCCATGCCGCGTCATCCGTCACAACTGTATGCGGTGTTATTAGAAGGGGCGTTGCTATTTACTATTCTTTGGATATATTCAAGCAAACCTCGAAAAAGGGGTGCGGTCGCGGGCTTATTTTTATTAGGTTATGGTTGTATCCGCATTTTTGAAGAATTTTTCCGCCAGCCCGATCCGCAATATGGCTATTTAGCCTTTGGTTGGTTAACCATGGGCCAACTATTATGCTTACCAATGATCTTTGTTGGTTTAATGCTAATGGTTTGTCCTTCAAGAACACCGAAAACGACATTACAAGATTGCTAGAGGTTATTATGAAAGCCTATTTAGATTTATTGAAACTCGTATTAGAACAGGGCGCAAGTAAGAGTGATCGTACTGGTACGGGTACTTTAAGTCTATTTGGGCATCAAATGCGCTTTGATTTAAGCAAAGGATTTCCTTTAGTCACTACAAAAAAATGTCATCTGCGTTCGATTATTCATGAGTTACTTTGGTTTCTCAAAGGCGATACCAATGTTAAATATTTAAATGACAATGGCGTCACTATTTGGGATGAATGGGCAAATGAGAATGGGGATTTAGGACCGGTCTATGGTAAGCAATGGCGTTCTTGGGCAACACCAGATGGTAAAATAGTAGATCAAATAAGTAATGTGATTGAAATGATCCGCAAAGATCCCGATTCTAGACGCTTAATTGTCAGCGCGTGGAATGTCGCTGATTTGAGTCAGATGGCCTTAGCACCTTGTCATTGTTTATTTCAATTTTATGTAGCCAATGGCAAATTATCCTGTCAACTTTACCAACGTAGCGCCGATGTCTTTTTAGGTGTACCCTTTAATATTGCATCTTATGCGTTATTAACGTTGATGATAGCGCAAGTGACTGGATTAGCGCCCGGCGAATTTGTGCATTCCTTTGGCGATGTGCATTTATATTCCAATCATATTGAACAAGCCAAAACGCAATTAGCCAGAGAGCCTTTTGCTTTGCCGCAAATGGTTATTAATCCAGAAATAAAAAATATAAATGATTTTCGTTTTGAAGATTTTGTGTTAAAAGATTATCAAAGTCACCCTGCGATAAAAGCACCGATTGCTGTATAGAGCAAATAGTGAAAAAAATAAGTTTGGTTGTTGCGATGTCGGAAAATGGCGTTATCGGCCAAGATAACCGCTTATTGTGGCATCTCCCTAATGACTTAAAACATTTCAAAGCACTCACCACTCATAAACCGATTGTTATGGGTCGCAAAACCTATGAATCCATTGGTAAACCCTTACCCAATCGACAAAATATCATTCTTACTAACGCACGTTATTT
>CAYXVT010000027.1:22332-22633 GCA_964468105.1 Uncultured Candidatus Berkiella sp. | reverse complement strand
TCTTAATGTTGAGCTTATGACAAATGAATTAGGATAATTCAAAGTGATCTGCAGGTACTTGCCTTCATTACGTGTTACGTCATTTGTGACTGATAGCTCAGGCAATGCTAACGTTTCTCTAATTAACGAGCGAAACTCTTTTAGTTCATTTCTTAAATGTGATTTGCTGAAAACTTCACTATTTTTCAGTTGTATTTTAAAATCCACATCTTCGGACATTCGCTGCACTAGTTTATGTGCGTTGGAAAGACAGGTACCACCGCAAAATATACCCTCCCCAGATGAATTCTCGGCGTTGTTG
>CAYXVT010000027.1:12167-22272 GCA_964468105.1 Uncultured Candidatus Berkiella sp. | reverse complement strand
CGAAAAATCATCTGCTTTGGGTATACTAGACGAAAATTCTCATTTTCAACTTTTGAAAGTTGATGAATTACTTGGGTGACGTAATAATCTTTTTCTATCACGTCTTCCCTTAAATTAATCTCCTGACGAGTTGCTTCAATCAACTCGCGTAATTCCTTTTTACTTGGCATTTATATTTTTCTCAAAAATTAATTCACTATTTTTATACCCGATGCGGCGACGGCAGCGATTTTGTAGTCTTACGATATTGCGTACGGGCATTTGTGTTGTTTTACCTTCATTATATTCCTTTTCAGCGCTTCCTGGCTCAAAAGCAATGTCTAAGCGTTTTAATGCTGCTCTGAGAGTAGAATCAGTGCCGTTTTTGATGAGGGGGGTATTGGAATACTTAGAAAGATATGCTTTGGCGAAAATGCCCACCCCAATCTTTACCAGCTTTTTTTCTTCTATGAGTTTATTAATCACGCGACTTATCTGACGATAAGATCCTAGGTCGCTTATATCTTTGCGTAAGACAACACTACCGCGAATGGAATTGATTCGGCTGAGGGCTTTGTATTCGATGCTATCTGAGTATTTGACACGCATATGGAATCGCCAATTTGGGACGTATAATATATTATAGCATGGCAGGGAATGATAGACAATTTGGGACATATAAGCATTATAACTTCATGATATATAAGTATAATTCAAACCAAAGAGACGTGCTTTTCTAAGCGATTTGACTTCGTTTAAGTGTATTTACTCATTATCAAAAGCTTTTTCCGGCCCTGGAACGCTCAACCATGAAATGTGAATACCATGTATCCGAACATGTGTTTACCATGTATACGGTCTGTACACCTGTGTGCGCCTAAATCCTAAAAATTTTTGGTGGGCGAATACAGGATTCGTCCCTACAAAGAGAAAGAGCTAGACAGGTCTGAAGACAGATTTGTAAATAAGGTGCATGTTAGAAAGTTAATGCAATTCTGATAGAGCCCTGCGTCGCTAATACATTCTGGCATTGAGGATTTATCGAGTAAGTCTTATAGCTTGACATTGAGGGTGTGTGAAGATAGTTAGCTATGCAGGGCATAAGTTAATCTACGTTTTGCCCTTGGCAAAACTAGATTAACTAATGGTGCCTCGGGCAGGAATCGAACCTGCGACCTGCCCCTTAGGAGGGGGCCGCGCTATCCACTGTGCCACCGAGGCCTATAAAGCTGGGAATTAGATGAAAAATTCGTAGGTAGCTGTGATAAATAGGGAAATGACGGCTAGGCCGAACAGAACCTTAAGTAAGGGTATACCGAAGGGTTGGTAGGGCTTTAATTCCATATCCATGGTTTGCTGGATTTGCTTCTTTGGATGCATGACTAGACTTCGCTACTTAAAAATGAAACGAACGCATTCTAACATGGGGATAGGGGATGTGCCACGCAAATAAATTAGTTGGAAATCTTTAATAATTTGGTTGCTTAATATTCCTCGAGGGGTGTAAATGCATCACTAATGTGGATAGGAATTTTAGGCCGACATTATCTAATTGATTAAATTGGCAACCTAAAACGGTTTTCTGTTTTCCGCTTTCATAACCACAATATTTAATATCTAAAGTAAATTCTTGCGCAGGCATAAAAGGCGAAACAATTCTGCAATGTTCTATTTTAGAAAACTTCTCAAAAATACTTTTCACATTGCGCGGTAAATTAATACACATGCCGGTTAAGGAAATATCTGTGATATTAGCGCGCACTATGCCTTGTCCGGGTACCAGGAAATCGGCGCTGATTGCGACATCATTAGGGATCTGCATTCTGGATGAGGAACGTCTTTGCATATATTCAATATGATTTGGAAAAGCCAAGCGATAAAAGCTGATCCCATCGATGGTTCCGGAATCAAGCACTCTTGACTGAAAAAAGATAAAAATACCATTATCTTTAGCGGTGATAATAAAAGGGCGACCCTGACAAGCTAAGTGATGCGCCTCTGGTGAATTAAATTCATCGATAATAATAAACTGATGATTGGCATCCACATCCAGCACCATCGAAATAAAGGATTCTGATCCTTGTTCGAATTGTATGGAAAGGGGCGTGCGCTCTTTTTTTAAATTGCTGAGGATTTTATCATATAACATTGTATTGTTGACGGGTTTCGGAGCCAGTGGTTGGGTCTTTTTCAAGAATTTTTTCGGCCACTTATTTAATAATAAAGACTGAAGATGTTTAAACATTTTCATGCTTTATGCTCTCTGGTAGAAACCGGCGAATTAGATTTGGTATTTTGCTTTGTATAAACAGATTCTTTTGGGCGTTGGGTCAGTATTTGCAGCATGCTTTCATTGTAATTTTTTAATGTGGTTATCATGACCCCATTAACGAGGTTTTTCTTATCACAAGTTTTGAGCAATTCTTTAACGTTGCGCCATAACTCTTGCAAACCCTTTTGTTTATGCGAGGGGAATTGTGAAATAATAGCGAGAACACTGGGTTCGTTAAACGGAAAATGCGCACTACTTAATAAATTTTGGCATTGAGAGCTAATTTGTTCTAAAGACTCGATGATGATACGTTTGGTTGCAAGCGAACCATCAAGCTCTTCGTGTTTGTTTTGCTCAAGAAGCGATTTTTCAGTATCAAGTGTTTTGATAAATTGCTGTAAATTTTGATAGATTTCTAGTAATGTTTTTTCAAAATTCTCTAAAAAGAGCGTTTGTGAGCCCACCATGGTTATTTTCCTGATAGTTGAGGATCATTCTTCTTGAAAATTTCGCTTTCTAGGCTAAGTATTTTTTCAGCAATGTTCATTGGGTTAATATTGAGTTCAAAATTAGTTAATTTATTTTTAATCATTTCGACTTTTTGCTTATCAACAATCGGTGTTTCTAGAATACGTTGTTGAAAGCTTTGAACTTGAGATGAACGATTAGAAATAGTGACGTGATCTTCTTCTTTTACCTTAGTAGTGGAAGGAGTCTTTTTGACTTCTCTTTTAGCTTCTTCCAAAAGACTCGAACTATCAGTTACCATTTCGCTCATTTTGATAGACATACAACAAACTCCATTTTAAAGTATCACTAAAGAGGTATAACGGTTATGCCAGGTTCAGTAACCATGGCATCAACAACGCGATTTGAACGATTATTTTTCACCTTCACCATTTCGCCTTTAGCACCATCATTTTGAGCTATTCCCATTCCTTCAATCGTTAGGCCTGGGGATTTTATTACGATTTTAACTATTTCACCACGATGGACCAATGTGGGTGGTTTAACCATATGATGCTTTATTATGGTACCAGGTGAAATAGGTTTTTGCACAGCCATACCAATTAATTCATCTACCGATTGAAAATAACCATCACTGACAAGGCTCACATCTTGTCTGGTCATTTGAAGATCAGAAGCCGTTATCTGATGATCTTTAAGAAGTTGAGTTGCGGTGACCGCCACTTGTTTGAAAAGCTGAACTTTAACCGGTACTCTTACTGCCCATTTCTTAGGGGCTGGGCAGGTTACTTTAACGGTAAAGTTACTTTGGTTTAGATTGCCAAATTCAATTTCAGGTTTGAGCGATTCGCTGCACTGTTCTAGCTGCAAACGGGGATCTAATTTACCAATATTAATCACAAAATCGCCTTGATCGGAATACTGTTCATTCAAAGCCTGATGGACATATTGATTGAGAATATCATCAATCTCAGTTAAAGACTGAGCCGCCTGCAGAAGGGCCGATTGTGCAAACAAGCAACCGAAAATAAAAGCTTTGGTATTTAGTTTAAACATATCCGTTCCACATGGTGTCAATTTGTTGACAGCAAAAACTTAGTCAATGATTAAAAAGCATAATTTGTGCCACCTTAGATTTTTGAAAATCTCAAAAAGATTGTTTTATAGCGGCAACGACATTGCCATAGCGGAAAAACTTTGCCTATATGAAATGCGGATTTAAAAATTTGAACACTTAAGTACTTGATTGGAAACAAGTTTTAATTTTGGCATCGAACTTGCTAAATATTAAGCAATTGATATCGGGGAAGCTTATTATGAATTTGGATAGTATTTTTGGTTTACACGAACAAGCACTCTTTGTAAGAGGTCAAAAGACCCAAGTGCTTGCCAGCAATTTGGCAAATGCCGACACCCCAGGATATAAAGCTAAAGATATCGATTTCAGAGAAGCCTTAGAAAATGTTAGCTCCAAATCAGAACGTATGGTTACAACAAACCCATTACATATGAGCGATAACGAAGATTTATTAGATATGTCATTAAAATATCGTGTGCCTATGCAAACACGACTTGATGGAAATACAGTTGATACCCAAGTGGAAAATGGAAAGTTTGCTGAAAACAGCATGCGTTACATAGCAACACTTCGGTTCATGGATGCGAAAATCAAAAGTGCCGTTGCTGCGGTAAGGGGTGAATAATCATGGCAACCTTTAGTATCTTCGATGTCGCAGGACAGGCAATGAGCGCACAGAACATCCGTCTGAACACCATTGCCAGTAATATGGCCAATGCTGAAACAGTGGGTAGCAGTGCTGCAGAAACCTATAGGGCAAAATATCCCGTTTTCTCTGCTGTAAAAACCCAGATAGAAGGTGACAATGGCGGTACCGGCGTTGCTCATGGTGTTAAGGTTGATAAATTGGTTGAAAGTGATAAACCATTACAAGTGATTTATGATCCTTCTCATCCCAAAGCAGACAAAGATGGATTTATCTATAAATCAAACGTCAATATCGTACAAGAAATGGCGGATATGATTTCCGCATCCAGATCGTTTCAAACAAACGTTCAAATGTTAAATACAGCAAAAGAATTAATGCAACACGCGATTAATCTTGGAAGATAAGGTGAAGGCAGATGAGTGAAACAAGTGGTTTGTCAGGCGTTAATTTTCAAGAGATTGGTCTCAAGAGCCCAATTAATCTTGATAAAGACACCAAAACTGAAAAAAATGAGTTTTTGCAATTATTCGTTGCACAATTAAGAAACCAAAATCCGCTTGAACCCCAAGATGGTGCTGACTTTTTGGGCCAACTTGCTCAATTCAGTACCGTTGAAGGGATTAAAAACATGGAGTCTGCTTTTACTAAAATCGCAGATTCATTGAATTCAACACAAGCCTTACAAGCAACTTCCTTGGTGGGCAAAAAAGTGCAAGTTAGAACGGATACCGGCTTGTATATGGAAGGCAACAAAGTCTCTGGTTCCATCGAAGTGCCAAGAGCGGTTAGTGATTTAACATTGGATGTTTATAACGAAGCAGGCCAACTCGTTAAATCGTATCAAATTAATGCAAGAGAAAAGGGGGATGTTTCTTTTGCATGGGATGGTTTGGATGATAGAGGTAATGCTGTCCCAAGTGGTGCTTATCGCTTTGAAGCAAAAGGTACGCTTGATGGTAAAACCACGCAATTTGAAACTTTTATTGCTTCAAATGTGGATAGCGTCACCATTAACAAAAATGGTCAGCCAATGACCTTAAATGTGTCAGGTTTTGGCAAAGTATCAATGAACGATATTAAAACAATTAGCTAGTTTTAAGAGGGTGGGGACATGGATTTTAACGCAGCGCTCAGTGGTCTGAAAGCAACATCGAATGAACTCAGTGTTGTAAGTAATAATATCGCAAACGTGAGTACAACCGGTTTTAAAGAATCGCGTGCCGAATTTGCTGATATTTATGCTAACTCTGCTTTTGGTGTGGCAGGTTCTGCAATTGGTTCGGGTGTTCTTTTATCTGGCGTTCAACAACAATTCAGCCAAGGCCAAATTGAATTTAGTAATAATAACCTGGACTTAGCTATCAGTGGACAAGGGTTTTTTGTATTAAGTGATAAAGGTGCGATTTCATTTACACGCGCTGGAACTTTTGGTGTTGATAAAACTGGATTTATTGTTAACAATCAAAATCATCGCTTGCAAGGATATCTTGCTGATAAATCCGGAAATATAACCGGTGCGCAAGGCGACTTACAATTAAGCAATGCGAATTTACCACCACTTCCAACAAGTACTGTGAATGTTAACGTTAACTTTGATGCCACAGCAAAACCACCAACCACGAATTTTGTGACTGGATTTTCTCCTGTACAACCACCGGATCCATCTAGTTTTAATACGTCAACCTCAACGACGATTTATGATAGCTTAGGTAATTCTCATGTAATGACATCTTATTTTGTTAAAGCACATGAGCAAAATACTTGGCGCGTCTATGTGGGGATTGATGGCGTGGATGTCACACCTCCAGCTACGCCAACACCGGTTGGTCCACCACCAATTCAATATGGTCCAGGACAAACACCTGCACCTTATACTATTGTATTTTCGTCATCAGGTGCTTATGTACAAAATAATCCTGTAAACCATCCAACCTATTATGGTCCTGGCCCAGTTGTCAGCACCACACCTGGTTTAGTGAATTCAGGCACGCTTTCAACCTTAAATTTAAACGATTTAAATATCAATGGTGTGCCAATCGAAGCGTCATCACAATCTTTTGATATTGTATCAACAACGGATAACGCGGCGAGTGCTATTGCTTTGGCTTCAGCCATTAACCAAAATACACAATTACATGGTGTGACCGCCTCCGTCAATCCGACAGTTGTGAGTTTGGGGGTGCCCACTTTTGGTAACTTAGCGGCCGGAGATCTGACAATAAATGGTGCCGGTATCATAGGCGTAAGCGGTAACATTGGTCAATTATTAGGATTAATCAATGCGCAAACACCAACCACAGGTGTCGTTGCGACGCAACCTGGTGGTGCTGGTACGGCTGTTGTCTTAACAGCAAATGATGGAAGAAATATACAAGGTATAACAACAGGGACTGCCGCATCAGGTGCTGATTTCACAACATTTCAATTAGCCGGTGGGGTTGCTCTAAATGAAGTTGAACGTGGCACTCTCAATTTATCAACTACCAGCAATCAACCAATTATCATTGCTGGGGCTAATCCTAACCATGCAGGGTTTGTATCTGGCCCACAAGCCGGTATTGTGCAAAACTCTTCTGACGTAATCAATATTCCCAATTGGACCCCAACTGGGGGTGCATTAGGGCCACAAGCTGTTGCGTTAGATTTCAGTTCATCCACGCAATATGGTGCGCCATTCTCAGTCTTAGCATTAAACCAAAATGGCTATTCAACAGGTCGTTTGTCAGGGGTTGATATCGATAGCTCGGGGATTATTCTCGCCAAATATAGTAACGGTCAATCGTTAGCACTAGGTGAAGTCGCATTGGCTAACTTTGGTAAGGTTCAAGGTCTGAGTCCTATTGGTAATACAACATGGGTAGATACCTTTGCATCAGGTACTGCTTTGATTGGTGCACCTGGGACTGCGGATCTTGGGGTGATTCAAGCGGGTGCGTTGGAAGGATCTAACGTGGAATTAACCGATGAGCTTGTGAATTTGATTCTTGCACAACGAAACTTCCAAGCGAATGCGCAATCGATTAGAACAGCAGATGCTGTAACACAAACGATTATTAATATTAGGTAATAATTGATAGGGATTTTAGACCATGGATGGCATGATATATTTAGCAACTTCAGGCGCAGAGCAGATGTTACATGCGCAAACGGTACATGCTAACAATTTGGCTAATGCCAGCACACCAGGTTTTAGATCGGATAAGATCCAATTCTCAAGTGTGGTAGTGCCAGATCAAGTGTTACAGACAAAAACCTATGCCTATGCTGAAAAGGTTTCGATGAATTTCGAACCAGGTCCATCCATGGCAACGGGTCGCAACTTAGATGTTTCTTTAAAAGGCGAGGGCTGGATAGCCATACAAAATGATCTCGGTAAAGAAGCTTATACTCGCAATGGTAATTTGCAAATCAATGAAGCTGGCCTGTTAACCATTAATGGCCATTTACCAGTGCTAGGAACGGGTGGTCAGATCATTATCCCCCCTAATCAAAAAATGGATATTGCAGCAGATGGTACTATCACCATTATTCCTCAAGGCGCTAATAACCAACCTGTTGTTCTAGATAGAATAAAACTAGTTAAACCCGAACAAGCAACCTTACATAAAGGTAATGATGGTTTAATTTATTCAAATAGTGATAAAGGGGCTGAGCCAGATAGCAGCGTTCAATTGAATAGCGGCTATTTAGAAGGTAGCAATGTTAATCCGATTGAAGCAATAACCAATATGATCGCCGTTGCCAGACAATTTGAAATGCAATTGAAAATGATGAATACAGCCCATGAGAATGATAAATCAAATGTGAGTTTGTTAGCACTTAGTTAATTAAAAAGGATATGAGTTATGCATCCAGCACTATCGGTCAGTGTAACAGGATTAGATGCACAAAATACTGATATACATGTGATCTCCAATAACTTGGCTAACGTTAGCACCGTAGGGTTTAAAAAAGACAGGCCTATTTTTGAAGATCTGTATTATCAAAATATTCGTCAACCTGGTGCTCAGTCATCACAACAAACCGAGATCCCATCAGGTTTAATGTTGGGAACAGGGGTGAGAACGGTAGCAACAGAAAAAATTCATGCGCAAGGTACCTTAATACAAACCCAAAACCCTTTAGATCTCGCCATTAGTGGCGCTGGGTTTTTTCAAATTTTAAGACCTGATAATTCAACCTCCTATACACGCGATGGTACATTTCAGTTGAATAATCAAGGTCAAATTTGCACATCCAATGGTTATTTGTTGCAGCCAACAATTACGGTACCTGCTAATACACTGAGTCTCACCGTCGGTTCAGATGGCACGGTTTCTGCATTGGTTAGTGGTAACACTACTCCTAGTCAAATAGGAACTATACAAATTTCACAGTTCATCAATCCGACCGGTTTGCAACCAATTGGTGAGAATCAATATTACCAGACCGCAGCGAGTGGGGCACCAACAAATGGTAACCCGGGACAAAATGGTCTTGGCAATTTATATCAGGGCTCATTGGAGTCTTCAAATGTGAATGTTGTAGAGGAATTGGTAAAACTGATTGAAACGCAACGTGCTTATGAAATGAATGCGAAATCAATTGAAACAGTAGATGGGATGCTTAAATACTTATCAAATACACTCTAGAGGGCAAAAATGATTAAAAAAGGGTTAGGTCTTTGCTTCGTGTTAATATCGTTGGTATTAACCGGATGTATTCGTATTGAAGGTCCTAACGATCCTAATTTTGCACCTGTTTTTCCTGAGCGAGAACCTGTTAGAACCCCTGATATGGGTTCAATTTACTTTCCTAAAGAAGGTTTGTCACTGTATCAAGATATTAAAGCACGCAAAGTCGGCGATATTATCACAGTTTTGTTGACTGAAAAGACGAATGCGACAAAAACATCAAATAATAAATATGAAAAACAATCACAAGAAACATTACCTGAACCTGGCATATTATCTACAACAACCAAGTTTGATTTCCCTAAGCAGTTACCAATACCGCTAGCAACAACAGATAATTTGGGGCTTGCAACGACCATTAGCGGTGATACGAAATTTACCGGTACCGCAGATGCAACCCAGAATAATCAATTGATTGGTACAATAACCGTCACTGTAACGCAAGTGTATCCAAATGGTAATTTGCATGTTCGTGGTGAAAAATGGATCAATATTAATGAAGGGGATGAATTCGTTAGAGTATCGGGTATTATTAGAACAGAAGATATAAGCCCAGATAATCAAATCGATTCCAATAGAATAGCGGATGCACGCATTAGCTATTCCGGAAGAGGTTCCTTTGCTAATTCAAGTAAGCCTGGCTGGTTAATGAAGATATTAACAAGTCCTTGGTTCCCAATTTAAGAGAGTAATATGAAGAAACTATTGGTAATCATTATATTTAGTCTCTTTTCCATAACTTGTTCGGCTGAGCGAATCAAGGATATATCTGTTATCCAAGGGATAAGAAGTAACCAGTTGGTTGGTTATGGTCTGGTTGTGGGGCTAGATGGAACTGGCGATAAAGAACTCTTCACAAAGCAATCCTTTAAAAGCATGTTAAATAATTTAGGGGTGACCATACCACCTAACATTGTTCCCAGTATTAAAAACGTTGCAGCGGTTGCCTTGCATGCTGAATTGCCAGCTTTTGCAAAACCAGGCCA
>CAYXVT010000027.1:0-12157 GCA_964468105.1 Uncultured Candidatus Berkiella sp. | reverse complement strand
TCGGCCGAAGGGGCTGATGGTTCTAAGATTACCGTCAACATCCCTGTTGTTGGGCGGATCCCAAATGGGGCTATTGTAGAGCGTGGGATTCCAACGCCGTTTGCTCATAGTGACGTAATGATACTCAATTTGAATCGCTCTGACTTTACAACAGCAAGAAGAATGTCTGAAACCATTAATACGGCCATGGGGCCAGGAACCGCGTCACCACTTGATGCTACCTCTGTTAAAGTCCATATGCCCAATGAAGTGAATGATAAGGTGGCACTTGTTTCAGCTATTGAAAACCTTGAATTTACACCGGGTGATATTAGGGCAAAAATTGTGGTTAATTCAAGAACAGGAACCATTGTTATTGGAAAACATGTCACTGTGGGTCCTGCTGCCATTTCGCATGGTAATTTAATCGTCACTGTTACTGAACGTTCAGAAGTTTCACAACCACAGTCATTTTCAAATGGGGTAACGACTGTCACGCCTAAATCAGATGTCGCTGTTAATCAAACTGAAAATAGAATGTTTTTATTAAAGGCGGTATCACTGGAATCAATTGTCAACGCTGTCAACAAAGTAGGTACGGCGCCAGGGGATTTAATGGCAATTTTGGAAGCACTCAATCAAGCTGGTGCCCTCAATGCCGATCTAGAAATTATATAGGACAAGCATGGACGCTAGTTTCAATAACACATATAACTATTTTGACATCTCAGCCCTTTCACAGTTAAAAGGGAATGGAGAAGATAAAAAAGATGAAACAATAAAAGTTGTTGCACAACAACTTGAATCAGTTTTTCTTGAATTGGTTTTAAAAACAATGAATGAGGCAAATTCCTCAATTAAATCTGATATTTTTGATAGAGACAATGAAGAATTCTATCAGGATATGTTCAATCAGCAATTATCTCTTTCACTCTCAAAGTCTGGTGGTATTGGGTTGGCCGATGTGATTGTAAAGCAATTGCGTAAACACGCTGAAAACATTTTACCAGTTGACCAAACAAGAGTTGCAGAGCTTATTCAAAAAGGTAATCAACAACCCAATAGATTACCGGAAAGTGACAGTTTGCAAAATGGTGAAAAGAGGGTCATTGAACCAGTTCTTCAATTTAATCCTACGGAAATTAATGAACCAATATCGAATCCTGATGTTTCCTCTTCAAGATTAGAGAGTATAAAAGAATTTATTGAAACGTTACTTCCCTATGCAGAAAAAGCAGCAAGTGTCATTGGAATCGATCCAAAATTATTGTTAGCGCAATCGGCATTAGAAACAGGCTGGGGAAAGCACATCATTGAACATAAAGATGGGATAAGTTCACATAATCTATTTGGTGTGAAATCTCATGGAAAGTGGTCAGGGGAGTCGGTTAATGCAAAAACGCTTGAATATGAAAATAATGAATCTGAAGTCATAGAGGCGTCCTTTAAATCATATAAGTCATATATGGACAGCTTTGTTGATTATATTAATATTTTAAAATCAAAGAGATATGAAAAAGCATTAGACAACGTAGAAGATCCAAAATCATTTCTCACTGAGCTACATCAGGCAGGTTATGCAACAGATCCTAATTATGTTGATAAAATTCTAACAATATATAAAAAATTTATGTAGGTTATAAGGCAACTCAAAATGGGTGATTTACTTAGTATTGGAACAACAGGGCTTTTGGCTGCACAAAAGTCCCTGGATACAATTGCAAATAATATTGCCAATGCAAGTACGCCTGGGTATAACCGCCAAGTAACATTACTTGATACACTTCCATCGGTAAAAATTGGCAACTCTTTTCAAGGTTCTGGTGTTAATATTCAAGGAACTGAAAGAATTGTTGATAATTTTGTTATTCAATCACTCCGGGTGCAACAATCGAATTTGAGTGAATCAGAATCGTACAATGACATATTGAATCAAATCGATCTATTACTAGCCGATCCTTCTTTGGGTATAACGGATGGTTTAAGTAATGTATTTAATTCGATACAAGAAATTACCAATGATCCCGGTTCCATTCCAGCGCGTCAATTATTTATTACTCAAAGTGAGATATTAGAATCAAGAATAAATGAACTAAGTAGACAAATATCAGAGCAATTTAATGTTGTGAACTCTCAGATTGTTGAAAATGTTAATACGATTAATAGCTTGTCACATCAAATTGCTAGTATTAACTTGGAAATTCAAAATCTAGGCAATGCTTCTTTTGCATCTGCACCAAATGATTTATATGATCAACGTGAAAACTTATTACTGACGCTTTCTCAATATGTCTCGCTTTCTACTTCTGTACAAGATAATGGTGCGATAAACGTTTTTATTGGCAATGGTCAAAGTTTAGTCATTGGCGATGAGGTGGTGACACTTGGAACTAGACCTGATGCAATGAATGTTTTGAATACCAATATTGTGACGGTTAATGGTTCATTTACACAAGATATAACCAATAACTTCCAAGGCGGAGAAATTGGTGGCTTATTAAATGTTCGTAATAATATATTGCCTCAAGCGCTAAATTCTATTGGTAGAATTGCTATATCAATAGCGATGACATTCAATGATCAACATAAACAAGGTATCGATCTCAATGGTAATATTGGAACAAACTTGTTTAATGATCCAAATTCTTATGATTCCATGTTGCGAAGAGTGCTTCAGAACAGTAACAACATAGGAAATGCAATTTTTGGTGTGACGATTGATCCAATAAATGCTAAAGATGATATGTCAATTATTTTTTCAGATGCCACCAATATTGTTGCAGCTGGTTCTTTAACTCCTATAACACCAGGCATGCTAATTATAAATGGTGTCAATGTTAGAGCAACGGTTGTGGGTGATGATACCGTTTCAACAACCGATGCTAAAGGAAGTGCGATTGCCATTTCAAAAGCGATAAATTCACAATCAACTGCTAATATGGTCAAGGCTATCCCACAGCCAACAGTCGTTTATTTAGGTCAGTTTACCCCAGGTGCTTTGGTGGCTGGGAATATGACCTTAAATGGTATAAATGTTATTTCAACGGGTGCTGATGAAGCGACGCTGATTCAAGATATCAATGCTTTAACAACTCAAACAGGTATTACAGCTATTGGGGATGGTAATCTTAATATAACACTGGTTGCTGAAGATGGCCGAAATATTGAAATGGCTAAAACAGTGAATACAGCAGCAGCCACTTTTTCCTATTTCAATACCCATACTGGTGGGGCGGTTGATAATGTGGTTCGGTCTAGTATTAAATTAGAATCACTACAGCATGGATCAATAAAAGTTGGAGGCTTTAGCCCAAGCTCAGTAGGTTTCACGTTGGGTTCTTATCCACAAACCTATTCAAGTCTATCGACTAATGATTATCAACTATCCTTTGATGGCTCAATGTATACGTTAAGAAGATCTCCAGATATGACTATTGTTGGTCAATCTGTTGCGCCTAGCTTTGCTGTTGATGGATTTACATTATCCTTGCAATCAGGTGTCGCTGTTCAAGGGGACTCATTTTTTATACAACCCACAAGAAGCGCTTCCAGAGATTTTACCTTCAATTTGACCGATCCCATGGAGCTGGCAATGGCCTTGCCTGTCATTGCCAACGCAGAACTTTCAAATAGGGGTTCTGGACAAATAACAGTGACAGAAATAACCAATACCAGTGGCAGTCCAGCGGGTACAGCTTCTGTGCTTGGTAATGCTTTTGCTCAAGCGGGTGACTTAACACCACCGATTCGAATTGAATTTACTTCGGCTACAACTTATAGAGTCTATGATGTGAGTGGTGGTTTGCCTGGTGTGCAAATTGGACCAGAACAAGCCTATGATCCAACTGATCCTACAAATGAAGTTTTCCCAATTTCAGGTGTGGTCAACAATGCACCTCCGGGGCCAAATCCAACTTATACCTACGATCCTGGCTATAGAATTGCGATTGCCGGCGTTCCTCAAATGGGTGATGTGTTTACGATAGGTTATAGTAGCAACCCAGTGGGTGACAATAGAAATGGTTTACTTATGGCTGGTTTGCAATTCGTCAAAACCATGATAAATAACACGGCAACTTTTCAGGATTCCTATACACAGTTTGTTGGAACAATGGGTGGACAAGCAGCCCAGGCACAAATAAATTTGGAATCAAAGCAAAGCATCATGCAAGCTATGCAATCCAGAAGAAATGAAATATCAGGTGTTAACATTGATGAAGAAGCAGCAAATTTATTAAAATTTGAACAAGCTTATCAAGCGACGGCTCAGGTGATTGTCATCGCAAAAGGGGTTTTTGATTCTCTACTTAGGGCAATCGGTGGTTAAATATGAGAGTTTCAACAGTTGATTTTTTTCAGCGTGCAATGGATAATTTTTCATTGCAACAGTCGATGATTAATGATACACAATCAAGAATTTCTTCTGGAACAAGAATATTATCACCTGCTGATGACCCAATCGGTTCTATGCAAACATTAAATTTTCGTTACGAATCAAGCAAAATTGACCAATTTTTAAGAAATATCGATTCTGCTGCAAGTACACTTGAATATGAAGATTCCATCCTAAACTCAGTGACCAATACTTATCATAGATTAAAGGAACTCACTGTGGCGGCAGGAAATGCAAGTTTAAGCAACACAGATAGAGCCGCGATCGCTGATGAAATGTCTGAAAGATTATCAGAATTGCAAAGCCTTGCTAACACGAGAGCAGCAAATGGTGACTATATATTTGCAGGATATACTTTGAACCACCAACCTGTTCAGATAGATAGTAATAGCAATTATATCTTTCAAGGTGATGACGGTCAGCGAACAATGATGTTAGGTGAGTCAACCATAGTAGCCATTTCAGATTCCGGTAAAGATATTTTCTTTAACATTCCAACCAATCAAGTTGTTGGAAATGCCTTAGATGGTTTTGTTGCCTTGACCAGCCCAGCTGGGGCATTGGTTAATTCTGGAACTTTATCTAAGCTTAATGTTAATGATCTTATTCTTAATAATGTTCCTATACCCGCTTCAATTAATGATAATGTTTCTACAACAGATGCAAGCGCAAGTGCTATTGCCATTGTGGCTGCAATTAATAGTCAATTTAAGTTGCATGGTGTTGAAGCGATAGCTAATCCTACCAGTGTTAATCTTGGCATTTATACACCAAATGTGTTAACGGCTAATCAGTTTACTATTAATGGTGTTGCAGTTTTGGATAATACAGGAACGGAAGCTTCATTGTTAGATTCGGTTAATGCACTTACAAGCCAAACGGGCGTAACAGCAACTCAACCAGGCGGCGCGGGAACTGCCATCCTATTGACAGCGCAAGATGGTAGAAACGTACAATTACAAACCAATGGTGCTTCAACTGCTAACTTTGCCAACTTTAATTTAACTGCTGGTGCATTGAATGAAGTAATGAACGCAACGATTACTTTGAGAGATCATCATACTATCACAATTGGTGGTGCAACACCTGGACATGCCGGTTTTGTGAGGGGAAGTTATCCTGTTGTCAATAATACGGGGACAGGTGTCATTTCAAAGCCCGTTATTATTGATAATATTGTCAATCCTGCAGCTAAATATTCCATTGTTTTCAATGCAGGCGGTACAACCTATAACATTATTGATGATTCAACAAATCAACCGCTCACAGGGTTTACTAATGTGAGTTATATATCAGGGCAAAATATTGAATTTAACGGTATCAGATTAAATATCACGGGCACACCCAATGCAGGCGATGTATTTGGGGTTGAACTCAAAACGCTGGCTACCCAAGATGTTTTTACATCGTTAAAAAATCTTATTAATGGTATTAGTGGTGTTTCACTGACTTCTGAGCAGTTAAGTCATGATATTGGACAAGGTTTAGATAACCTAGATTTTGCTGAAAGCATTCTTATGCAAGTAAGAGCAAAAATTGGTGCTCGTTTAAACATTGTTGATAGCCAAAAGAACTTCAACAGCGCATTGCAATTAATCGCTCAGCAAAATTTAAGTAGAGTTGCTGATTTAGATTACAGTCAAGCCATCACACAACTTTCGCAGTATACATTTACATTGGAAGCTGCTCAGCAGAGTTTTGTAAAAATTCAGGGGCTGAGCTTATTCTACTTCCTAAGATAATACTCTTTATAACTTTTATACATTCTTGATCACGTCCCGTCTAAACCAAACTGGTTCGAGTATCATATATATAGTATACCCATTTACGATGTGTACCTACACTCTGTACTAAATACCTGCCTCATAGTTCTTAATTTACTCTAAACTTCTAAACTTGTTAGTCGATACAATTCGTGGGAGCGGTAAATACAGCTATTAAATGATGTATATCCGCTAGATAATAAATGTATTAGGAGATCGTTATGGCACAAGTCGTCAATACTAATATTTCATCAATTGATGCTCAGAAGAATTTGGATAAGTCTAGTGCGGCTCTTGCAACTTCCTTGCAAAGGTTATCTTCAGGTTTACGGATTAACAGCGCAAAAGATGATGCTGCCGGCTTGGCGATTAGTACCAGATTTACTTCACAAATTCTAGGATTGACCCAAGCATCAAGAAACGCAAATGATGCTATTTCACTTGCGCAAGTAGCTGAAGGTGCGTTACAAGAAACCACAAACATTTTACAACGTGTACGTGAACTATCAATTCAGTCTGCAAACGGAACGAACTCTGCAACTGACCGTGCGGCGATTCAGGATGAAGTAAACCAATTGAAGCAAGAATTAACACGTATTGCAACCACCACAACGTTTAACGGATTAAACATTTTAGATGGTGAATTACAAAACGCATTGTTTCAAGTTGGTTCAATGGCCAACCAAACCATTTCTGTTAGTATTCAGGACACCAGAGCAACAGCTTTGGGTAGTAACCTTGTTACAACAAATAACGTTAATGGTTTAGAATCAGCAACCCGTGATCAACTCTATGTCGGTGTTCATGGTGGCGCAGGTGGTGCAGCTCTTGGTACACAAATTGGTGTAGCTCAAGCAAACGCTGCTACTAACGGCTACACCGGTTCAACCTTAACAGTGACGAATGTTACTGCTACAGGTGCAACCAATACACAAACTGTAACCGTTGCTGCAAACGATCAAGCTAACGCAATTGCAACAAACTTATCTGCATTATCTGGTGTTAAAGCAAGAGGCTATAACCAAGTTACTGTTAGTAACTTAGCGTCATTAAACGGTGCTACCTCCATCACTCTAAATGGTCAAGTAATTGCATCCGGTGCAGCTGCTACTGTTGATACCATTGCGACTGCAGTCAATGGGAATGCTACTTTGCAAGGTCAAGGTATCTATGCGGTAAGTAACGGAACAACAGTTCAAATCAATGGATTAGATGGTCGAGACATGGTGTTTGCAAACGCTGCAGGTACTGGTGTATTTGACATGGCTGGTCTAGATGGTGCAGCAGCTACAACACTTGTTGCTTCACAATCAACAACCTTTGGTGGTCGTGTTGATATCGGTATGGACCAAGGTTATAGCATTGTTGGTAGTAACGCGACAATTATTCCTGCCGTTGCTGCTACAACCGTTGCTGTTGGTAAGGGTAACATCAGAGACTTAGTAAACAGTGGTTCAACCACACCAGCTGTTACCACCAATAACATTGGTGCTCAAAACTTAACGATTGTAGGTAGTGGTGGTTCTGCTACTGTTGCTGTTAGTGCAAGCCAATCAGCAGATAGTATTGTTCAAGCTATCAATGCTGTATCAGGCTCAACTGGTGTGAATGCAACAGCATCAACCTCTGTAACAATGTCAAATCTGTCTGCAAATGGTACGGTGAGCTTCACCTTGTTTGGTGACAACGTATCAACTGGTGCTTCTGTTTCAGCAACAGTAACAACAGGTGACGTAACTGCATTGGTCAATGCTATCAATAACGTTGCTGGTACAACCAGTATTACAGCTGCTTTAGGTAACGATAACTCACAATTGGTATTAACCCATGCGACTGGTAAAAATATCGTCATAGAAGGCTTTAGCCATAGTGCTGCAGTCAGCTATGCGGCTCCTGGGGTTACGCCAGTAGCTGGTACAGGTAGCTCACAAGCAACTCCAGTTGAGCAATCAATTAGAGTGACAGGAAACGCTGCGCATAACTCAGGTGGTACAGCGGTGACCTTGTTTGCTGGTGGTGAAAGAGGCAATTTCAACACAACAACGGTTGGTGGTGAAATTGTATTCAGTTCAGCTGCTACATTTAACGTTACTTCTTCAATTTCAGGTGCTGCATCAACTGGAACATCATTGTTCTCAGGTGCTGCAAACTCTGCTAACTCTTCAGGTTTAGAAAACGTGAGTTCGATTGACGTGAGCACACAAGCAGGTGCAAACTCAGCAATCTCCGTACTTGATGGTGCTTTAAACCAAGTCAACACCGTCCGCGCTCAGCTCGGTGCGGTTCAAAACCGGTTTAGCAGTACTATTTCAAACATTGCAAATAACGTTGAAAACTTACAAGCTGCACGTTCACGTATTTTAGATGCAGACTTTGCAGAAGAAACTGCAAATCTCACTAAAGCACAGATCTTGCAACAAGCTGGTATTGCAATTTTAGCGCAAGCTAACCAAATACCACAAAACGTTCTTTCACTGTTGAAATAACAAGTAGTTGTGTTGTAAACAGAAGTACCTTTACGGGTACTTCTGTTTTTTTGCTTTAAGGAGATGATTGTGGATAAGCTTAATCCAACGTCTATGACAAACAATCTAACCTTGTCTGAAGAAAAATTCAGGAAAAACTTTGCCTCTAAAAATAAAGATTTGCCTAATAATAGTGAAAATAAACAGCAAAAAAAACATCGACAAACAGGCGAGATTAAAATTCAGGACCTGTTGAAAAAAGTTGATGAGGTCAATGCCTATTTAACAACTATGGGTCAAAACATCCTTGTTTTAATTCAGAATAATAATGAAAAGATAACAATAAAAATTCTTAATTCAAAGACTCATGAAACGATTACAGTGATTTCACCGGTTGAGTTTTATGAAGTGGCGCAAAATTTGCGTAATGAAAAGTTAACGTTGATTGATAAAGATGCATAATTAATAATTCGATGGATTGAGAGTAGAGAACGATGGGGATAAGTACGAGCGGTGTTGGCTCAGGGATTGAAATAAGAGAGCTTGTAGATAAGCTTCTTGAATCGGAAAGCAAAGCGAAAATAGCTAAGTTTGATTCTGATGAAGCCACGACACTAGCAAAAATTACAGGTCTTGGGCAATTAAAAAGTGCCATGTCAGATTTTGTTGATAAATTAGATCAATTACAAAATATTAACCAATTTGAGCTAAGAAGCGTTAATGCCACAACGGCAAATAATGTTCAGGTTATTAGCGCAACCGCCAATTCAAAAGCAACTACGGGAACCTATTCTATCGAGGTCGATCAATTAGCTTTTGCACAAAAATCAGGTTCTAAAAGTTTTCCAGAAAACTATACCGTGGTGGGAACTGGAACGCTTACGTTTCATATAGGAACTGCGACTCATTCCTTTGATATCAATGTCGCCAATCAAACGTTGCAGGGCATTAATGATACCATCAATGCCGCCTCTGGTAGTACAGGGATTAGCTCAAGCTTAATTACAACTAATACCGGTACAAGTATTGTTTTTTCATCACCTACAGGTACTAATAATACCTTTACTGTTTCAGTCACCGATGATGGAGATTCAAATAATACTGATAATGCAGGGTTGTCACAATTAGCATCACCTAATTTAAACTTATTGCAGGCAGCACAGAATTCGATTGTCAAAATAGAGGGCGTACCCATTACGAGTGATTCCAATACTCTTAGTAATGCTATTAGTGGGATCTCTATTGACCTTATTAACACTAATGTTGCAACACCTATAACGTTAACCGTAAATGTGGATGTCAATGCGGCTCATCAAGCCATTACAGATTTCGTTGAAAGTTATAATACTGTTTTTGATACAATAAAAAAATTAACCCAATATGATAAAAATAATACAGGAAAGAAGAATAATGACAAAGGTATTCTGATAGGAGATTCCACTTTACGTAGCATTGAATTTCAAATGCGTAGAGTTATTACTCAAATGATGCCGACACAACCAGCAGGTTTTTCTACTTTGTCGCAAATTGGCATTACGTCAGATCAATACACAGGCAAATTAATTATCAATGATCAGCAATTAACCGCCTCATTAAACAAAAACTTTAATGCGGTTGGTAATTTATTTATGGATTCTGAAAGTGGTTTGCTAGTGAACATGGAGTCTTTTGTAGAAAATTATGTTGAAGTGAATGGCATTATCCAAAGCAAAGCGCATAGTTTGAATGAGAGTGTTCAACTTATCGAAGATCAAAGGATCAGTTTGGAAAGGCATTTAAAGAATTTAGAAAAAAGACTTTTGGGCCAATTTATTGCGATGGATTCTATCGTTGCAAGGCTGAAGTCACTGAGTGATTATTTGGATACACAATTGAAAAATCTACCTGAACCAATGATGTTTAGAAAATAAGGAATAAAGGATATTTATGGATCCCAAGAAAGCAGCTCAGCAGTACCAAACGGTTTCAACACAAACAAGCACGGTCAACGCTGATCCGCATCGTTTGATTCAGATTCTCATGGAAAATGCGCTTGAGAAACTAATATTAGCTAAAGGCTTTATGGCTAGAAATAATATTCATGACAAAGGTAGCAATATTAGTCTGGCCTTAGCTGTTATAGAAGCTCTGCAAACAAGCTTAGATAAAGAAAATGGCAAAGAAATAGCAGAGAATCTTCATGAGCTTTATGCGTATATGATCCAAACTTTGCTCGAAGCAAATTTAAATAATGATATTAATAAATTAGACGAGGTCATCAAAATTCTCTCAATCATCAAGGATGGTTGGGATAATGCACCAAAATATCTTAAAAGTGATGAAGAAAAAGAGTAACTTTGATGATTACGATTGATGAGATGAAAAATATTTTAAAAAACGCCTATGAATGTCTTGTTCAAGATAACATCGACGGTTTTATTGATATCGTTCAACCGTTAAATGATAAAGAATGGGTGGTTGAGGATAATGAGCTGTTATTGCATTTTATCGATGAAATATTTTTGCTTATTAACCTTGCAGAGCAAAAAAAAAGTTTAATTGCCAGCCAGATTTTAGAAGCTAGGAAGTGTCTTTCTGCTAATAACACCTACCAAAACATTTAAATCCTCTTCGCAGTATTCTCGTATTTTCGCTAACATGCGGGTATCTTTGTGACTAGATGTACCACGTACCTGACTAGTGGTATCTAAGATTTAAGCAGTTTGTTCTACAATTGAATCACATTTCACATTAGGAAATTCTAATGAACAGGTGCATAACATCTCGTTCTTAACAATCATTTTCTCGTGGTGGGTTATTGCAGACGCTTAACCACAACGTGCAGATGTTCGCAGGCTACTCCTAATACTCCCATCACGTTCTATTAACCAAACCTAATTCATAGATTACATTCCATAAGATGGGAGCCATTATCAAAATGCACACAATTAATCCAGATTTTATTACGCAACAATCCGTAGAGTATAAACAAGAGTTGGTCAATTTGATCCTTTCCGGAGTCGGTAGTGAAAGGTTGGCACTAGGAGCAGCACTTATAGATGGCCAGATAGCTTATTTAAATCTTTTTCTTGAATTTCCTGCTTTTAGAGATCTGCTAGAGAATAATGTAAACGAAATGCTTGGCCTGGCATCCTACTTCGGCCATCTAAATGTTGTGAATTGTTTACTTGAGATCCCTGCTGTTAGAGATGATGTCGTAGCACGTTGCAACGCGGTGAAAAAGGCAGCTCAGGCAGCTCAGGCAGCTCAGGCAGCTCGACACCCGAGGGGATTAAGAGACCATAAAGCTGTGGTTGAACGTTTAATTGAGAACCCAGATGTTTTAAATAGGCTAAATGATGATGATCTACAAGATGGTGAGTGGTTAAAAGATATAATCCAAAATGTAGTAAATAAAGTCAATAATGCAAAAAAATTAAGCTTAGAGGTTGTACGTTCAACCTATAGCGATTTAAAACTAAGTAATGAAATGGCTTTTCCAAAGGAAATGAACTCAGACTATGCCACTAAATATGCGATTGGAATACTCCAATGAATATAAATGGCAGCATAAATAA
>CAYXVT010000026.1:9023-22677 GCA_964468105.1 Uncultured Candidatus Berkiella sp. | reverse complement strand
TTTAAAAGTTGCTTACAAAAAATTATTTGGGCCAGTTGTGGCACCGCAACCAGTACCGCCTGTTGCGCCTGTTGTAGTTATTGCAGCAGCTAATGTTGTTCAACCACAACCGGCAGCTATCGTTCCTGGTTTTCAGAGGCAAGCGCTGAATATTGGGCAGTTGAGGACGAGAGTGGCACCACCTGAGCCACCACCGCAACAGCTGCCTACCGCTAATCTGAGGTAGGGTGTGCGCGCTACGCTTTGCCCACCCTACGGCTTAAATTCCACGCGCATAAGGCAACCACTTCAACAACCGCTTCTCAAGCGTCTGAAAAATGCCGCTAGTAATTTTCTCTGATAGCTTTTGTTTTATTTCATAACTTATTTCAAAAACTTTGCATTGCTTTGCTTTAGCCAAAATAAAATCATCACTGGTCATAATTTCATCAACTAATTTTAAAGAAATGGCTTGGGTAGCATGCCAGTGTTCACCGGTTGCGACCTCTTCAATATTCACCTGTGGTCGATGATCAGTAATATAATCTTTAAACAAGACATGGGTTTCTTCAATTTCTTCTTTAAATTTCTTTTTGGCTTTCTCTGTGTTTGCACCAAACATAGTGACGGTTCGTTTATATTCACCGGCCGTATATATTTCATAATCAATATCATTTTTTTCTAATAGTCGATGAAAATTAGGAAGCTGTGCGACAACACCGATAGAACCAACAATCGCAAAAGGGGCTGCAATGATTTTATTGGCAACACAAGCCATGAGATAGCCACCGCTGGCAGCGACTTTATCAATGGCGACAGTAAAATAAAGATTACGTTGTTTTAAGCGATGCAATTGAGAAGCGGCTAAGCCATAACTATGAACAAAACCACCCGCACTTTCTAGTACGACCAGTACTTCATCTATTGGTTCGGCAATTTCTGTAATGGCAGAAATAACTTCTCTTAAGGGATGAACTTCACTTGCTTTCATATCACCATCAAAGCGAACCACAAACAAACGTTTAGGTAACTCATCTTTTTCCTTTTCTATTTTTTTATTACTTTTTTCTTGCAATTTTTGGACTTTGAGCCATTTTTTCAAAGCGTGTTTTGTTAAGGTCTCTGTTTGCAAGGAGTCGCGAATTTCATCTAATTTGTCATTAACGCTCTCAATCACAAGATAACCATCTTCTTTTTTGCCTTTGCCCTTAAGTGCAATTGCCACAATGGCTGAAAAGGTGACAATGATTCCAATAACCAAAGTCAGCGTCTTGGCTAAAAATAGACCATATTGAGACAAAAATTCCATATTGACCTTCACCTTATATTTTTAGGCTAGTAAAATAGCAATCATTTCGCGCAGATGATTGCCTATATTAAAGGAAAGTGACAGTATTCATCCATCTTTGTCCAAAAGAATCTATGGCTATGAATGTAGAAGTTAAAAATCTGAGTTTTGCCAGAGCAGACCAGTATTTATTTAGAAATCTAAATTTTAAATTGGCACCTGGTCAAATGCTTATTATTCAAGGTCATAATGGTTCAGGTAAGTCGACTTTACTTAAAATATTAGCAGGATTGATTCAACCCAATAAAGGCTGTGTTACTTGGGGTAAGCAAAAGATTTCAGATAGCGAACAATTTCTATGTGACTTATCCTATTTAGGGCATCGCGATGGTCTTAACTTAGGGCTCAATGCCAAAGAAAATATAAAAGTGTTGTTGGCGTTAGGGGGAGTGGCTGTTAAGCAAGATGAAATGACTACCCTATTAGAAAAGCTCAACTTAAGCGCCCATATGTCCAAAGTATGTCAGAAATTATCGGCAGGCCAACGTCGCAAGGTCGCTTTGAGTGCGATTGCGCTTAAACGTAAGCGACTATGGATTTTGGATGAGCCTTTTACTTCTTTGGATGACAATAGTATCGATGCTGTCAATCATCTCATGAAAAATCATCTCAGCAATAACGGCATGATTATTATGGCCAGTCACATAGAAATGTCACACGATAATGCTCAAGTGATTCAATTATGATGCCCATTTTTTATACTTGTTTAGCTAACGATTTAAAAGTAATGATGCGCAATCGTGCTCAATGGGTTCATCCTATTCTCTTTTTTATGATTTTTATTTCTCTTTTTGGGATCGGGCTTGGATTTGATTCAGAAGTTTTGGTCAAAATATCTCCAGCCATTATTTGGATTGCCTTTTTAATCACAACCTTGTTTACCATCGAAACCTTATTTCGTAGCGAAATGGAAGAAGGGGGCTTAGAACAGTTATTGCTAAGTCCACATCCTTTATGGTGGCTAATTTTTGCTAAATCGGTAGCCATATGGATTGTTTCTAGTTTGCCATTGATTGTTATCATTCCTTTGCTTGGCCTATTTATGCAGTTAACACTATTTGAAAATAGCGTACTCCTTATTAGTGTTCTTATTGGGAGTCCTGCTATTACTTTAATTGGTGTGATTGGGGCTGCGTTAACTATTACACTGCCGCGCTCAGGCATATTTTTAGGATTATTACTATTACCTCTGTATATCCCTATCCTCATCTTAGGAGAGAGTGCAGTCGTATTATTACTTTCGTCGCAATGGCCTCAATTCCAATTGGCATTGTTGGGAGCTATTTCAATATTAACAATAACGTTTGCTCCGTTTGCTGCAGCATCGGCTTTAAAAGTTGCAATGGATTAATTTTGTATGCTAAATAAAATCATCAACTTAGGTTCACCCCGTCGTTTTTATCACTTTTTAGGTTTGCTTCAACCTTGGTTCTTAATCCTGGGGCTAATGGCGATTGCATATGGATCCTATACCGGTCTTTTTGTAGCGCCTGCTGATTATCAGCAAGGCGATGGCTTTCGTATCATGTATGTCCATGTTCCTTGTGCCATGCTCTCGTTATTAATTTTTGCTAGCATGTCAGTCTTTTCAGCGATATATCTTATTTGGCGAATTAAAATTGCCGATATCATGGCCTATTGCTTGGCAAGTATCGGTGCTTTTTTTACTTTTTGTGCGCTGGTAACGGGGGCTATTTGGGGCAAACCGATGTGGGGCACCTGGTGGATCTGGGATGCACGCTTAACATCTGAACTGATTTTACTCTTTCTTTACCTGGGATATATCGGTTTATATTCTGCCATTCCTCAAAAACGGCAAGCGGCTAAGGCCTGCGCAATTTTGTCACTCATTGGCATTATTGATGTTCCTATCATTCACTATTCTGTTTATTGGTGGAACACCTTACATCAAGGGGCGACTATCTCAAAGTTTTCACAACCAACAATTGAAAGTAGCATGTTAACGCCTTTATTAATGATGATAGTGGGCTTTAGCTTATATGTGTCAGCGCTTGTTTGTTTTAGAGTGAGAACGGAAATCCTGCAAAGAGAGCACAATAATCAATGGGTTGCCTCATTAATGAATAGAACAATTTAAGGGTAAGTAACTATGTGGAATATGGGTGGCTATGGAATTTATGTTTGGCCTTGCTATGGTTTGGTGTTCGTTGGAATGATTTGGCTGCTTGTGGCAAGCATCAGACGAGATAGATATTTTAAACGTCAATTCAAAGAAAATATTCAAAAGCATAAGTAGGGCATATGTCTCCCGTACAAAAGAAAAGAATGTTTGTTGTGATAGGGCTTATCAGTGGGGTAGGGATCGCGCTGGGATTGATCTTATATGCCTTAAAACAAAATATTAATCTATTCTATTCACCTACCCAACTTGTTATTGAGAAAGTGCCAGAAAATAAGACCATACGTATAGGTGGTATGGTTGTTAAAAATAGTCTTGTTCGCAACAATGATTTATCAGTGGAATTTGTGATCTCCGACTTTCAAAATCAAACCAAAGTAAAATATAAGGGTATCTTGCCTGATTTATTTAAAGAGGGGCAAGGAATAGTCGCCCAAGGCGCTCTTGATAAGAATGGAGAATTTAAAGCCACGCAAGTGTTGGCTAAGCATGATGAAAAATATATGCCACCTGAAGTTGGGGCAACCTTGAAGGGTGCTCAATCATGATCCCTGAGTTTGGTCTTGTCTGCTTGATTCTTGCTTTAATGATGTCATTAGTTCAAGCGGTTGTTGCACCTGTTGGTTTATTGAGCCAACGTTTTGCTTTTTGTTTGACACTTTCTAAGCCTGCAGCTTTTGGACAAAGTTTTTTTGTCGTTATCGGCTTTTTTACTTTAATGTCATGTTTTGTACAAGATGATTTTACGCTTTCCTATATTGCTCAAAATTCAAACGCGAATTTACCTTTAGTTTATAAAATTTGTGCAGTATGGGGAGCTCACGAAGGCTCTTTATTATTATGGTCATTGATCTTAGCTTTATGGACAGTTGCGGTTGCGGCAATGACTAAGGCATTACCAAAAGAAGTTTCTGTGCTCGTGCTCAGTATTCTTGGTGCTATTAGTATTGGGTTTCTCTTGTTGCTTTTGCAAACTTCTAATCCATTTGCTCGCTTATTGCCTTTTTCACCCAATGAAGGGGCTGATCTCAATCCTTTGTTACAAGATCCAGGTTTTGTTTTACATCCGCCTTTTCTTTATATGGGATACGTGGGGTTAGCTGTTCCTTTTGCTTTCGCTATTACGGCGATGCTACTCAAAAATAAACAAATTCCTTGGGCTGCCTGGGCCAGACCTTGGGCGCTATTGGCATGGTCCTTTTTGACTGTGGGCATAACCCTTGGCAGTTGGTGGGCTTATTATGAATTAGGCTGGGGTGGCTGGTGGTTTTGGGATCCCGTAGAAAATGCATCCTTTATGCCATGGTTAGTAGGGGCAGCTTTAGGGCATGCTTTACTGATTACATCCTCATCAAAGGAAAAGCTATTTAATTCGTGGAGCTTATTGCTTGCTTTGAGTGCCTTTATCTTGAGTTTAATCGGGACCTTTTTGGTACGATCAGGCGTTGTCTCATCTGTGCATGCCTTTGCAAGCGATCCGTCTCGTGGCACGTTTATTCTTGGCTTCTTAGCTTTAGTAGTTATGCTCTCTTTTGGTTTGTTTATGACAAGAGGCATTAAGAATCAAGCAATAAGCCGAACTTCGGCTTACTCTAGAGAATCGCTCATGCTATTAGGTAACGTTATTTTGTATGTTGCCACTTTAACGGTTTTGTTGGGGACTTTATATCCCATCTTTATTGAAGTGCTTAAACAAGAGCGATTATCTGTAGGCCCCCCTTACTTTAATAGTGTTTTTATACCCATTATGTTGCCGCTGCTTGGTTTGATGGCAATTGCACCGCACATCAAATGGCGTGAAGACACCATTGGATTGTTATGGCCAAAAATCAAAATAGGTTTGCTATTGCTGCCTATCGTCATCGTTGCGATCTATTTCCTTAGAGATTTTCCAATCATGTCCACTGTCGGCATTTTGTTTGGGGGGTGGGTCATTGTTGCCACCTTATTGGCAGTCTGGAAACTTAAAACAACCGGAAAGTTGATTTTATCTCGCTGGGGTATGATCCTTGCGCATTTTGGGATTGGGTTAGCGGTTTTAGGTATCGCTTTAACCACCACATTAGAAACTGAGAAAGATCTGAAAATGAGCCTTGGTGATACTATCACTATTCAAGATTATGAATTTGTATTTAAAGATCTTAAAGATATTCAAGGACCCAACTATGAGGGAATACAGGCAACCTTTGTTATCAACCAACATCAAAAATTACTCTGCAAGTTATACCCAGAAAAACGATTTTTTATACCACGAAATACGCCGATGACTGAAACGGCTATCTATCCTGGATTATTTCGTGATTTTTATATCGCCTTAGGAGAAAGGTTAGAGGATGGGAGCTGGACAGTTCGTCTATACATAAAGCCCTTTATCAGATTTATCTGGCTTGGCGGATTGCTGATTGCACTTGGTGCTTTCATATCCAGTCTAGTCGCCTTTAGACAAACAGCAAGAGGTACAATATGAGTTTACAAACTTTACGGCTACAGATCTGGCGTTTTATCCCTGGTCTTATTTTGGGAATGATATTAATCATTTTATGGAAAGCCTTAACGGTTGAAGATTCGCCTTCTGCAAATCAAGAATCGCCCTTTCCGGCTTTTTCATTAGGTGATGTTAGAACACCCGATAAAATGGTTAGTTTAAATGATGTCAAAGGCCAGGTTAGTATTGTTCATGTTTGGGCAACGTGGTGTGGCATTTGTGTCAAAGAACATGATGAATGGTTGCGTATTAAAAATAAGTGGCCAAACGAAATTGTTGGCATTGTCTATAGAGACGATACAAACAAAGTGAAGAGCTTATTAGAGAAAAAGGGTGATCCCTACCAATATTTGCTGAATGATAGCACGGGAAGTTTAGGTCTCAAATTGGGTTTAATGGGAACACCAGAAAATTACATTGTGGATAGTAAAGGTGTGATCCGCTTCCATTTTTTGGGCCCTGTTTCTTTAAGCCAATTCGAACAACATTTTTTACCCGTTATAGAGAAAATTAAAAGCGAAAGTGCTAGTGCATAGGGAGAGTTATGAACAAACTGATTAGAGTATTTTCTTTTTCGATTATGATGCTCTTTTTTTCAAATCTTTGTTTTGCTGCGCAGGAACATTTTGTTTTTGATAGCCCGCAACAGCAGCAAGAGTTTGAAGGGATGTTAAAAGAATTTCGCTGTGTAACCTGCCCGAATCAAAATATAGCGGATTCTTCGGCACCTGTTGCCAGAGCGATGCAGGAAGAAATTTACAATCGGGTAAAACTGGGTGAATCAAAAGAGACTATCTCAGAATATTTGCAGGAAAGTTATGGTGATTATGTTATCTATAAGCCGCGGGTAATGACTCAAACCTGGGTGTTGTGGTTTGGTCCTTTCATTATGTTAATAATAGGATCAGTTCTTTGGTTTAAATTCTTTAGTAAAACAAAAGATAAAAAATGAACGCTTTTTTGCATATGCCTTTATTTTGGATAATCATTGGCGCACTTATTTTATTTGGGCTTGGGATTATCATTTTACCGCTTTGTCAAAAGCCTTTGCGAGGACGTTTTTATTTTGTCATTGTTTTTTCCTTGATCTTTAGTGGTACCTCATTTTTATTGTACAAACAATGGGGGGCAAGTACGCCACTTTTGGATAAGCATGCGCTAAAGCAAGTGTCAGAGGATCTTGCCAAAATAACTGCCAATCCTGATATTCCCATGGAGGAGGCCATAGAAAAATTTGATGCGCTTGAGAAAAAAATCAACTATTCAAGCGTTGCCTTGACCCAACTGGCTAGCATTTATAATCAACTGGGTTTATTTGATGAAGCCATGAACGCGCTTGCAAAGGCAAAAGTGTTGTCACCTGATGTGAATGAATACCAAGTGCAATGGATTTATAGTCATTCTTTAAAGCATCAAGGAAAACTAGAGCCGCAAGTAAGAGTAGATGCAGAAAGTTTATTTCAAAAAGATAGCACTCAAAAGAGTCTCTTGAATTTATTAGCGATAGATGATTATTTTCATGGACGATATGTGCAATCAATAAAGCAATGGCAGCTTTTACTTGAAACTGATAAAGATATATCTGATGAGAAAAGAGATAAAATCCAAAATGCCATTCTCACTGCAATGCGTCATCTTGACACTAAAGAGCAAGCAGCACTTAATAAGAACGATGATGACGTGTCATTTAAAGTAAATGTACTCTTAAGCCCAGCACTTGCAAAATGGGTATCACCTGGCGATGTGGTGTTTATCTATATTAAAGAAAGTGAGGGTAGCAATATGCCACTTGCCGTGATCAAGAAAATGGCTGATGAATTTCCTATGATAGTTAATTTGGGTAACAAACATGCTATGGTTGCCGATCGTAAGCTCATTCCCGGAATGCGCGTTCACGTTATGGCTAAAGTATCAAAAACGGGTGATCCTTTAGATAAAAGTGGAGAGTTACGAGGAATAAGCGACACAATAGTGATAAAATCCGGTAATCAACCTGTAGAAATAACAATAAATCAACGAGTTGGGTAATCTAATAAACTAAGGAGATGATGATGGAAATTGAAAAGAAAAAGGGAATATCCGATGAAGCTTTTGATGCGATTGCAGCTGTTTTAATTATTGCTGTTGCCGTTACGGGTGTTGTGTTTTGGTTACAGGGTATGCCTTCTTAGCGTTCGTTTGTTCCCATAAACGCGTTGCCCCTAATACGGCAGCGGGCATAACTATCAAATTCAAAAAGGGAATGCTGCTTAGTAGCGCGACAGTGCAACCAAAGCCAAGTACCTGTGCCCGGTGTTGTTTTAAATTTATTAACATGTCTTTGAAACGAATATGGTGATTATCTGCTGGGTAATCAATATATTGTATAGCCATCATCCATGCGCTAAACCAAAAAAATAGAATGGGTATGGCAAGGTTTGCAACGGGAATAAAGTAAAGCACCACCACCGCTATGCCTAATAAGAGAAGTCGGGGAATATAATAAAGCAGTTTGACGAGTTCACGGCTTAAGGTTTTATGTATCATCTGAATGAAGGGTTGAGTAGGGACGCTTACTCCTAATGCCTTTGAATAGGACTCACTGAGTAAACCATTAAAAGGAGCAGCCAATAAAGTTGCTCCTAGCGTTGCTAAAATAGTAAAGATGCCGATTAAAATAGTCAGTGCAGCAAAAACGATTATACCTTTTATAAAGGAAAGGATACCTCCTAACCAGTTTAACCATGACGGTAAATTGGGTGAAAGAAAACTTAATTTGTCTAAGCCATATTGGGCGCAATAGTAAAATAGACCGCCAAAAACCAGCAAATTGATTAATAGTGGTATATAAATAAAATGTCTTACGCCTGGATGCGTTAATGATTTAAATCCATTTAGCATTAAGAAAATGCCATCTTTAAAAAGATTTACTTTAGCGCTACGGCTAGGCATTCGAGTGATGGTCATGTTGTTTTACCCATTTCAAAATAACTCTGTCCATCCAGCGATAATCAAACCATTTATCTGTTGAGCCTAGCCAACCCACATGGCCGCCTTTATCAGTAATAATCACATCTATGTTTTCTTTATGGGGAAGTTTTAAAAATTTGCGTCGACTAATCACGGGATCATCTTTGGCATACATGATTAATGTGGGTAGGGTGATTGCATCTACAAATTGTGCTGAACTACAACGCGTGTAGTAGTCGTGCGCATTTTGAAAACCACTTCTTGGTGCTGTATATAAATCATCGAATTGATAAACCGTTTTGATGGGTGGCAAATTCAGTTTGGGCAATTCTGGGAAGGTAGCATGTAATTTTTGAATATCTTCTAACAATCCCTTTACAAAAAAATCATTAAATACTTTGTTTTGTTTTTTGATAAGCAATTTTACGCTCGCCTCAAGATCCAGCGGCGGAGAAACCGCAACGACGCTGTCAAGATGTCCGCTTTTATGTTTACCATCTTCGCCAGCCATTTTGAGGGTGATATTGGCACCTAAAGAAAAACCAATTTGAGTAACTGGACTATTAGGAAATTGTTTGGCCAACCATTCTATGATTTGTCTGGTATCTTCACTTCGTCCGCTATGATACAGGTGCTTGGCGAGACCCTTGCCAGCGCCACAACCTCTAAGATTCATTCTGATAACAACAAAACCATGATCCACAAAAAACTTTGTTGCTCGTATAAAGTATTTTGAGAGGTGTGATCCAGTTAGTCCATGTACAAGCAAAATAACGCGTTTCGAGGGTACCCAATGGAGGGGGCGGTTTTCGATGAGAACAATTTTATCCCCATCGGTTAATGAGACAATATGTTGCTTACTATTGTTTATAAAAGGGTTATAGGGAAAATAAAATGAAGCGATTGTTTGGGTCAGTCCTTTATTAAGCCCGGGTAAAGGACAAAAAGGAGGCATTCCAAGTTTTTTTAAGATATCTTTGGACATAAGGTTTCTTTTATTACTCTTGGCAAAGGATATACTGGATATGAAAGGAAGTCTAAATTTGAACTCATAAAGGGTTTAAGTTATACCATTATCATTTGCTTGTTATCTGCCATACTTAATGAGGGATTATTATTGTATGAAATCTAGTGATTTGTTGAAACTACAATGTATTGCACTATCCCTTTTAGCTTTGCAAGCATGTGAACCAGAAGAGCCCAAAACGACTCAACTCGGTGATATTGAGTCTATACCTTATTATGCGGAGCAAAACGCAAAAGATTCCCCCTATCGTTGCGATGATCTAGTTAAATCCTCTGGAGCCCAAGCAGCCTTTTCTGTTTGTCTTTCTAGTGCTCAAGAAGGGAATATGTATGCTCAAGCGCGCCTGGGTGCCATGTATGCAACAGATGCATTAGGGGCAGAAGATTGGGAGAACGCAAATCATTGGTTACTCAAAGCCGCAGAGCAAGGACATATTGAAGCTCAATATATTGTGGCAAAGAGTTTACAGTTAGGACGTGGCATTAAAAAAAATGAGGCGGTAGCCTTTGAATTTTTAACAAGAGCGGCAAAAGCCAATTTCGTCTCTGCACAAGCGGCTCTTGGAGAGTGTTATCTGACTGGAAAAGGTACTGAAAAAAATATGGCCCAAGCCCAGAAATGGTTAATGCAAAGTGCCCAGCTTGAAAATCCTGAGAGTCAGTATCAAATTGGTAAAATGTATCTTGATGGTGATGGCGTTGCTAAAAATCCCCATCTTGGCCTGCGTTATCTCACCTTGGCTGCGCAACAACAACATATGCTAGCACAAGTGGAAGTTGCCAATTTATATCATCAGGGTCAATTAGTTGAACGTAATGATGAGGCTGCATTGAAATGGTATCAAGCGGCGGCATCTCAAGAAGAGCCAAATAGTTTATATGTTATTGGTATGGGGTATATTCAAGGATCTTTATCACTCCAAAAGAATTTTGAGACGGGTGCTCAATATTTAAAACGTTCTGCTGATAAGGGTTTTTACCCTGCTCAATATGCTTTGGCGACTTTATATCTTGAAGGCCATCCTGTACTGAAAGATAAATTTGCGGCAATTGAGTATCTTCGACAAGCGGCAGTAGGGGGCTCACATGACGCCCAAGTAAAATTGGCTAAAGTTCTAATGGAATTTTCTATTCCTCAATATGACAAGGTTGCCTTTTACTGGGCAAGTCAAGCTGCGGTTGGCCAAAATCAAGATGCACTTTATTTATTAGGCAATTTCTATGTGGATGGCATTGGAACAGAGGTCGATTACATTAGGGCTTCTGAAATTTTCAATAAACTTGCCGAACAAGATCATCCGCTTGCTGAACTAAAACTAGGTCAAATGTATTATTACGGTCAAGGGGTTGAGCAAGATCGACTTTTGGCAAAAAAATGGTTTCTGAAATCTGCGCGCCATGGATTGAGTGATGCCAAAAATTGGGTGGCGATTGTTTTTAGAGATGGCATTAATTCACCAGAAAATGATGAAAATCATGAAATTCAAGATGAAATTAATGAATGGATTAAATATGCCGCAGCAAATGGAGAACCTGAAGCCATCTATCTTAAAGGAATAAATCACCTCTATGGTAGGAATAGTTTTCAACAAAATGTTGAATACGGTCTGGAACTCGTTGAAGATGCCGCATCGAAGCAGTTTGTGCCTGCACAGCGTGAATTAGGCATGGTTTATGAACAAGGACTATTCGGCCTAAACAATAGCTCCAAAGCTTATCAATGGTATCTAAAAGCATCAGAAAATGGTGATGGTTATGCACAATATCGCTTGGCCAATATGTATTATTTAGGGGATGTTATTCAAAGAAATTATATTGAATCTTATGTTTGGGCTAATTTGGCATCCATGAGTGGAAAAGAAGAAGCCATCGCTTTAAGAGATGAGGTATCCAATTTATTAGCTTCAGGTGAATTGAAAAAAGCGCGTGAGTTATCTGATAAATTATTCAATGAACACAAAAGGGAAACTCAAACGTATGCCATGCCAACGAATGTTGGGATCCCTTAAATTTTTGATGAGGTTATGATGACGTTTTTAAAAACGTTGCTAAAAATTATGACGGTTCTGCTAGTCATCCTTATGGTGATTTTAAGTCTTTTTGCACTTATGTTTTATACGGCAGATAAGCAAAAATATAAAGTTTTCTTAGCCGAGCAGCTTAAAAAAGAAATGGGGATTGATGTCGTTATTGATGGCCCAATGAATCTTAGTTTATTCCCTAATCCTCATGTGATTTTATCCGATGTGAAGTTTTCAATTGATTTAAAAAATGACGATAAAATCGATTTGGGGGCGCAAAAGTTATCATTAACTTTACCGTGGAACTCATTAAGATCGACCATAAAGGAAATCAAAAATATTGAAGCGAATGAAATATCGATAAAGTATTTTGAGAATAAGAAAGAACTACAAAGCATTAAGCTAGATAAACTTAACACCGATATTGTGAATTCTCCTTTGCATATGGATCTGCCTCAAATCGTTTTAGTGATAGGTGAGATTACAATTAATGGCAATTTACATATTTCATTTGTGGAACATCCGAAAATAACGGGAAATCTGCGAGCGAAACGATGGAAGACCACCTTGTCTTATAAATTTCTGGAACAGCAAAATCGAACAATTTTAACGAAAACATATTCATATGATTGGCTAAAAAACACGCAAGCACAAGTCAATTTTTTAATTGAAACGTTGGTTTTACAAGATGCTACGTTCAATGCAGCCAATTTTGATTTGGAGCTAAACGACAAAGTTTTGAAAGTTAATTTTAAAGGTGAAGCCTCTAAAGAGTTAAAACCTCAGAATGATAAAGCGGCTTAGCATGCATTTACACGATGCCGCATATTGACATAGATAGTTGCCCGACATACAATGAAAGTGTAGTCAACTTATAAATTATTGATATTTATAGGAAAATAACATGAAGAAGCAGTATGTCAACGCAGAAATCATTAAAACAAGAGAAAATGGCGTTACAATTATCAGAATCATGGGGCTAGATAACCACCCACAAGCTTATAAACATACCTACCAGAGACTACTCAGAGAAATTCAACAAAATATGCTCAAAATCATTTCATCCGGTGAAGCGGTTCCTGTCATTCGGGTTCATCAGAGTTTAGAGATCCACTAATTAGCTATTCTCTGATATGATACAGGCAACTAAAAATCGTTGTGAATAGTGTTAGAGCGCATAAATATGCAACACCTAAAATGGATAGCTAATCCCCAAGCACCTGTGGCTTCCGCTGAGCAAAGTGCTGCACAAACCCTAAAAAAAATACAAAAAGTTGAAAAAAAGCTCCTCCATTATATGGGGAAAGCGATAGCAGATTATGATTTAATAAAAAGAAATGATCGCTTGCTTGTGTGCGTTTCGGGAGGGAAAGACTCCTTCACCATGTTGTCATTGTTAGACATTATGCGCAAACGATCCCGCCATCCTTTTGAGATGTTGGCTTTTACTTTAGATCAATCACAACCTGGTTGGGACGACTCAGGTCTTCGGGCTTATTTGAACCAAAGAAATATTCCTTTTGAGATTCTGAAAAAAGATACCTATTCGATAGTGAAAGAAAAGGTACCTGAAGGTAGCACTTATTGCAGTTTATGTTCACGGCTTCGAAGAGGAAATATCTATAATTATGCCGAAGTGAATGGTTTCAATAAAATTGCCCTGGGGCACCATCGTGATGACATTCTCGAAACGCTGCTGCTGAATC
>CAYXVT010000026.1:0-9005 GCA_964468105.1 Uncultured Candidatus Berkiella sp. | reverse complement strand
ATTACATCAATGTTGATGTCAATATTCTACAATGGTGAAATTCGCTCAATGCCACCTAAGCTGCTTGCTGATAATCAGCGTCAGATGGTGATTAGGCCATTAAGTTATTGCCAAGAAAAAGACATTGCAGAGTATGCTAAACTTAAACAGTTCCCCATTATTCCCTGTAATTTATGTGGATCTCAGGAAAATTTAGCCAGAAAGAAGGTTCGTAAATTAATAGAGGCGTTGGCTATCGATAATCCTAAAATCCCAAGTAATATGTTACATGCACTGCAACATATTAAGCCAAGCCAGTTAATGGACAAAAAACTGTGGGATTTTAAGCATCTTGAGGAGAGAATCAAGGATGACAATGGAACAGGATCCGAGATTAGTTGAAGATCCGGTAAGACTTTCAACTTCCAAGTTATGGAAGATTCAAAAAAACTATTTTGACACAATGGGGATCCGAGCTTGGAAGGAAGAAGTTCCCTTTTATATATCCAGCAATGCTTTTACGGCAAACCGTTATGCCTTACAAGTTGTTAAATTTATCAGAGATTGGCATTCCTTAAAGAAAACAACGCAGAATGACACTTTCTATCTGTTAGAAGTCGGTAGTGGTACAGGCAAGTTTAGTTATCTATTTTTAAAAACACTTAAAGAACTCCTTCGTGAATATAATCTAGAAAATCAAAAATTTTGCTATGTTATCTCAGATTTGGCTGAAAACAACCTAACTTTTTGTTTAGAAAACCAATCGTTTAAACCCTTTATTGATAATGGTGAATGTGATTTTGCTTGTTTTAATGTCGAAGAGGATAGTGACTTTACTTTGCGATTAAAACAAAAAAAATATTCTGAACTAAACGTTAAAACGCCGTTTATTGTTATTGCCAATTATACACTTGATTGTATTGCTCAAGATGAGTTTGAGTATAAAGATGGCAAGTTTTATGAAATTAAATTAGGTTTGAAGAGCCGTTATAAGAACTTTGATATTCAAAAAGCAATGCATTTGAATGAACTCCGGCTTTCCTTTGTTAAACCTAGCGAAGAAACAAATATTGACAATTATTATGAAAAGCCAGAATTAAATGAGATCTTAGCTGGTTACCCCCAGCTTTTTAATAATAAAAGATCAAGAATTGGTATGCCTGTGGGGGCTGTTAAGTTTTTTGATAATATGAAAGCGCTCACAAAGAATAATTTTTTTATGATGGTGGGAGATAAAGGGTTAACTCAACCCAGAAAGTTTCCATTATATGATGATAAATACCGTTTCTCATATGACGGTTGCTATTCATTTTTAGTTAATTTTCATGCTATTGGTGAATATGTTAAAAAAAGTGGAGGCGATTACTTACTGTCAAAGAATAGTAATGATTTTAAAGTAAATTTATATTGTATGGGCGCCACTTTTTCGGAGTTAGTCGAGACTAAAGCTTTCTTCGAAAAAAGTATGGAAGTCACTGGTCCTGAAGAATTTTGCCATTTTTTTGATGAGTATTTAACGAGTAATTATCGTTTTTCAATTAAGTCACTGCTAGCTTTTATCAGATTCAGCGAATGGGATCCCAATGCTTATGCCATTGTTCATGATCGCATGATTGAATTAATTTCAGGTGCTTCAGTACCTTTTGTTGAAGATTTAAAAGAAGATCTTAAAAAAGTCTCCAGTAATGTTTATCGTATGAACATTGGAGATGATGTTTATAATTTAATTGGTATGTTTTTTCAAATACAAGAAGAAGACGATATAGCTTTAGAATTATATGAAAAGTCACTTTCTGTATTTGGTGACAAAGCAGCTCCCCATAACAATATGGGGATGATTTATGAGAAGCAAAAAAACATACCTAAAGCATTATTTCATTTTCAACGTTCTGTTGAATTAGATAAAAATAACAGATTTGCTAAAAAAAGAATCCACCATTTATCAGGTAAACCCTATTTAGCGTTAATTTCGCCTGTGATAAAAGGTCTGTTTGTCGGTGGTTTAATTGTGGGGGCTTTGTATTTAATTAGTCATTAGATAGGTTACACATGGATGTGTTAACGCAAGAAATTATAGAGTCGCATTGGCTTCAACCCAGTGTCGTTTCAATCATTGCCCCCTCAAAAATGCGGCAGAATTCCTTTTATTTTCATCCTAAAAAGCAATGTATTGTTCACCGAGCAGCATATGATATTGGTTCAAATGCGACTAAAACCATGGCTGCCAAAGTCAATGTTTGCGATATGACCTTGGATGCGGTATTTATTGATAAAGCTTATCCTATTTTATATCGACAGGATTTATTTGGTTCGGAAGTTGGCGAGTTTTCTGATGAAATAAAATCAAAAGGATTGCAAATCCTACAATCAGCCAAAACAAACATCGAGGGAAGCTATCAAAATCGTGCTATCGTTTCAGCCGAATTTCAACACTGCGGCATTGCCACGGCCGCTTTTCGTAAAGCCAATAATGGTGGTTCTTATGTACAAGAACTGAGTGCAAAATTAGACATTCCTATTAAGATCATTTCACAAGAAGAAGAAGGCAAATTAGCCTATTACAGTGCGCTATCTCAACTGGATCAGGTAGATAAACAAAATACCCCTATCGTTTGGGATATTGGGGGTGGGAGTATGCAGCTCACCTTCAAAAATGAAACCAATGATTTTTATGTGATGGGAGGAGAAATTGCCTCACAAACCTTTCAAGAACTGGTGCGCAAGGCATTAAAGAAGCAATCCGATTCACTTCATCCTATGAGCGAGGGCCAAGTAAACGCAGCAATAGCATTAGCGAAGAAGCATCTGGTTTTTGATGAGTCTACTTATAATATTATTCAGGAGAAAATACAGCAAGGCACGCCTATAGTAGCAGTAGGTTCAGTTCATAATCATGTTATTCAGCCGTTATGTAATATCGCTACGCACTCAGAGGCGTCTTTTTATACTATTGATGATCTCAAGCAGGCTATTGCTTTATTAACCAATAAAACAGACAAAGATATTCTTGAATTGATGTCATCCCCCGATGAGCAACTTGTGAGCAATCAATTAACCAATTTAATACTGGTATATGCACTAATGGATAAAATGCATATAAACAAGGTCCAGACTGTTCAAGCAAGTAACGTGCAAGGACTTCTTTTAAGAGGTTGTTGAGCATACTTCCGCTTAGCTCAGCACTTAAGCCATTCATCTCTAATCATTTCACTTAGTAGACTAAATCAATATAATGGTACTCTTTAAAATTAGTATTGGTTTAAAGATGAAGCGCGGCGCCGAAGAAATTGAAAGATCTGATATAGAAGAATCACTTCTTAAGAAAGATAGGGTAGTTCCTAGCTTTTTTGTTTCTGAAGAAGAATGGCAGCGTGCAGTTCATTTTTTAAAACGACAATTTGTTAGCTTTTGGGACACATGGCATATTAGAGACGCTTTGTGGAGTATCCCTCAAAGTAAAGTTCTGAAAAAAGATCTCAAAAGTGGCATGCCACATAAACACATTAATGTGGATGGTCGCATTATTACATTAGCGAACAAACAAGATCCCGGCTATCTTCTTGGAAAAGGCGGCCAAGGTAAAGTAGTGCTTGGTCGAGATGAAAATGGTAAAACAGTCGCTGTTAAAATTGAAAAACTCACCGTTGATGATTTAAAAGACACTCTTGCTCAAAAAGTTAGAGCGTTACAAAGCGAAGAACTAGAACAGAAAATTCTGACTCATGAACATTTATTGTTAGGTCGTTTAACCGTATTTCCACAATTATCAAATCCGAAAAGCAAAGTGATCAGAAAAAGCTACACCGTTATGGAGTTTATTGAAGGTTCAGATTTAAAAGAAATAGACGCTAAGAATTTGACTTTAATTCAAAGGTTAATCATTGCCAAATTACTTTGTCAGGGATTAAAACATATTCATGCAGGAAGATTTATCCATTGCGATATTAAACCCGCCAATATCAAGGTCAAAATTGATGGAGATCAAATAATGGTACGGTTTATGGATTTTGGTATTTCATTAGAACTTAAAGAAGGTGAAATACAATTGAATAATATTCCTGCCTCTTTTGGGACTGGTGAATATATTGCACCGGAAGTTTCAAAAGGTTATTCGGTGGGATATGTTTCTGATATTTATTCTTTAGGCGTTGTATTTAGAAAAGACTTACTCATTAAAGGGATCTGTGATGAGATGACATCTTATACAGAGGATAGACGACCTTCCTTGGATGTTATCATGTCAAGATTGGATGCTGCTTTAGAGCATTCTAAAAGCAAAAAAGCCATATTAGGTTAAAAAGTTAAGCATATATTGATCTTATTTAAAATATTACTATAATAGTTATTGCTTATTATCCCATTTTTAGGATATGACATGAACATTATTTCTTAAGCGCCCGATAAGGGCAAAGACAACGAGCCAATAGGCTTATCGTCAACCCTCAAGCTTAAGAGATTATATGCACCATAGTCCAATTCAAATTAAAAACCTCAGTTTTTCTTTAACTCATAAAACTTGCTTTGATAATTTCAATGCAACGGTTGTCTATGGCTCCCGTATTGGCATTATTGGCCGTAATGGGGCTGGTAAATCGACCTTACTCAATATGATTCATGGCAAAGTAGAACCTGCTGATGGCAGGGTCCAAGTGCCCCTAAATGCTAGGATCGGGGTTGTAGAGCAAATCATTGATGAATTTCATGACTTAAGTGGAGGAATGAGACTTAATAAGGCTCTTACCCAAGCTCTAGCTATTGATCCCAACATCCTGTTACTAGATGAACCCAGCAATCATTTTGATAAATACAATCGCTCCGCTCTTATTCGATTGTTACGTTTATTTGATGGCACTCTTTTTATAGTTTCTCATGATATTGAATTATTGGAATCCTGTGTTAATACCCTTTGGCATATTGATAATGGTCAGATCGATGTTTTTAAAGGAAACTATAAAGATTATATTAATGAGTTGAACATCAAAAAAGATTCAATTGAGCGATCGTTATCACAAATTAATCTCCAAAGGAAGGAGTCGCATAATGCCTTAATGAAAGAGCAAGCGCGTGCGAAAACAAGTCGGCAGGCAGGTAAAAAACATATAGAGCAAAGAAAGTGGCCAACTATTGTTTCCGATGCAAAAGCAAGACGTAGCGAACAAACCTCTGGACAAAAAAGTAAAGCCATTCAGCAAAAGAAACAAGAATTAATCGATAAATTATCAGAATTACATTTACCTAAAATCATTAAAGTAAAATTTTCTTTAACTTCCGCTGATCTACGTTTAGGAAAAAGTCTGATTTGTATCAATGAAGGTGCATTAGGATATGAGACTACCTTTTTACACAACATTAATTTACAAGTCTCGGTAGGAGATCGGATTGCGATTTCAGGGAATAATGGAACAGGTAAATCTTCTCTTATTAAAGCAATTCTAGATGATAAAAGCCTTAATAAATCAGGTGTTTGGCAATTGCCTCCCATAAAAGATATCGGCTATTTAGATCAGCATTATCAAACGCTATCGAACAATGAAACCGTTTTGGAAAGTATAGAAAAGGTGGTTCCAGATTGGTCTGTTGAACAAATTAGAAGGCATCTTGGAGACTTTTTGTTTTATGAAAATGAACAAGTGAATTCTTTTGTGTCAACGCTTTCTGGAGGTGAGAAAGCGCGGTTATCTTTAGCGCTGATTGCAGCGAATACACCAAAATTACTATTGTTGGATGAGATTACAAACAATTTAGATCTCCTGACCAAAGAGCATGTTATCCTAGTTTTGCGCGAATATCCTGGTACTATGATAGTTATTTCTCACGATGATGAATTTATAAAGGCCATTGGTATAACAGCATTTTATGAAATTAAAGACGGTATATTAGTTTAGTAGGATTTGGGTTTATTGAACTAAGCACCCTTCTATAAGGTCTATCCTATATGAAGAACCCATTTTAAGTGAATCTACACTATGACAACTGATCAAGAAATCAAAGAACGTAAAGCCTTAGAAGAAAGATTGGATATCCAATTGCGAATAGTAAGGGCGCAGATTGATAAAATCCTAGCAGGAGTGTTACAAAATAAAAAATCAGACTATAGAAAAATGTCGATTGATTATTATATGCAGCAATTAGAAAATGTGCGTCATATTATTAATCCTGAAAAGAGAATTTCTCAGTATCAAGATCTCATCAACGGTTTGTTAAATAATCCACAAAGAAATATTACAGGTTTCACCATGCTGGAACCTCAATGGAAAGCATTTAAATTCTCAGATGCGGAAAAAATTATCTTTCAAGATTGTGTGGTACAACTTCAAACTATCCAGCATGACTTAAATGTAAAACAAACCGTAGTGCAGTCACCTGAACCATCCAGAAAATCTGTTGTTGACAAGCCGGCAAGCATTATTAAAAGCGCCTCTGAAAATTCAAAAGCACAAAATTCAACAATAGATTTTCACAAATATATACAGCAACTTGAAAAAGTCGAAGAATCACTAGAGAAGTCAAATCAGTCTGCCATCAAATCAATGTATAAACGTGTCAAAAAGAAAGCATTAATAACTCTTGGGAAACAAAATGTAACGAAGCTTGATATGGTGTGGCAATTAAAATCTGAATTGAATAACTTGTATAATGCAACTCAAAATAAAGAAATGCCGCTTTCACAAGTGAAAGTGGCTTTGAAATTGCAGGATTCTCTCGCAAGGATAATGCAGCTAAATGTCAATCGATTGAGTCTTGTCTCTGACAGAAATAGTCCATTTTACAATATTATTGATTCTTTAAAAGCTGAAGTGGCCAAAACAACGCCAGCTATCCTTTGTAGTCAACTACTTCAAGATTATGCGAACACTAAATTTGGAGCAGCTCGTACTCATTTTGGTGAGTATATTGATATTATTAAAAGCGATCCTAAATACGTCGGTCTAAATGATAAGACAAATGATCTTAATTTTAAAACGGGTGATTATCTAAACTTAGTTTATCCTTTGCCAACTGAAGATAGAGATCAATTAACAATTGACTCATTTGGTAAATTTATTTCTAAATCTGAGAATAAAGAGACAGAGCTTTATGCGATATATCTTATTATGTCTGAAGTAAAATCGATCTCAGTTCTAGTGGACAGAGCAAATACGGCGATACAAAAATATGGTGATGAGCCTGAATTATTAAATGATGTTCTTGATAGTTTTGTTGTTCAAATTAATGAAAAATGTACTTTATTAAAAGACTTCAAAACAGGTCCATTAGCAAAAATTGTAGATACTGAAACTAAAAGTCAATTAGAATCATTAGTGACATCAATTGATATATCTGTTGATGAAATTAGAAATAAGCAATCTAAATCGAATAGACCTGAAGCTTAGATTCACTTATGTTTATCCGTTATATGACTTTTCATAACCGATCTTACCTTTAGATTTAGCATTTCGACTAATACAGAATAAGCCATTGCAAAATAGATGTATCCTTTAGGTATGACCATATCCAAACCTTCGCCAATTAATGCCGTGCCTATTAGTATTAAAAAGCTTAGCGCCAACATCTTTATAGTGGGGTGTTCATCAACATATTCACCAATTGCTTTTGCCGAGAACATCATGACAATCACGGAAATCACAATCGCAATAATCATGATTTGTACTTGATTGGCAAGCCCTACAGCCGTGATGACTGAGTCTAATGAAAAGATAATATCAATTAAGCCGATTTGAATAATGATACTAAAAAAGTGAGGATGCTTAACCGTATGAGTAAGTTCATTTTCACCATGATGGCCTTCGAAACTTTGATGAATTTCGTGGGTACTTTTCGCTATTAGGAATAGACCTCCTAAGAGCAAGATGATATCTCTTCCTGAAATCTCTTTCGTAAAAACAGTAAACAAGGGAGTAGTGAGATGCATGATCCAAACAAGCGATAATAACAGGGCTATTCGTGTAGCCATGGCAAATGCTAGCCCAATAACACGTGCAGGTTGGCGCTTATGCTTGGGAAGTCTTCCAACCAATATCGTTATCATAATGATATTATCAAAGCCCAGCACAATCTCAAGAGCCGTCAAAGTGACAAGAGCCATCCAAGCTTGCGGATCGGTTATCCATTGGAGCATAGGGTATCGTTCGCCTAATAAGATATTGATTAAGTTATAACTATATATCGAGTAACGGTCAATGAACTGCCACTGAATTTAAAACATCCTTCCAGCTAGCTAATTTGATACAAGGGGGTCTATATTTTTTACATAGATATGATCCTTGGAGGGGCGATAATGGTTGGCAGGATACTCATGATATGTACAGGGATAGCGCTATGTTATTCCACTCTGGTTAACGCTCAGGGGGGGGGATTAGTAAAACAGGGCTATAGTACGACCTCAGGGCGGTATAACGAATATTTGATTAGAGGATATAACATCCAACCTAATAGACCTGGTCTTTGGGAAGACGGCTGCAGAACAGATAACTACTATTGTATGGCCGCATTAGAACGTCGCAGAAATAGAGAATCCTTTGTAGAGCCAAATATTTTGAAAGGTCATAGATAAAAGAAAGGCCTCTGATGAGGCCTTTTTATTAAGCATGTGATTCTTTGGAGACTTTATCCGGAGGAAGCAGCAAGTTCAATATAACAACCAATCCCACTGATGGTGAAATTATCCGCGCCGAGCGTTAAACCGCCAACAGGGATTACTAATACTATGCCAACGATTGTCATATTACGTGGGCTCATCAAATCTTCTTGGCACTGGGTTAACAAATGTAATCCAGTAACGATAATGGCACCAAACAATAAGACCAGTACGCCGCCCATAACAGGAAGGGGAATCGTTTGTAAGAAGACGCCAACTTTACCCACAAAGGCTAAGGAAATGGCGAATAAGCTTGCCCAAGTCATAATGCCGGGATTGAATGTTTTAGTGATAGCAACGCCGGCTGTTACTTCAGCGTAGGTAATGCTTGGAGGACCGCCAATAGAGGAAGCAACCATCGTCGCCACACCATCACCTAGTAAACTGC
>CAYXVT010000025.1:19947-22736 GCA_964468105.1 Uncultured Candidatus Berkiella sp. | reverse complement strand
ATGCTCAAGGAAATGCGCAACCAGCCCAAGCTCAAGGTAGTGTGCAACCAGCCCAGGCCCAAGGTAATGCGCAACCTGCTCAAGCTCAAGGTAATGCGCAATCAGCTCATGCTCAAGGAAATGCGCAACCAGCCCAAGCTCAAGGTAGTGTGCAACCAGCCCAGGCCCAAGGTAATGCGCAACCTGCTCAAGCTCAAGGTAATGCGCAATCAGCTCATGCTCAAGGAAATGCGCAACCAGCCCAAGCTCAAGGTAGTGTGCAACCAGCCCAAGCTCAAGGAAATGCACAGCCACAAGGACAGAGTGCAGTTCAAACTACAGGCCAAGGCACAACAGCGACTGTAGAGCCACAACCACAACTGTCTCAAGAAGAAATTGATGCCAAGTCATTTGAGAATACCCTTTCAGTAGCCAATGAAGGTAATCCAGATGCACAATTAGCCGTGGCAATTATGTATATGAATGGTAAAGGGACTAAAAAGAGTGAACCTAAAGCGTTTGAGATGTTTAGAAAATCTGCGGAAAAGGGGAATGTAGAGGCCGAATATAATTTGGGTCTTTCTTTAGCCAAAGGCATTGGAACCTCGCAAAACGTAGGACAAGCTTTACAATGGTTTCAAAAAGCCGCTGATGCAGGTCATGTTCCTTCACAATATAATTTAGGACTTATTTACAATGAAGGCGTAGGGGGCGTTGAAAAGAACTTTAAGTTGGCAAATAAGTGGTTTACTAAAGCAATTGAAAAAAATTACCCGCCCGCAAAATATGCCTTAGGTCTAAATTACAGTAAAGGACAAGGCGTGCCACAAGACGACGATAAAGCCTTGGATTTATTTGTTGCGGCGGCAAATGACAAATACGATCCGGCCTATTATGTATTAGGTGTTATTTATCAAAATGGTTTGGGTGTTCCAAAAAACCAAGATAAAGCAATGGATTATTATTCTAAAGCAGCACTCATTGGTAACGTAGAGGCAGCCTTAGTCGTTGCGAACGCCTATTTAAAAGGTGAAGGCGTTCCTTTGGATAAAGCCGAAGGCGTAAAGTGGACAATCACCGCTGCGAACTCTGGCAAAGAAGAAGGTCTGATTGCTTTAGCACTTTTATACCGTGAGGGTGATGGTGTACCAGTTGATTATGTTAAATCTAATGACATATTAAAAAAAGCTGCTGATGTTGGTTCATTAAAAGCAATGTTTCAACTGGGGCTAGCCGCAGAAAAAGGTTATGGTCAAGCGGCGGATAAATTAAAAGCCTTAGAATGGTATGAAAAAGCCGCTAAAAAAGAGGATCCAGATGCAACTTACAAGCTATTCACCTATTACAGTGAAGGTTTTGGAACAACCAGACAACAAGAAACAGCGAAAGATTATTTAAAGAAAGCATTAGAAAAAAACAGTCCTCAAGCCATGCTTTACGTTGGGCGAGCACATTCAAAAGGAGAAAAAAACTATCCTCTTGATTTGAAAAAAGCCTGTGAATATTTCAAAAAAGCTGCTGATATGAAATTCAAAGAAGCCTATTATGACTATGGGACCTGTTTTCGTGATGGTGTATTAGGCGATCAAAACTATAATACGGCACGTGATTGGTTTGTCAAAGCGGCGAATGTCGGAGATGGCGCTGCCCAAAATGAATTAGGAAGAATGTATAATGAAGGATTGGGCGTTGATGCTAATGAGAAAGAAGCACTAAAATGGTTCACCGAGGCGGCAAAGCAAGGTTATAAAGATGCTCAATATAATCTTGGGCTTAAATATATGAAAGGGTCTTCCGTTTCTAAAGATGAAGGTGAAGCAACAAGATTATTTGAATTAGCTGCTGCACAAAATCATCCTGGTGCTGAATATGAATTAGGGATGATTAATCTAAAAGGGAAATCGGGAATGCCACCTGATCTCAATAAAGCTGCTGAGCTATTTGAAAAAGCGGCGGTGCAAGGCGATAGAAATGCGCAATATGAGTTGGCTATGTGTTATCGCGATGCTAAAGGCGTTCTTAAGGACAATGCCAAATCCTATGCTTGGCTGAAAATTGCCTCCGCTGGGGGTAATGCTGACATCATCAAAGCCAGAGATGAGATGCTGAATTCCTTAACGCCAAAAGAATTGGAACACGCTCAAAAGTTGATTGACGAGCTTACTAAAAGTCAACAAATGAAGTAAAAAATTTTTGAGATCATTTAAAAGTAATATACTCTCTTGGAATTGTTTAGTTTGGCTTTTAAGGAAATGATTCATGGCATCGAAGGTCGAAGAAATTACCATTGAATATGTGGATGAAGGGGTTGTTACAGTCAAAGAACTGGATAAAGTGATTTTGACCAAAGGAGCATGGGCAACCATTATCTTTAAATACCAAGATTGGGATAAAAGAAAAGAAGCCTACGGCCCTGAAAAATATAGCATCAGACGCTATCAAAAGAAGAATAATGAATATAGACCTAAATCTAAATTCAATATTTCAAGCAAAGACCAAGCACAGAAAATTATTGATTCACTTACCGTTTGGGTGAATTTGGTAGAGTAGCATTTTAATTGGTGGGCACGCTTAACGCTTTGCCCACCCTACAAGAATTGAACCCTACTACAACTTCATTCTACCCAATCCTTCAACAAGCGCATTCATTGAATCGCTTTCAAGGCGTTCCTTAACCTTAGCTTCCCAATATTTATCATCTGGCTTTTCCTTTTTACCAACCAGCAAACCATTATTGGCACCCATCTGGAGATGACGTTGAAGAGCAGGGGTTAGTGCTTTTGTATAAGCTGCTTTTCTTTCAGGGAAAG
>CAYXVT010000025.1:408-19937 GCA_964468105.1 Uncultured Candidatus Berkiella sp. | reverse complement strand
GCATGCCTTCATCTAGTATATTTCTCCGAACAGCACGTTGAGAATCAGGATCGCTAGGATCTTCAAATTGCGTTCGATAGGTCTCGGCCCCTAAAACACCATAATAGGCTAGCTTATTTTTGGGAATAGGTTTGATACCCAAGCCTTCAAATTCAGCACGCAACACATCGTCGCATTCATGAAGATGTTTTGCGATAGCACGTGATTTTTCAAGTTTTTTAGGAGCCAGCTTTTCTGCCACGGCTTTTTCTTTAATTTGCTGTTTTCTTTCCTCATAGCCTGAAACCTGACGGATCCGCTCGTGTCTTCTGTCCCTTTTTTCATCTTCTTGATAAGGCAGCATCGCATCTCTGATATTCATCTGTTCAGTGGTTAATGCCTTAGGCATGCTGGCATTCCAATCTGCAACCCGAGTCTGAACTCCTACAAAGCTCCCTTTATATTTCTTCTCTACTTCTTCTAAGCGTTTTTCTCTGCCGTCTTGAGTAAACTTCCATAGAGCATCTGCTGCAGGTTTGCTGGGAAGAACTGTTTCGTCATTAGGTTCACTTAATAAAGCTTTGATTTCTGCTGGTGTTAGCGCCACTTTTTGTTTGCCAAATTGAAGTTCATAGGTTATCGCTTCCAAAAGCGTTGCGCTTTCGCCTTTAACTTTGAATATTTCTCTGGGCTTTTGCTTGATCTCCTTTTGGATCATGCTGAGTGTTTGATGGATAAAAGCAGAATAAGCACCTTCTAATTTATAATCTACAACAGTTAATTTTAGAACCTGGGCTTTAGCGTCTTCAACTGCCTTTTCTAACGCTCTAACTTGTAATTCAGCTTGTTCAACAGGCGTTGCCGCCGGTGGAATCGGATTTGGTTTTGCGGGCGAGCTACCTTCTACTGGAGGAGGACTGACAACTTTTGGTTCTTTTTCAGCTTTAGCTTTGAGACTTGAAACTTCCTGCTTGGTAAGTTCTAGTTTGATGCTCAATTCTCTTAGCTGTAATCTAGTTCTGGTAAGTTCTTCTAAGTGTGCTTTTTGTTCTAACAAAGCAGTTCGTACAATCTGAGGTGTGAGAATAGGATCTTTGATTCTTGCTTTGATAAGCTGTAAAAAACCTTGAATTTGTTCCTGCGCAATCTCAAAACGTTTATTTAAAAGACTATATTCTGCTAAATTTAATCCTTGTGCAGCAGCGCGCTCCTCGAGAGCTTTTCTTTCCTGTTCTTTTAATTCACCACCCTCTGGTGCAAAGCGTTCTATGAGTGCTTGAAGATGGTTTAACTGATTTGGTTCTGCAGGACGTTGTACAAGCATTCCAACCATGGCTTTTTGATAAGCTTGAAATAATTGAGAAGAGGTTCTTGTCTTATCGGTTATGCTGCTTTTTAATTCTTTTTTTTCTTTTTTTTCTTCTGAACTTGAACTGCTGCCTTCTACGCCTTTCTTACTCATCCCAATCTCCTTTGGTGTTTAATAAAAGAGATATCATGCCTTAAATTTAAACATTAAGTCATCATAGTAAAGTGAGATTGATTTAGTTTTGTTACTGTAGAGCCAGCTTAGGCTGGTATTAAAGAGGCTGGTTTTATATTCCATGCCATAATTGTTGGAACACCATCCTTGATAGTTAAATCGCAATAATGTCCGGTACCTACTTTGTAAGTATCCATTTTCTTTTCATAAACTAGCATGTTCCATACATCAGGGATCCATTGCAGCATTAACCGGATAATGCCATTACTAGAGACAGCAACCACTAATCCATTTTCTGGAACAACTTGACTGACTTGCGTTAACCACAGTTTTAAAGCAGTTCGGTGATCTTCGAGTTGGGTTTTGAAAATGTTATCTGGCCAACGCGCTTGCTCATGCCATGCTTTATATTCAGCTGGCCATTTTGCGAGGATTTGTTCAGTGGTTAAGCCTTCCCAAACACCATAATCTATTTCATCTAGCGCACTTTGCTGCTTGATTAAAGTCGCAGTATTAAACGATTGATGAACGATATCGGCCGTTTTGGTTTGTCTTTGCAAAGAACCACTATATATATAGGTTGGGATCAGTTCTTGTTGTTTTAAAAGATCAGCGAATAACTGTGCCTGTAACAAACCTTTTTCCGTGAGGGGCATATCGGTTTGGCAGCCTACTTGAACAGCCGTTTCACCTGCTTCAAAGGTATTGCCATGGCGCAACAACATTAGACGAAAGGATTTATTTTCACTCATGCTATTAGCTCGCCTTCACGTTCAATAATTTGCTCAACCACCTTAACATCGTGCGGTGAATCAACGGAGCCATGGGAACGGCCTCTATAATCCACATTAACGATCCGAATAGGAATGCCATTTTCTAAGGCGCGCAATTGTTCAAGCTTTTCTTGTTTTTCAAGCGGTGATTGTGGCAAAGCTTGAAGTTGTTTTAAGGTTTTAAAACGGTATCCATACAACCCGATATGTCTATGTAAATAGGCATTTGGTGATTGAATATCATAATGAAAGGGGATTGGCTGCTTTGAAAAATACATTGCATTATTATTTTTATCAAAGACGGCCGTTGTGCCGGAACTTGGACTTATTTTTTTATGACTTAAAAAGTCTTGCAAAGATTGTCCAGCTAACTTGACCACAGGGGTTGCCAATTGCACGGTGGGATCTTGTTTCATAGCTTGGATAATTTCATCGACAATCCAAGGAGGCGTAAGCACAGCATCGCCTTGCAAACTTAAAACAATAGATTCGTCTGTAGCAAATTCAGCGGCAGCTTCAGCAACTCTATCAGTGCCTGTTTGGCAGCTGGCGGAGGTCATTAAAACTTCTGCCCCAAAATTGGTTGCAAAGGTTTTAATTTCATCGCTGTCGGTTGCAATATAAACGCTATCAGCATGCTGACAACACTTTGCAATACGCCACACTCTTTCAATCATGGTTAAGCCATTGATCATTGCCAATGGCTTACCAGGAAAACGACTAGAGTCATACCGAGCCGGTATAATAATCATCGCTTTTGTTTGCATACTATTTACGCTCTGCAAAAGAAACTAGTGAAGTGATCACCTTCTTCGATGTTTTGACAACCATTTTCCCAACGTTCGCCAACATAATTGGTGAATTCAATGATACCTACAATGGCATGAGGTATTTCTAATATTAATAAAATCATTCCGAAGACTCCCATACCAGGTACGGCATGGCCACCACTTACTTGAGCTACTTGTTCATCTGAAAGGACGGTAAGTTGAGAATTCATATTACACCTACTAACTAACTACTTGTTGATCTAAGAAAACGTGCAAATGATACTCATTCTCAAGTAGGGTGTAAACATATTGTAGATAAAAGATATCTAAGTAGGGTGAGCAAAGCCTTTAGCGTGCCCACCATTTCTACCGTTAATGAAGATTAAGGCAATATACGGACTCTGGTTTCATTGGTTTCCACAAAGTTATGATTTAGCCATTCTGCATCTTCAACGAACATGCGAACGCAACCATGACTCGCGTTAAAGCCGGGGACAGTTGGTGAACCATGTAATGCAAAGCCGCCATGGAAATGCATGCAATAAGGCATTGGGGCTCCGCCATGGGTGGCAATTGGGAAGACATGGGATATGCAGCCCGCGCCTTGTCTATCAAATACGGTGAAAGAGCCTGTTGGTGTATGACAACCTTTATGGGTATCAGGGCAATAGCCTTTACCGCCGGAAACAGGTCCCCAATTCACTAAATTACCACTTGCGTCATAAGCACCCCATGCTAACTTGCTTAAGCTAACTTGAATGGTGCTATTGCCTGCATCCGCCATCTGCTTGGGAAAGGGCGCAAAATCCATAATATTAGCGGAGTTAAGATTTTTGGGCACCGCAATGGTCATTCCCGCATGTAAAGGTGTGTTCATTCGATTAACTTTTCTAACGATGGTGCGAACCTGTGCGTCAGGAAACAGGGAAGCCCAAGATTGTCCGCCAGTAATCTTAACGCAATTATATTCGGGCAGTTTGCACAAAGTTTGCCCAAACCCCGCACCCCAAGATGCAGACGATAATAACAAAAGACTGGCTGCAACCGTCCCAAGTACTGTGTTTTTACTTAGCATGATATAGATCTCCCCACGGAATTATTATTTTTACGATAAATAAAAAGGAATGTACTGTTGAGACTTAAGGCCACGAAAATAAGTTCAATGCATGAAAAGCTGTATAGATACGCAGGCTCGTTTGTGCTGCGAAGCGCCATTTTTGCAAACGCTCATTATAATGATAAACTGACAAAAGTGCTTATTGACTGTGTAAACATTCTCAATTGGATTAAAAATATAGGGACATCCATGTTTTCATCAAACTGCCAAACATTAAAAAAGGTTTCTTTACTAACTATTGGTATTTTTGCTCCTACCTTTGCAAATGCCGGTGGAGATGGCCGCTTTGATGGTTATTATGCTGGCGTGATGGGGGGCGTGTTAGAAACTAATGCAAACATGTCAGTATCAGCTCTAGCTCAATATACCCCTTTCTTCGCCAATAATGCTTTGGCGACTCTTACCCAAGATCTTGTCAAAACCTATCGATATAAAGGCATGGGTGAAGTATATCTAGGTTATGGTGATTTTTTCTACGATAGTAATTATTATTGGGCAATTGAAATATTTGGTCGCATCGGAACAAGCAAAAATACATTAAACAATACCGCGATTGATAACCAAGATACTAATCTTCTACTATCCAACTCCACCTCAATGCGATTGAAAAACTTTGAATATGGAGCAGACTTTTTACCAGGGTATCTGTTCGATAAAAATTCATTAATCTATGGTCGTATTGGTGTGGCCTTTAATGAGCTGACAATTGAAAATAACACCAATTTTGCATTTCAAAGTGGACCCAACAATACAGCAACCATTATAAATGGAGCAAAAAGTCGTGAATCTGCATTTCTTCGTTTAGGGATCGGATTAGAACATAAAGTTTGTTCTAATATGTCTCTTACTGCGGATTACATTTATACCTACTATGGCAAATTAAATACATCTAGCGTAGGTAGGACCCTTTCAGGAGAAGATGGAACTGCATTTAATGCAAATGGATTAACAGGTTCAGCAAGTGGTCGATTCAATACGAATGCCTTTATGTTAGGAATTCGATATTTTATATTTCAATAATACAAGATGTTTTTATTAATTTTATAACATAGCAGTAGAAGTACTATGTCACTTTGGGATAACCAAGCTAAGCGGTGGGCCAATATTGGTCCACCACTGCGCCCATCACATGCTGATATCCAAGTTAGCACTTCGTGGATAAAAAAAAACCTTGATTCAATTGAAAAACCGTTAACAGTTTTACTTCTTGGTGTAACGCCTGAAATAGCACATATTGATTGGCCTAAAAATACCACTTTTATTGCCATCGATAATAATATTTTAATGTTGAAATCAGTTTTACCATCGCAAACAGCAACGGTTAAGCCATTAGGTTTAGCTGGTGATTGGCTTCAATTACCTTTAGCAGACGCATCAATTGATCTTGTTATTGGTGATGGATGTTATACATTACTTGCTCAAAAGAACTATGAGAGTTTAACTGGCGAAATTCGGCGGGTGTTAACATCAACGGGTACTTTTATCATCCGTTTTTTTATTCGGCCTGAATCTAAAGAGACACTTGAGTTTATTCAAAATGATTTTCTATCAGGGAAAATAGCTAATTTCCATATTCTTAAATGGCGCATCGCGATGGCGTTACATGGCTCATTGAGCCAAGGCGTTTCTTTAAGCAACGTTTGGGATAGTTGGAACACCTTGTTTAAAAAAAATAATGAAGCGCTATTTGAACAATGGCAATGGCCTAAATGCGTCACTGAAACGATAGATAATTACAAAGAAAGTCCTATTTTATATACCTTTCCAACGCTACAAGAAGTGAGGACGACACTACAGTCCTATTTTAAAGAGCAAGATCTATATCTTCCCGATTATCCGCTTGGTGAGCGTTGTCCCACGCTAAAACTAGAACCATTATAAAGGTCATCGCATGAAACCGATTCTTCAACATCAATTCACCCAAGCGCCAGGTGAGTCAAAACAAACACTTCAATGGGATTCATCTTTCCAAGCAGTTGCGACAGAGTTTTCTACACCACAGGCCCCTTTATTTACTTTGCTTGAAAAACCGCATGTCTTTAATGGTTTTATTAATGGCTATCGCCAGCCAGTGGGGCTCATCAAACTTCAAGTGATTTCTCTTAATACACTGCAGATCCAGCATTTACAAAAGGCATTAACTTATTATTTTGGTAAAAATGTCAGTGATTTGAAAGATGATCTTATTGCATGCTTGGGGGCGGGTGTTTGCGCTTTGCAAAAAGCAGCAGGAATACCATTATTTCAATCTATTCAAATTGATCGCCTTTCAGAAGAAGATAATGTTTATTCGCTCTGGATCCCAACCTTGCATGAAGAGTGCTTTCATCAAGCTATGGCGTTTATGCTGCAGTTTTGTTACCAACATACTGCGACAACCCTATTTATTCCCAATTCAGCGCTATCACGAGAAATCGATGAGGTTATCCTCGCGCTTAAAAGTTATGCACCGACAGGTTCAAATAGTTTAAGGCTATTGCAGGCGGCTTTCAATGAAGGGATCCCGTGGGTTTATGTAGCACAAAATACCTTTCAATATGGCTATGGTTGTTATTCACGATGGTTTGATAGCTCATTTACGGATAAAACGTCTAAAATTGCTGTTGAAATTGCAAGAGATAAGCGCAGTACCTTGATGCTTTTGCAAAAGACAGGATTACCGGTTACTAGGCAAATAATGGTGCACAGTGAAGCACATGCGGTCGAAAATGCGCATAGAATGGGATATCCCGTTGTTATTAAGCCTGACAATCAAGATGGTGGCTTGGGGGTGTTCCCGAGAATAACATCCGATGAGCAGCTTAAAAAGGCCTACGGCAAAGCACAACGCTATTCGAAAACGATTTTGTTAGAAAAACATATTTTTGGTAAAGACTATCGACTTATCGTCTTAAATGGCGAACTTATTTGGGCGATCGAACGTTTTCCTGCCGGTGTGACAGGGGATGGAACGAGCAATATTAGCGAATTAATTCAAGTTGCAAACCAAAGCAGAGCCATTAAAATTGAAATAACAGAAGAGCTATTGGCCTACTTATCTGAGCAGAGGCTTGAATTAAACAGCATACCTAACGCGGGGATATTTATTCCCTTGAATAAAATTGCCAATATCTCAGCTGGTGGAACACCTGTTGCCGTTTTTGATAAGGTTCATCCGGATAATAGAAGACTAGCAGAAACAGCAGCTAAGCTATTACGCTTAGATTTAGCGGGCATTGATTTTATTACACCCAATATCGAAGAATCTTATCTAGAAAAAGGCGGCTCTTTAATTGAAATAAATGGTCAGCCGCAATTAGGTATCATTACAACGCCACATATTTATCGTCAGGTATTAAACACCCTCATACCAAAACAAGGCCGCATTCCCATTATTGTGATCTGTGGTGAATCAGCCGGAAGAGGCAGTGTTCAAACCTTAATGGCGCTTTTAGCGTCGGATTATAAGCATATTGGGCTGGCAAAAGGGAATAGTGCTTTTCTTAATAATGAACAACTTTGTCATGCTCCCTCTCTTTTTAACGCGGGACAACTGTTGTTATTAAACCAGCAGGTAGAACTTCTTATCTATTGTCTTGATTCTGGGGAAGCGATTGAGCATCAAGAATTACCCTTTGATCAACATGATTTTATCGTTTTCCCTGATGCACTTCATTGTAAAAATGAGGATTCGAAATTATCAAAACAGCTAAAGACCTTTTATGGTGCCAATACTGAGCGTTTGTCAGAATTCAATGTCGAATTTTCCTGAAATGACTATAATATTTGTTTGTCATTTTTTGAGAAACTAATCCATGTTTGGTGTAGAAGTCCTTGTTTGGTTATCCGATCCCCACAGTGTGAGTTCTTATTATCAACTCATGAAGAATTTTGTTATGGGTGGTCAAATTGGCCATAGTGCTTTAAAAGTCACTATTCCATCTACGCCTGCTTTTGAAAGTTTAGTAAAGAAATATTGTTTAAATGAGGAAGGCGAGGAATTAATTCCGCATTATCAAACAGAAATTCTTGTTAAAGATAAATCAATTGATCCCAAAACAAAAGAAGTTCACTATCATTCTAAAAAAGTATCTGCTTGGGTTATTTATTTTAGCTGGTGGCCAAGTGGTTTAAAAACGGAATTGCATGATCTTGTCTGTGAAAACCATGACCTTAAAGTTGAATACGAAAAAAAATGGTTAGACTATCTCAATGTTTCTTATGCCAAAGAAAGAAGAGGATTATTTTCCTATTGGGTAGGAGAGAGACTATCCAATTTCATTCTAGGTGCCGCGAAAGAAGTTCCTTTACCCATTGACACCATTATCCATCCTCATCCACAAGCCGATGAATTGAAAAAGCTCCTAGCTGAAAAGGAAGATGCATATCTAAAAGTGAATAAGGCATTGATGGCATTTCTAACCAAACACGATAAGCTAATAAATGAATTGAGAATTTTAAAAATCAGAAAACGATATGCCTCATATAACTATACAAGAGAGTGGATTTGGATGTCTGATAGTGAAAAAGAAAAATATCAATCAATTAAGGATAAATTAAAGCTTGAAAAAGAGCATATTTGGAAAGAAATTGCCTTAGTTTTGGAAATGTCTGAGCCAATAGCTGAATTGGAATCAAAGTTAAAAAAAGAGTTAGATGAAATCGAAAGACGATATTACTCACAAGTTGCAACAATTGGTTGTCGCCCAACGCATATCGCAAGATTGCCTATTGATGGCGTATCTGAATTACGAGGAGGTTTAGATCTTGAAAAAATGCTCAAGTGCATGCGAGAATTCGCAAAAAGTAAATTTGATTTTGATATCGCATTTTATAATTGTTCGACAACATCGCATGCTATATTGCTATCGGGTATAACAGATGAAGTTAAAAAAGAAATGCTTTCGTCAGGTTTAATGAAAGTTTCAGACTTACAATGTGATATTATCGAATCCCCGGATCATATATTTTCCTTTTCTGCGCATTTACAAACTGCATTTTTAGGTTATCAAATGTCTAAATTGTCTCTTGCTCTCGAAAGCAGAAGTGATCTTTTATCAGATCCGACTTTAGATTCAAAAGTCTTGATACATCGTCATCCAGTCCAGCGCGCCCCTGAACAATCTATGGATGGCAGAAAAAGGGTAGTTGCGCTACCGATACAACCAAGATTGTTTTAATTCTCGTCTCTAAATTCAGTTAATTGCTTGTCTTTTGCAAATTAAGTTAACCATTACTATTGATTGATGCTAACATATTTTCATTATGGCCCTTAAAAGCCAGTATTTTAACTATTTTAATATGCGTTAGTAGCAGGGATCACCCTTTAAATGAAACATAAAGCAAAAAACACTGAGAAAAAAGTTTGGGTGGAAGTTGAAGTTAACAAGTACACCGATGGCATTACCGTTTTTCGCGGTCAGATGCACAAAGCTGATCTAGAAGCTTGGTCTAGAGGGGAACTTGCCGAGTCTGCAATCAAACTTGAAAAAACATATTGGTTTTTAGAAGATAATATCTGTGTATTAGGAAAAGGGGACGATAACGCACGTCAATATACAGGAGAGACTTACCTTCGAGCAGATACCATTATGTTAATATTTGCTTTGAAAGATGATAGTTTTCCTACTCATGCCTTGCCGAACATTGATAATATTTTTCCCTTTCCAGGTCGAAGTGGGAGTAAATAAAGATGTTTAAAGTCATACAAACTGCAAAAGCCCCTGCAGCAATTGGACCCTATTCTCAAGCGATTCAAGCAGGCAATATCATTTTCTTATCAGGCCAAATTGGCCTAGATCCTACAACAAACACATTAGTTTCAGATGATTGTGAAGCGCAATTGCAGCAAATTTTTAAAAATATGAATGAAGTCATTACAGCTGCCGGAGCGAATTTTTCACAAGTCGTTAAATTAACTGTCTACCTTAAAGATTTAAACCATTTTTCCATCGTTAACGACATGATGAAAACAATCTTTAAAGAACCTTATCCAGCACGAACCACTATAGAGGTTTCTGGACTTCCCAAAAATGCGTTGGTTGAACTTGATGCAATGGTTGTTGTGTAAATGCTGCGCCGCATGTACAAATGTATCTTTTGCGCCTATTGCAATTAGCTGCGATTTATTACTTTGAATAACTTATGTGTCGTCTAGTGTTTAATTCAACGATAAGATGGTGTGTTATTATCAAGAATAATTCAGTTAAATTTCTTCGGGAGTCGGTACCTATGTGTGGTATTTGGTTTAAGGAGAACGCCGCGTGAGCTGGAAGCCTTTTGATTTTTTAAAGCCCGCTCCTTATCAGCCCATTACGAAAAGCCCCGCCGAGATTGATGGTGATTACCGTTATTGGCGAATTCGGATCTGCTATTCCGTTTTTATAGGCTATGCGTTATTTTACTTTACACGTAAAAGTTTCACTTTTGCGATGCCCTATATGGCTACCGATCTTGGACTCTCCAAGGGTGAATTAGGGATGCTCGCATCAATTCTTTACATATCCTATGGCATCAGCAAATTCATTAGTGGCGTGATGTCAGATCGTTCTAATGCCCGCTATTTTATGGCGACCGGCCTACTCATTACCGGAATTTTGAATATTCTTTTCGGTATGAGCTCTCAATTATGGGTGTTTGCTGTTTTTTGGGGACTCAACGGTTGGTTTCAAGCTTGGGGCTGGCCTGCTTGTTGTAAACAGCTCAATTATTGGTTTGCGCAATCAGAACGTGGACTTTGGTATAGCATTTGTAGTACCTCACATAATTTGGGTGGTGCTTTAATTCCCTTGTTAGCTGTATTTTGTGCGGTTAATTTCGGATGGCGCTATGCCATGTTTGTTCCTGCAGTATGTAGTATCTTGATGGGCTTTGTTTTAATCAACCGGCTGCGGGATGTTCCAAGAACACTTGGATTGCCAACGGTGGAAGACTACAAAAACAATAAAGTGAATATACCGATTCAAGATCAGCAGACTAAACATTCATTACTATCGGTTCGTGAGATATTATTTAAGCAAGTTCTCAATAATAAATATGTATGGATATTCTCAATCTCATACTTTTTTGTCTATGTTGTCAGAACAGCTATTAATGATTGGACATTCTTTTACCTAACTGAAGCCAAAAACATGGAAGACATGTTAGCCAGTAGTGGCGTGTTTTGGTTTGAGGTCGGAGGCTTTGTTGGTATGATAGCCGCTGGTTGGGGATCTGATTTCTTCTGGAAAGGTAACAGAGTTCCTGCAATGGTAGTTTGCTCGGTAGGTTTGATAGCTTCATTGTTTGGGTTGATGTATGTTCCAGCAGATCAGGTTTTCCTTGATATGCTATTGCTTGCTTTGATTGGTGCCTTTGTATTTGGTCCGCAGATGATAGTTGGACTAGCAGCAGCTGAATTTGTAGACAAACGTGCTGCGGCAACTTCAAATGGTTTCGCTGGCACACTTGGTTATTTTGGTGCCGCAATGGCAGGTTACCCAGTTGGAAAAATGATTGACTCTTATGGCTGGCACGGATTTTTCATTGCTTTACTTATTAGTTCTGCAGTGATTTTGCTTATGCTATTACCATTGTGGTCTGCTCATGATAATAATAAAGCAGACAAGAAAAACAAATTGGGATGGTCTGCCAAGGAATCCCTTAAAGAAACTTAAGAAAAGGAGATTGATAGCTAAGAATATGGATGTATTTATAATATAAAAATAAGATTTTGTTGTAGAAGTTTCAAGATGTATTTAAGAGGTTGACTATGCCATATTTTCACGTACCAGCAAGCGATATATTTGTTTTAAACAGCGATAAGAGCATCAAAAAGCTCACAGCTGAAGAAGTATTAAGCACAACAAAGCAACAATCAAAGCGTCCTGTAAAGAATCCTGTTTATGTTATTTTTGATAATTTTGAAGCAGCGGTTAAATTTGCGAACCAAGGCGAAGCTGAAACTATCAAAGATCTGCAAGATCAATATAAAGCAGCTATTGCAGCAGACCCACGCGATGAAGACTTAATTGCTGGACTAAAAGCGCAAGGTGGTGAAGACGGCATATTGCGTGAATTTTTCCCTATTTTCACAGGTGAAGTAAAAGATAAAGACAAACTTCGTGAAGTAACCGTTAATGCTAATGGCGAAGAAGTTGAAAATGGCGAGTTTAAAGCTTTTGAAGTATCTGCTAAAAACTTCGAATTTTCTTCAGCGACTTTTAAATATGTTAAAAGCGAATATCTCAAAGATAAAGACATCGAAGATTTCGTTTATGCAAAAGATGTTGCCAATGCCGCAACTTCAACTCCTGCTCCAGCTAATTCAAGCGGTACAGAAGCACCAGCTGTTGTTACCACGAGCTTAATGGATAAAATGAAGAAATTTGCTCCATTAGTCACCACGTTTGTGGGCGGGGCGAGTTTTTGGGTAAGTGGTGCAGTACCCGGCGTAGCTGCTTTACTCGGTAAAACATTGGGCGTTGCCATTCCAGTTGCCGGTGCTGCTGGTATGGCGGTTCAGTTTGGTATTGCGGCTGTTGCGGGTGTAACTGTTTATGCTGGCTTATTGGCTACCTACACATTAGGTAAAGCAGCAATTAATGCAGCTTCTGGTGCTTATGCACGCTTTAAAGCTCCTGCTGCTGCTCCAGCTGCAAATCCTGAAGTAGCTCAAAATGCTAGCCCATTAGTTGCACAATTGGGTCAAGCTTTGGAAGCAAAACCTGCTGATGCTACACCAGTAGCTGCTGAGAGTCCTGCCGCAGATCAACCTAAAGCATTGGATACTCAAGCAACCAACACCAAGGCTGCCCAGCCTACATTAGCTGAACTTGCCGCGGCAAATGAAGCTAAGGTTCCTGTTGATGAAGTTGCTGAAGCGCGTCAAAAGAAAGGTGCAAAAGCGAGCAAGTAAGTTTGTTAGCTGAGCTTAATTCTGCTGGTATCATGAGCCTATCACTTATATAAGTGATAGGCTTTTTTTTAAACAAGAAAATTAACTTATTATATTGTTGTTAGGCGACTTTATTGCTAATATACGCGCTGGTAAGTTAGTTAGACTTTATTTTGTATAAGTTGAATGACTTATAGTCTTGTCTAGTAGTTGTTATTTATGAGGTAGTTTATGAAATATTTTTTAGTGGCCAATGCAATTGTCGCACACAAAGCAAACACAGATACATTACGTACAGCGTTTGATAGCAGTGATACTTATTACGCTTTTGAAAGTTTAGAAGCAGCTCAAGCTTTTGCTGCAGATGGCGTTAAACACACAGATGATTACCAATTTGCTTCTTATGAAGTAGAGATGGAAATTGCTAAAGATGCTGCAAAGAAAGAATGTGAAGATTCAAACGGCGCAAAAGTTAAAAATTCATTAGTTGTTGAAAAAGCACAAGCTGAAAAACTCACTTTGATTGCTGCTTATTTTCATGGCACTACCTTTAAATATGCTGATGCTCCTGTAGTTGAAGCACCTGCTGCTGCTGTTGAAGCACCTGCTGCTGCTGTTGAAGCACCTGCTGCTGCTATTGAAGCACCTGCTGCTGTTGAAGCACCTGCTGCTGTTGAAGCTGCTGCTCCAGTTGATAATTCAAAGCGTAACAAAATTTTAGCCGCTGTTGGCGCTTCCTTAGCTATCGCTGCTGGCGTTGCTTTTGGTGGTGGCGTTCCTGTTGTTGCTGCTATTGCTCCTAACTTAACAGCTGCTTTATTAGCTAAAGTTGGCGTTGCTGGTCTTGCTTTAACTGTTGGTGCTGCTGCGGTTGCTACTGCTGCTAGCGTTTATACTCTTGGTGCTGCCGCTGTTAAATTTGTTAAAAACAAATTTGCTGCTGCTCCAGTTGCTGTTGTTGAAGCTGCTGCTATTGAAGCTGCGCCAGCTGCTACTGAAGCAGCTCCTGCTCCTACAGTTGCTGCGTTGAATGCTGCTTTAGAAACAGCTCCTGCTCCTACTGAAGCTGCACCTGCAACTCCTGAAGCTGCGCCTGTTGTTGTTGCTGCAAATGCAAGCAAAGAAGCTGCACCTACTTTAGCAGAACTTGCTGCTAAGAATGATGCTGTTGTTGAAGCTGCTCCTGCAGTTGAAGCTAAAAAGAAAAAAGGAAAAAAGAATAGCTAATACGTTTTAACGTATTGCTCTTTTTCTGATTCTTTAAAAAGCCCGCTTATCGCGGGCTTTTTTTTGTCCAGATGCCTAACAATCCAAATTTAGCTTAATGTATGATCTTTATCAGAAATGGGTGATACATGAAGAGATGGTTGGCGATGTTCGGTCTTTGGTCTTTATTTTTAACGACTGCCATTATGGCCGAAACCATTACTAACCCTACACCCGCCATACCGTACGATCCTAATGTTAAGGTCATCGATAAAACCGATGCTGAATGGGCGAAGCTACTAACACCAGAACAATATGAGATCTTGAGAAAGAAGGGGACTGAACGCCCCTTTAGTGGCCAGTATGATCATTTTGATGGTGTGGGGACCTATATTTGCGTTGCCTGCGGTAACCCACTATTTAGTTCAAAAGCTAAGTATGACTCTAAAACAGGTTGGCCAAGCTTCTATGAACCTCTGAACGATGAGAGTATTAAAACCCAAGATGATGCCTTCTTGGTGTTTATAAAGCGTACCGAAGTGCTTTGTCAGCGATGCAGTGGTCATCTTGGTCATGTTTTTAACGATGGTCCGCAACCAACAGGACTGCGGTATTGTATGAACTCAGTTGCACTCTCATTTATCCCTGAAAATTCACCGCGAAAAGATTAAGTTTTTATTTGTTGATATGCTTCTAGGGCACGTTTGCGTCCTAGAGCATGATCGATGAGAGGGAGCGGGTAGGTTTTTCCCAACACAATATTCGCATCTTTTAATATTTCACCAGGGGCTTCCCAGGGCGCATGAATATATTTACTTGGCAATTGTTTTAGCTCCGGTACCCATGTTTTAACATATTCCCCTTCTTTATCAAATTTTTCACCCTGCAATACAGGGTTAAATATTCTAAAATAGGGTGCCGCATCGGCGCCGCTTCCAGCTACCCACTGCCAAGAAGCCGCATTATTGGCTAAATCTGCATCAACTAAAGTATCCCAAAACCACGCTTCACCTTTTTGCCAAGGCTGTAGTAAATGTTTTATAAGAAAAGAGGCGACAATCATTCTGACGCGATTATGCATCCATCCCGTATGCCATAATTCTCGCATACCGGCATCCACAATTGGGAAGCCCGTGAGTCCTTGTTGCCATTTTTTTAGGTGTGTATGATTATTTTTCCAAGGAAAATTCTCAAACTGCTTTTTAAAGGGGGATTCAGGTAAATCAGGGAAGTGATATAACAAATGCGTTGAAAATTCACGCCAGGCTAATTCTGACAGAAAGTGTGTAACATCTGTTTCAAAGCTTGCCATTTTATCTTTTTGTTCAAAAGCGGCATGCCATATTTGTACTGGACTAATTTCACCAAAATGTAAATGAGGTGATAGTTTAGAGGTGGCAGGTTTTGAAGGATGATCACGCATTATTTTATAATTTTTAACGCCTGAGCTAAGGAATTTTTTTAGTTTACATAGAGCGGCTTCTTCACCTGGTTCCCAATTATCAGCCAATCCTTGATCCCATTTTATAGTAGGTAATAAATCAAGATCTTTTAATGTAAGACTGGTTGCTTGCGAACAAGTGATACGCGCTGGCGCGGGTAATATTTGTCGAATCAATTGTTTTTGTAAGGTTTTCCAAAACGGTGTAAACACTTTAAAAGGGCTTTTCGATTGATTTAACATTTCCCAAGGTTCTTTTAATAGTGCGCCATTAAAAGAATGAACTTCGATATTATTTTGAGATAATGTAGTTTTAATCTCTTTATCACGTTTGATAAAATGAGGCTCATAGCATCGGTTCCAATAAACTGATTTAGCATTAGTCTCATCTATTAAATCTTGCAGAACAGTTATGCAAGAGCCTGTTCTGAGAACAAGGGATCCATTATATTTTTTTCTTAAGGTTTCATTTAATGATATAAGACTGTGATGCAGCCACCATCGGCTTGCTCCGCCTAATTGCCAGAGTTTGGTCTCATCATCCAATATGTATAGAAATGTGATTGGCAATTTTGATTTTGCTGCCTCAACTAATGCAGGGTTATCATGAATTCTGAGATCTTGACGAAACCAGACGATGGTTGTGCTATTTTCAGTTGCCATATTAAACTTCTTCTTTAAGGGAAAGCCCTTGTGCTGAATGATGGAGATCGTTAGTCGCTATATGGACGTAAATCATGGTTGTGGAGATGTCGGAGTGTCCCATCAAAGATTTTACTTTTTCAATAGGGCATCCTGACTTGACTAAATAAGTGCCATAAGAGTGGCGTAACCAATGGGCTGAAGCTTTTCGCAACTTTGATGCCCTATGAAGGTGTTTATGGCCGTCTTCAACATGGACCGAGGCTAAGTGCTCATATTTTTGAGCGCCGATTTCAAAAGCCTGCTTCAAAATTTGATCGATTCGCCGACGATGGATAGGGGATATTTTATCTTCGGCTGGGATTAACGGAGTCGATTCTTCAAATGCGGGCAGTTGTGTTGGACAATGGATGGCTTTTCTAAACTCAATTAAAATATCTAAGTATTCATCAACTACAACAATTTTTCTTGGCTTTTCACCCTTGCCGACCACTTTTAAATACCATTCACCTTCAATAAGAATAAAGTCACCCATGGTATGATTGGTTAGTTCAGCTAAACGTAATCCTGTATAAAAGAGCGTTAAAATAATGTATTTAGATCGAATGATTTGAAAGGGGTTAACTGATTCTTGGGATAATTTATCGGTTAAGCCTTCTAAAACAGTATTAATTTCAATTCTCTCTAACCATCTTTCCATGCCCTCTGGTGCGCTGCGCTTTTTTCGTCTGTTATTAACCGAGAGTGGATTGCCCTTTAAATATTGCGTTTGAACGAGATAATTAAAAAAACTATCAAGTATGCTCATCGTTTTTTTAATTGAAATAGGGGATAGTGAGCTTGCAAAGGGTCGCCATTCCCGATTGATAGATCCATCTTTTTTGCATTTAGATCTTTTATTACCACACCATTGTTCTTTTGGAGTAGGGTCGCTTAAGAAGCTTTGATATTCAACAATATCATCATAGGAAAGATCTGAGATGGTGACATGTTGGACATGTGTACACCACAATACCAGCCGCTCAAGTTCTTTGACATACGTTTGATAGGTTAAAGTTGAACCTTGGTAGCCAATTAAAAAAGATTGGATTGCTTGGGCATCATTACTTGCCTTTAGCATGTTGGGGCCATCACTTTGATTGTAACCAGGTGTTGCGCTTAAGGATTTAGTTAACAACCTGAAATCGGTGGAATCATTTGACCCAAAAATAGGCTCAATAAACTCTTTTGCCATTTTTATACCATTATCAATCGTGATTGTTTGAATCGCACATTGCCGAATATTTAAGCGGTATTATATTACAGTCGTAAAAACAAATCTTAATAAAGGCACAAAGTTTGGCGTAGGGGCGGGTCACAGTGCCCGCCCGTTTATGGGGGCCGGCACGTTGACCGGCTCCTACATCAGATCCAGTGGTTACATAGCGAGCAGCGAGTAAGCCAGTTATACTGTTATTAGCTCAAGCGAGATCTCTTGCAGCACAAGGACTGGCCGCATGTTTAGATTGAAAGCTGTATTTTTTATAATTCTACTTATATTGCAGAGCTCATTATTAGCTCAAACCACTGGTTATGATCCCCACGAAATTGCCGATTCGATTAAAGAAGGGCTTGTTGAAGCCATCAATAGCAAAAAAATTGATAATATCTCGGATTTTCTAAACCCAAATTGTCTTATCGTTCTTGAAAATGGTCAGGTTTTTCATTCCCGTGATGATTTTATTCATTTTTTATCATCTAGTTCCCTTTTAGATAAATTTAAAGTAAGTAAATTTGCTATCGAAAAAGTCGTTATTGATGGTGATTTCAATAAAATTGATAAAAACCTATTCATTGCTAATGGTACAGCCGTTTTTATTTATCATCTTGTAAGAGGAAAGACATTACAGGTGCCTGTTCACTGGACAGCGTCTATTTCTCAAGTGCAAGGTAAATGGTTGTTGACGAGTTATCAAGGAACGGTAAATGTTCTTGAAAATCCGATTATGGATCAAATGCGCAATGACTTTTATATGATTTGCTTTATAACATTGATTCTCGGTTTCGTGATTGGCGTTACTTGGAAGAAAGTATTTCGAAAACTAAAATAAAAGGGTGAAAGCGAGAAATGGACATATATCTGATGCGTCACGGAGAAGCGTATTCCAACGAGGAACGCTTTGAACGCCCATTAAACCAAAGGGGAAGGGACGAAGTGACTCAAGTAGCAAACTTTCTTAAAAATAAAGCAATTAACGTTCAATGCATTCTCCATAGTGATAAAGTTCGATCTATTGAAACCGCAGAAATTGTAGCTAATACGCTGGGTTTAACAAATAAATTAGCTATGTTAACAAGTTTAGATCCTGAAGATGATGTTTATCGATTAATAGGCGATATTCATGAGCTCAGCCAAAACACATTATTGGTTGGGCATCTGCCAAATTTAGCATTGTTAAGCAGTTTTCTTCTTACTGGTAATATAACCAAACCGAGTATCTCCTTTTCAACAGCTACGGTTGTTCAATTGATGCAAAAAGATAACATTTGGTCCCTTCAATGGACAATGACCCCAGCGGCATTAAGAAATACCTCCAAAAATTAGCTAGTCACTAACCCATTGTTCTATATTCTAAAGTAGGGTGGGCAAAGTCTGCGTGCCCACAATACCTCAGAGTGTCTAAATCTTGACATTAAATAAGGTTTATTATGTTCTTTGCAACAATCTTCAGTGCACTTTTACTTTGTGCCTTTTTATTATGGTGCAAACGACATTTTTTCGCAGCAGCGTCTACAAATGCAACAGCAAATAAATATGCAAAACATTATGATATTATATTAATTCTTGTTATTAGTTTTGCTTTTGTTGGTGCCCAGTATCTTATTGGTTATAGCTTTATTGAGCAACATCCTTCAGAAAATGTTAAAAGATTGTCTTATTTAGATCCAGAAGAACAATTCAAAATTGGAAGAGCATTTTATACCGGTAAGGATTTACCCAAAGATAACACACAAGCTTTAGCATGGTTGGTGTTAGCAGCTGAAAATGGCAATAAAGAAGCCATCGAGCTTATTCATCTTTTTGGATATAATCTTGAAACTCAGCCTAGAGAAGGTTCTCAAGATGGGGCATCCCCTTTTGCGGTTGATATTATTCCAGCGTCAAAAATTAAAATGAAACTCGATGATATTGCGGGATTAAATGAAGCCAAGGATGATGTCAGACAGTTCCTTGATTTTATTAAAAATGCAGATAAATTTGAAAAAATTGGCGCAAGACCTCCA
>CAYXVT010000025.1:0-398 GCA_964468105.1 Uncultured Candidatus Berkiella sp. | reverse complement strand
GTAAAAAACAAAGAACCGGTCAGCTTAATTTTGTGGGGACCTCCCGGCACTGGCAAAACACTATTGGCAAGGGCGATTGCTGGAGAGGCCAATGCGACTTTTATTTCGGTTTCAGGGGCTGCATTCGAAGAATCTTTTGTCGGAAAAGGCGCGGCGCGTGTACGAGAGTTATTTCAAATCGCCCGAAGAAATAAGCCTGCGATTATTTTTATTGATGAAATTGATGCTTTGGCGCCAGCTCGTAGTACTGAGTCATTATCAATGAGTCATATTCAAACAGTTAATCAACTGTTATCTGAAATGCAAAACATAGATATTGAAAAAAATGCAGGTGTTTTTGTGCTTGCTGCAACCAATAGGTTAGAATCTATCGATAATGCTCTCCTGCGGCCGGGAAG
>CAYXVT010000024.1:7360-23099 GCA_964468105.1 Uncultured Candidatus Berkiella sp. | reverse complement strand
ATGGGGTGTATACTATGTATCCGAACGTCTGTATACCATGTATCCGGTCTGTACAACAGGATGCGCCCCTACATGCAATCAGATATCAATAAAGAAGAAGCAACATAACTCCTTTATTGATAACGAAATAACTATTCCGACAATATACTGGCAGTAGGATTCTTGCCAGGATTCTTTGTTTCAAGTTGTCTAATGAGTTCTTTAGCAATGGCGACGATAGCTTCAATAACGATTGGGCCTGCTTCAATACCTAAATCACCAGCACCACTCACAGCATGAATTTCAACCTGGTTTAATTCTTTCATAATAATCTCCTCTTACATCTTTTTTCTACAATGTGAGCGTTTACTCACTTAAGGTGAAAGTTTGAACTATTACTAATTGCGAGTCAACGCCTAGTATCTACCGTTTATCGTTTGGTTATTTGAGAAAATAGAATGAGTATATACATCAAAATTAAGGGCGGTTACTCATCATTAAGCTTCGAAACGAGGTTGTGTCATCCCATTGCATAACTTCTTCGATCATTTCTTCAATAGGATAACCTGGCGCTGTTTCAGCTGCTTTTTCGATAAACTGCTTTTTAGAGACTGGATCTGCAAAATTTAAGACATACATTCCAAGATCTTCAAATCCTTGTTTTTGATAAAAACCTTGAGCGCTTTCAGTTGAATTTAAGTGGAACTTAGTGCATTGATAGACTAAACCAATAAAAATAGCACTATGAAGTAAATAGGCGCCATAGTGTTTTTTTCTAAAAGATTCTTTTATTTCCAACAAGTGTATTCTGCAAGTCTTATAATGGAGATCGATAACAAAAGAAATCGCTCCTATAATGCCTGTAGCGTTTTCTATAGTAAGACAGCGATGAATGTGTTTTTGAGTATAATCAGTGATATGACCATTATTCATATCAGCAATTGTATGAGGAAGTGAAAATACGCCTAATTTGTGAACAGATTCATAATCTGTGTTTCGAATGATTTCTAATAATGTAGGTGGCTCTGTTGATTCAAACTTTTGGCCTTGATAACCCCTAATGTGAACATTTTGCGTTTTATGTACAGGCTCGAGGAATTTAGTTAATTTTTGTTTGATTAATCGTTCTCTTGGTACAGTATAACCAGTAATAGGGAGCTGTTTAGACTCTTCTGACTTAACAGTTTTTGATTTCCCTGAGAGATCATTATCAGATGGGTTGAAGGCAAAAATAGTTTGGTAATGACAGAGTAATGAATTTGGTAATTCTAATGGAGCACAAACTAAAGGATCACTCGATAACTCTTCTTCAGGCGTTAGTAGGAAATGAAGAGATCCAAGCATGTGGTATTTACCAGGTCATATTTTAATTGTCAGCTAGACTGCCTAAGAATGGAACTTAAATCAAGTGTAATTGCAATAATAAGCAATTAACACCATTAACCCTGCTGTAAAGCCCCAGATTCTTTTATTCTGAAAGTGCATTTCATAATAATGATGAGGCACTGGACTCTCTTTAAAGATCTGTTGGTAATTATTGAGATCAAAGGCAATTGCCAGCGGAACTTCAAAAATTTCTTCAACTTCATGTTCACATGGGGTCAGGTTAACTGGAGGCTTAATTAAGCCAATATAGGGGGTAACACTGTAGCCACTATAAGAAGGCCACTTCCCTAAGGATCCAATAATCTCAATTTGATTTTGAAGGAGACCTATTTCTTCTTCTACTTCGCGAAGAGCGCAGTCTTTAAGTGTCTTATCTTCTTCATGCAATGCCCCACCTGGAAAACTAATTTGGCTAGGATGATGTTTTAAATGTGCGGTTCTCTTTGTTAATAAAAGTGTGGGCTCCGTCGGGTGAAGAATGATAGGGACCAAAACAGCCGCTTCAATAGCGTCAGGGATCTGAGGAGGAAGGTGAAGGGGGATCTGAGTTGCGAGAATTTTAAGAGCTTGGTAAGTTTGTTCAGGAGAATTGTGTTTTAAGATTTCAACTAATTTGGCAATTCTCTGATGATTACGCACAAGCAACTCTTCTATTGGTAAGAGATAATCCTTAATACATATCATACATTGCAGATTTTCAACTTACCAGTGTGAGGCTATATTGTTACTAGAAATCAAATACTTAACAAAAAAATATGGGGACTTTACGGCGGTTGAAGACTTAAGTTTTCAGGTGCCAAAAGGGGTGTGCTTAGGCTTGTTGGGTCCTAATGGGGCTGGTAAAACAACCACCATTGAAATGATCGAGGGGTTAATCAAACCAACTTCAGGAGAGATTTTATTTAAAGGTAAGCCGATAGATCCTTCTTTTAAGAAAGTCGCAGGCATTCAATTACAACATACTTCGCTTCAGGATTTTATTACGGTCAGGGAAAACCTGATGATGTTTAAAGCTATTTACGAAAGTAGCGTAGTAGTTGAGGATATTGTTGAATTATGCGATTTACAAGAATTTATTGACAAAGATACGCGAAAAATCTCAGGCGGGCAGCGTCAGCGATTATTATTAGCATTAGCCTTAATCAACCAACCCCAGCTTCTGTTTTTAGATGAACCAACTGTCGGCCTTGATCCCCAAGCGCGTCATAATTTTTGGAAGTTAATTAACAAAATAAAAAAGCAGTCTACAACTATCATCTTAACAACCCATTATATGGAAGAAGCTTCGCTACTATGCGATCAATTAATTATTATTGATCATGGAAAAATTGTTGCCAGTGGTTCTCCAAGCGAACTAGTTAGTGAAAAATTTAGCAATTTTCAACTGCGCATACCTAAAAATGGCCTTAACCTTTTGAATTTTGATATAGCCTATCAGGATGTCGGCGATTATTTAATTTTCAATACGCCGCATATTGATTCCACAGTGCGCCAGCTCATCGATGCTGGGATTTCATTAGAAGGGCTCTCTATTCAAGAGCATAATTTAGAAGACTTATTTTTGCATTTAACGGGCCACCAGTTGAGGGACTAATGAAGAAAATTTTGGCTCTGGCCTATACTCGCAATTTAGAATTTGTGCGTGATAAAGAAGGATTATCCTGGAATCTTTTTGTGCCACTGTTTTTATTGCTTGCCTTGCAGCTGATATTTACAAGTGATAGTCGACCTTTATTTTCAATTGGTGTGTTAGGCGAGGAAATTGTTACTCATACAGAGAAAGCCGATCCGTTTTTTACTTTACCTCATGTCAAATATATTTATTTTAAAGATGAAGTTAAAGCAAAAAAACAGCTCGAACAACATCAAATTGTTTTGTTACTGAACAATCATGAAGGACATAAATCCTATTGGGTGAATCAAAATTCTGAAGAGGGACTATTTCTGGATCATATGATCCAAAAAACCTCACCCACTTATCAACGTCAAGAAATTCAAGGTGCAAAAATTCGCTATTTGGATTGGGTCTTACCTGGGGTTCTTGCCGTGAATATGATGTATAGCTGCTTATATGGTATAGGATATGGGATTATTCGTTATCGCCGAACAGGTTACTTAAAAAGACTTCAATCAACGCCATTAACAGCGTTTGAATTTTTATGCTCTCAAATTTTATCGCGATTATTGATTACACAGTGTGTGGCTATCTTTATTTTTCTCGGTTGTTGGTTCTTTTTCTCACCACGTATCGAGGGGAGTTTAATCCAGCTATTTTGTTTATCGATACTGGGGGGACTTTGTTTAATTAGCGTTGCGCTTTTTATTAGCGCCAGAGCCCAAAGTGAGGAGTTATCTCGAGGCTTATTGGAAATGGCAGCGTGGCCCATGTTAATGTTATCTGGGGCTTTTTTTACTTTAGATGAAGCGCATCCCTTTTTAACTTATCTAGCCAATTGTTTACCTTTGACACATATTATTGCAGCAGCTCGTGAAATTTTACTTTATGGCGCTTCGTGGTCTGAGTTGATGCCTCATTACCTCACGCTTATGCTAATGACATTGATCTTATTATTACTCTCATCGAAACTATTTCGTTGGCAGGCTGATTAGAATTTGCCGCGGACAGACGCCGCGGCAGCAGCAAATTGTCGACTATCTTTCAGTCCAACCATTCTTCTTCAAGAAAGTGTCAATTTCCTTTTCAACTTGGTCTTTTTGATAACCATAAGTCTTTTGTAATGCCCCTTGCAGCTCTTGACGAGTTCCACTCATTTTAGCAATATCATTATCAGTTAAATTGCCCCATTGTTGTTTCAATTTACCTTTCACTTCTTTCCAGTTGCCTTGTATGATGTCTTTATTCATAAAATACTCCTCGATTTACATTTACTGGTTATAAGTCCTTGCTTCACAAGTCCTTGCATGTCACAACAAAGGATAGCCTATTTATTTTGAATTTTATTTTCACAATAAAATTTTTGGATTAAGGGATCAGTAGGTCAATAACTTTCAATGCGTCAATCCCCTATAAGGAGTACCACTATTTGGGTGCTTCTACATAATTATGCATAAAGGTTGCATATAATTGCATTTTATGTTTCAATCTAGCTTAAATAGTCGGATTTGAGCGTTACCATGATACCTTCTAAGCGATTTCTTGGCGTTTTTTCACTGGCCCTAATCAATGTGGCGGCAATAGTTTCGCTTCGAAACTTATCTTTTATGGTTGAATATGGCTTTGGGGCCATCCTTTTTTATATTGTCGCAGCTCTTTTGTTTTTTATTCCCACAGCCTTAGTCTGTGCAGAGCTGGCAACGGCTTGGCCTGAGGCCATTGGCATATATGGCTGGGTTGCCAGAGCTTTTGGGACAAGAGTGGGATTTGTTGCCCAGTGGATGAATTGGATGTTTTCCATTGCTTCATTCCCCACCGTTTTAACCTTTTTAGTCGCAACCATTGCCTATCTTATTGATCCAGCGCTTGCTCAAAACAAGTATTTTATGTTTTTTGGGATAGTGGGTATTTTTTGGACCTTAACTTTCATTAATTTCATGGGAATGAAAACCTCGGCCACACTATCAACAGTGGGTGCTTTATTCGGAACAGTTATTCCAGGTTTGTTAATTATTGTGCTTGCGGGTATTTGGCTCTTCATGGGTAAGCCGATTGAACTTGAAATTTCAACTAAAGCCCTTATTCCCGATATCTCATTAGGAAATATCGTCTTTTTTGGTGCAGTTGTGTTGGGATTGGCTGGTATGGAAATGTCGGCGTTTTATGCCAACGAAACCGAGCATCCTAAAAAGGTTTATCCCAAGGCGATTTTTCTTTCCACCATTTTGATTTTAGGAATATCTATTTTAGGTTCATTATCGATGGCGGTCGTTGTACCCAAAATAAGTATCGTCTCGGGTGTGATGCAAGTATTTAATGTCTTTTTCAATGATTTTGGTATGGGTTGGGCTGTGAAGTTAATAGCTTTGATGGCTATAGTGGGATCATTTGCGGGCAATAATACATGGATTATTGGCCCTGCTAAGGGATTGCATCATGCTTTAGTAACAGGTTATATGCCGAAGTGGCTTTCTCATAAAAATAAGCACGATCAACCAGTTGCTATTTTAATCGCTCAAGCCACCTTGGGAACTTTATTAGCATTAGCGTTTTTTGTCATGCCATCGGTTGATACTGCGTTTTGGTTGGTCACGGCCATAACCACTCAATTTGCCATGGCTATGTATATTTTGGTTTTTGCTGCAGCCATTAAACTCAGGTTCTCCCATCCTGAAGTTGAAAGGCCTTACAAAATTCCAGGGGGAATAGGTAGCCTAATTCTTATTGCTGGTGGTGGGATAGTGGTTTGTCTTGTCTGTTTTGGTTTAGGATTTATGCCACCAGAACAGTTCAAACACTCACTTACATTCAGACATCTTTTTGTATTTGAAGGTTATTTGCTCTTAGGTTTAATACTATTTTCCTTGCCTGCCGTACTCTGCAAGAAAAGAGCCGATCTGATTTAATTAGTTAAACAACATTAGAAGTCATTGTCGTAGTTGGCAATGACTTCGCGCGATATACTAAAAAGACCTCATCCTCATTGAAAAGGATTTCAGAGTGACGGATCATCCAGGACGTCTTTTACGCAAAGCGATTGCTACTAACAAACCCCTTCAAATTCCCGGCGTGATTAATGCCTATGCGGCGCGTCTTGCGCAAGAGACAGGCTTTGCTGCGTTATATTTATCAGGTGCGGGAGTCGCCAATAGCAAATTGGCATTGCCTGATTTGGGGATGACTTCTTTAAATGATGTGGTAGAAGAAGTTGAAAATATAACAAGCGCAACCAAGCTTCCTTTATTAGTCGATGCAGACACAGGTTGGGGCAGTCCTTTAAACATTCGTCGTAGTTTTAAAGTTCTATCAAGATCCGGTGCCGCCGGTGCCCATATTGGAGCGCAATTAGAAGCAAAAAGATGTGGTCAGCGTGATGGCAAGCATATTGTCTGTTCTGAGGAAATGGTCGGTCGTATCAAGGCAGCATTAGATGGGCGTGAAGATGATTCATTCGTGGTAATGGCACGCACTGATGCTTTTGCCGTGGAAGGTGAAAAGGGTGCTTTAAAAAGAGCCCTAGCCTATCAAGAAGCAGGTGCGGATGCTCTTTTTCTGGAAGCAGTGACAACCCTTGAACAGTATAAAGTTTTTACGCAAGCCTTAACGATCCCCGTGATGGCTAACATCACTGAATTTGGTAAAACCCCTTTATTTACTAAGCAACAATTAAATGAAGCTGGGGTTGCTATGATTTTATATCCTTTGAGTGCCTTTCGAGCGATGAATGCTGCTGCTTTAAAAGTGTATTCCGCCATTCTAAAAGAAGGAACTCAAAAATCGGTAGTTGATTTAATGCAAACCAGAGATGATTTATACCATTATCTTAATTATCAACAATATGAAAAAGAGCAGGATGCTTATTTAGACATAATGGAGAAAAACAATGGCAGTAACTAAAGAAGGTGGATTGGCGGGAGTTGTTGCCGGTCAAACCGCGATTTGTACCGTAGGGCACACGGGTAGTAGTTTACACTACCGAGGTTATTCAATCGTTGATTTAACCAAACATGCGACTTTTGAAGAAGTGGCATATTTACTGATCTATGGATCTTTACCAAACCTTCAACAACTCAATCAATATAAACAAAAACTACAAAGCTTAAAGGGATTGCCTGTTGAAATTTCGCAAGCTTTAGAAAAAATACCAGGAGCAACTCATCCCATGGATGTTTTGCGCACAGCCTGTTCATTGTTAGGTACTATCGAGCCTGAAACAAATGAACATGCTGCTGCTGACATAGCGGATAGATTATTAGTTTTGTTTCCAGCTGCCCTTTTATATTGGCACCATTTTCATTTAAGTGGCAAGCGGATTAATGTCTTGATTGAATCTGAATCAATAGCTGAGTATTTCTTGAAATTATTGCATGGTGAGCAATTTAACCCCAAGAATGATTTGGGGCAGTTGATGGTTAAAACCATGGATATTTCATTAATTTTATACGCTGAGCATGAATTTAATGCCTCAACGTTTGCTGCCAGAGTATGTACCGCGACGCTATCGGATATTTATTCAGCCTTAACAGCAGCCATTGGCACCTTAAGGGGACCATTACATGGAGGGGCGAATGAAGCCGCCATGCTGTTAATCCAGCAATATGCGAATCCACAATTAGCGCAAGAGGGTGTGTTACAAAAACTACATGATAAAGTCCTAATTATGGGCTTTGGTCATCGTGTGTATACCATATCCGATCCACGTTCGGATATTATTAAAGCGCAAGCCAAAGCATTAAGTGACGCCTTAGGTGACAAAAAAATATTTGCGGTGTCAGAATGCATTGAAAAAGTCATGATGGAACAAAAAAAGCTGTTTCCTAATTTGGATTTTTATAGTGCAAGTGCTTATCATTTTTGTGGGATCCCAACACCATTATTTACGCCCATATTTGTGATATCACGTACCACCGGATGGGTAGCACATTGTATTGAGCAGCGGGGTAATAATAAGTTAATTCGTCCCACAGCAGAGTATATTGGACCTGAACCGTTAGCTTTCGTGAAAATTGATAAAAGATAGGATATTTATGGCTGGTGATAATCGTTCTTATGATCCCCAATTACTAAAAATTGCAGACTACATTGTCGACTATGAGATCACCAGTGATTTAGCATGGGAAACTGCTAAATATTGTTTAATTGATAGCTTGGGCTGTGCCATGCTAGCGCTGTCATATCCTGCCTGTAAGAAACTATTAGGGCCTTGGGTTTCGGGCACGAAAATTGAAAATGGCGCACGCGTGCCGGGCACCTCATATGAGCTAGATCCCATTAAAGCCGCTTTTGATATTGGCACAATGATCCGCTGGTTGGATTACAATGATACTTGGCTTGCTGCGGAGTGGGGGCATCCTTCAGATAATCTGGGCGGTATTTTAAGTGTTATGGATTTTGTATCACGGCGTTCCCAAGAATATAAAAATCGCGTTTTTACGGTAAAAGATATTTTAGATGCGATGATCCGTACCTATGAGATTCAGGGTGTTTTAGCGTTAGAAAATAGTTTTAATCAAGTGGGGCTTGATCATGTACTTTTAGTGAAAGTAGCCACTTGTGGTGTTATTACCAAGTTATTAGGGGGCACAAAACAAGATGTTATTCGAGCACTTTCCCAAGCTTGGATAGATGGGCAAAGTTTGCGTACTTATCGTCATGCACCAAATACAGGAAGCCGCAAATCTTGGGCAGCGGGGGACGCTACCAGCCGTGGTGTTAGGCTTGCAATGCTCACGTTACAAGGTGAAATGGGTTACCCAACGGCGCTTTCAGCCAAGCAATGGGGTTTCCAAGATGTGCTGTTTAAAGGAAAACCCATCACATTTGCAAGAGAGCTCGGCTCCTATGTTATGGAAAATATCTTATTTAAAGTGGCATATCCTGCAGAATTTCATGCCCAAACTGCGGTTGAATGTGCATTGATGCTTCATCGTGATTGTAAAGATAAGTTGTCAGCCATTGATAAAATTGAAATCACCACACACAATGCTGCCATGCGCATTATTAACAAAACTGGGCCTTTATATAATCCTGCAGATAGAGATCATTGCTTACAATATATGGTGGCTTGCGCTCTGTTAGATGGCAAATTAACGGCAGAGTCTTATGAAGATGCTAGAGCAAGTGATCCAAAGATTGATGCTTTACGTGAAAAAATGATCGTGAATGAAAACCCACAATTCAGCAAAGATTACCTTGATCCCGATAAACGCTCTATAGCGAATAGCCTCACAATCAACTTTCAAGATGGAACAAAGATAAGCTATTCGACTGAATATCCCGTTGGTCATCGCCGAAGGAGAAATGAGGGGATCCCACTCATATGGGCTAAATTTGAACAAAATCTACACCCTCATTTTCAACCGACAAAAATTCATAAGCTCTTGAATTTGTTGCAGGAAGATGAATCCTTCTTAGCAATGCCAGTGCCAGAATTGCTAAACGCACTGATCCCCTCTTAGTTTTTACGGAATTTGAGGATTTTTTATAAAACATCTTTCAATCCGTTAAATAAATTAGTAAACTCTTCTAACTTATAGGAAGTGCTAATTTAGTTAGCTAAGATTGGTGTTTTGTGAATTTAAATATATTGTACACAGTAGGGTTTAATCTTTATTTATTTATCCTTCTGCTACCTCTTGGCTCATTTTTGGGGTTTGCTTCTATCCAATTATGGCTTTTTAGCTTAGCGACACTTTCCACTTATCACTTCATTAATCACTATATAAAGATTGAACAAATTTTTGAGAATTTGAGTTTAAGTAAAATACCGCAATATGTGATTACAGCGGCATTGGTACTTATATTTGGCCCCTCATATGGTCTTTCAAAAAGTCTATTAACCTTTGCCTCTTTAGCTGCTCCTTTTATTTTCGATGCAGCACTTATTGCATTCACTATTGCTATAGGTTCGGTGATAAGACTTTTTACTAGCAATGGCATTTATGGATCGAATGAAGATCAAATTAAATTGGCTTTGATTCAAGGTAATGAAGCGCGTGCACTTCAAATCATTAATCGAATCAATAACCCTCAAAGTTTATTAACATTAGCATTAACGGCAATGCATTATCCCAATGACACTGTTTTTAATAGCCTCAGTGCGAGATTAAAGAGTTTAGGGGTAGCAAATCTTGCTTTAAATAATAATCAACTGTTAAGAGCTGCGGCTCACCACAATCTAATAAACCGTGTTAAAACATTGCTCAATGATAATCATGTGAAAGAAAATGCACATGCGCAAAACAATGAAGCTTTAAGGGAAGCCTGTGCTGGAGGTTATTCAGCGATTGTTGATGAACTCATATCTATTCCTTCAGTTCTAACCAATATCAACTTTAATCAAAATGAAGCAGTACGTTTAGCTGAACGTTCAGGACACTGGGATTTAGTTGTTAAATTATTAGCTGTGCCAGCCGTTTCAAATTATGTGATACCTGATGGTATTAAGTTGATCTATACCGACCAAAACAAAGATCAATATGGAAAAGCACCTACGGCAGCGCTTGAGCAAGAAATAGATGATGAAGATCATAATGAAGAAGTTCCTACTGTAACAACTTATCATAACGACTCTTTCTATAATTTGCTGCAATGGCGGCCCACTCAACCACATCAACCACAGAACCACGTTCTAACACCCGACAATGACTTAAAGCATATGATGCGTTCTGAAGGCGCCATGACGCAACAAAATAATCGCCAGAAAACGGCTCTTGATGATATGAAGGCTCGCTACAACAAATCATATAAACAAAAAGGTGAGCAAGCGATTTTTAATGAAATCAAAGAATACATCTTAGCTGAATATGAAAATAAACCGGCCACTTTATGGGGTTTTCCTTTACCGTTGAGTTTAGGAAAAGCGGCCAAGTTGTTGACATGGCTTATTGAAAATAAACCTTACTATCGTCATGTGGCTCACACAGCGTATCGTTTTTTATTCCTTCAACCCAACCCTTGGCGTGGTTTTCTGGGTGGCTATAATACGCAATTAAGTGGATCGGAAAGAACGCAAGTCGCCTATATGTGGCTAGCAGCAACCGATAGCAAGAAAAAATTGCCTGACGGCCAGACTCGTGAAAGTCTGCTTCAGGAATTTATGCAAGCTATGTATGAATTAGCGCGTGCGCATAATTATGATAGAACAAGAACAGTGATCAGAAAACGCAAAGATCCGATCACAAATCAAATTTCGACTTATCTTGATCATAATGATCATTATGATGATTTAGAGGGCGACAAACCGACTTGCGGCGGTGGTGTTAATCAACGTATCACGCAATTTTATATGGTGTTCCTCAATGAACGACCTGAAACTCGTCCTTTAACGGCCGATATTATTCGTAGAAAGTTTCAAGAAGAAATGATTAATGAATCAAAATTGAAATCTTCTTTTTATAATAAGCTCAAAACCTTTGATAAAGCGACTTTGACGAAATTGGAGCAAGCCCTTTCTAATCTATTTGATATTAACTTAGGTCACATGGAAGATATCGAAGAAGATGAAAGAGCCGTCATTAAACTGCTTAATTTTACGGATGAAGAAGTGAAGTCTTTCATTAAAGATTGCCAGAAATACTTTGGTACGGATCGTGTTTCTCTAGAAAGACCTGAAGATCAAAAAATTGCATACCAACATCATCGATTCAAGAGCTTTGAACAGATGATTAAGCATTTAGCAAAGTCTGCATTACAAGATTATTATAATGATATTAAGCGAAACATTATTAATCTAAACGGGGCAGATAATTCAAATCCAGCGCTTCGCTTTAGTGGACAAGAAACAGTTAATCCAGCAAATGATAGCATTGAAAATGAACCGGCTAATAGAAATGTGATTGGTTTAACGGCTTAGAATTAATCAAATAACAAAATGACAGAGAGTGGTGGTTTATGAAAAAAGAAGTATTAAAAAAGGTAGGAACTAATCTTTACGTTTTAGGTTTAATTTTACCTATTGGTTCACTTATTGGCTTATCTTCATTTCCATTATGGATTTTTGGCTTAACTGCTTTTCTCGGCTACCACGTGGCAAATCACTTTTATAAAATTGATAAAATATTTAATCTATTAAATCTAAAGAAGAATACGCCTTTTTACGGTGCTGCTGTAACGACTGTACTTGTCTATGGTTTGTTAAGTGGTACAGCCTTTAGTATAATGTGTTTAAGCGTATTTGCCGCTCCCTTTTTTGTTGAGGCTGCCCTTGTTGGTATTATGATAAGTGCAGTATCAATAATAAATCGCTTTAATAAAGCGACCATTACGGTTGAAAATAAAATCAAGCATGCTTTGATACAAGGCAATGAAAATCGACTTAATCAAATAATCAACAATATTAATGATCCTCAAAGCTTATTAAAGCTTGCTATAAAGGTAATGCATGATCCGAACGAGAATTTGTTTAAAGGCGTGGTTGCTCGATTAAAAGCATTAGGCGCAGCCAATCTATCATTAGATAATAATTTATTATTAAAATCGGCTATCTATCACAAACGATCTCATTATATAAAGCTACTGCTCAGTGAAAATTCAGTCAAAGGCAATGCACATGCTGATAATAATGCTGCTTTAAAAGAAGCTTGTATAGCTGGTGACAAAGAGTCCGTAGCAGCATTACTTGAAATCCCAGCAGTACTTGCCAATGTTAATGCTAATAATAATGAAGCCGTACGTCTGGCAGAAGAAAATGGGCACTGGGAAGTGGTAGCTCAGTTACTTGCTATTCCTGCTGTGTCTAATTTTGCGGGATCCAATAATACACATTTAAAATTTACACAGAGAAATGTTGAAAAGTATGGTGTCGCCCCAGTCGTAGTAGAGCCAGAACCTGAGCCTGAACAATCATCAAGTGAAGAAGACTTATCAGATGAAGATGAGCCGGAAGTGCCAGCCCCAGCCCCTTATCAGCAACCACTCCAAGGTTACGGTTGGCTGGCGGCTTTGTTAGCACAGCATAACTATCCAGCACCAATTGCTGCTGTACGACCTCAAGTTCCTGCCCGACCTAAAGTAGTCGATCTGCATGTTGATGATAAAAAAGACAACGATCTCAGACAATATAATGAAGCTGAAGGCTCAATGAAAAGTACTAATACGCGTCAGAATACCGCTTTGGCTGATATGAAAAAGCGCTATCAGGCAGAGTATAACAAAAGAGGTGAAGACGCGATTTTTGAGGAAATCAAAAATTATATGAAAGTGGAGTATGATCAGAAACCGGCAAAGCTATTTGGTTTTGCTTTACCGTTAGTTTTTGGCAAAGCAAAAGCTTTGATTAAATTCTTTGATAATACCCCTTTTTATCAACATCCTGTTCACACCGCACATCGCTTTTTATTTGTACAGCCTAATCCATGGCTTAGCCCTGGAAGAGGTATAGATCTGTCAGCAGCGGACAAAATGAATATAGCCTATATGTGGCTAGCGGCTACGGATGTTAAGCAGAAATTACCTGAAGGTTCAACTCGTGAAAGCTTATTAGAAGAGTTTATGCAAGCTGTTTATGAATTAGGACGTTCCCATAATTATGATCGCGTGCGTACGGTTACAAGAAAACGGACCGATCCAGTCACTAAGGAAGTGACAGAATATCTTGATCATAATGATCATTATGATGATTTGCAAGGTGATAAACCTACTTGTGGTCGAGGCGTTAATAACCGTGTTATCCAGTTTTATATGGTATTTTTAAACGATAGACCTGAAACAAGGCCATTAACGCCTGAGGTGATGAGAATGAAATTCCAACAGGAAATGGTTGATGAATCAAAAATGAAGGCTTCGTTTTATAATAAATTGAAAGCTTTAGATGTTGCAACGCTGACGAAAGTTGAAAAAGCATTAGAAAATTTGTTTGTAATAAATCTAGGGGATTGGGATGAACTTACGGATGATGAGCGTGCTTTGTTAAAGCAATTGGAGTTTTCTGATGAAGAAGTGAATTCTTTTATTGAGGAATGCAAAAAGTATTTTGGTCCAAAGCGAATCACAGAAGAGAAAAGTGGTTCTGAACGCGTCCGTTATCAGGAGAAGCCTTATTTTGCAAGCTACGAAGCAATGATAAAATTCTTGGCAACCAATGTTTATGCAGAATTTCTCAATGCTTTTACTAGAAATATTGCACTATTAAAGAAGGGACCATCTAATCCAAACTCTGCCAATGGCGCACTTTTGTTTGCTGGTCCTAAAAATCAAGAAAGTGAAAATCCTGTTGAACAGGGTATAGAAGCAGATGAATCGATTAGAAGAACAGCTGGTCTTACCGCATAAAGGTGATTAATGATTAAAGATGTATTAATGAAGACTGGATTAAACCTTTATTTATTAGGACTAGCGCTTCCACTTGGTGGATTAATAGGTTTAGCTTTATTGCCATTGTGGATGTTTAGTTTTGCTGTACTTCTAAGTTACCATGCGATTAATTTGTATATACCCATTAGCAAAATATTTGTAAACGTTGGCTTGCATAAATTGCCTCAATACTTTGGTTTTGCTTACTGTATTTATGTATTTGCACCATTTGGTATAAGTGGCAGTCTATTAACTTTGACTGTGCTCGCTAGCCCTTTAGTTGTAGATTTGGCTCTTATTGGCTTCACAATAGGGGTTGCCTTACTGTCCAAAGCAATCAAGCCCAATGCCAGCGCACATGATCATCAAATCAGAAACGCTGTGATTCAAGGCACAATAGATCCCTTTGATGATACACCGGAAGAAACACCTAATGAGGCGTTACAGGAAGTACAACAACAAGTTCTTTTGCCTGTTCAAAACAATTGGTGGGCAGGCATTCATCCTTGGTTTGCTATGCCTTTGCAACCACCGCGACAACCGGCAAGACGACAAGATTTGCATGTAGAGGATAAAGCTGATAACGATTTAAGGGGCTTTATGCAGCGAGGAGTTTATGCACCTCAAAATAATCGCCAGAAGACGGCATTGGAAGAAATGCAAAGTCGTTATAAAAAAAGATATAATTTAAAAGGCGAAGCTGCCATTTTTGCTGAAATAGAATCCTATATTAGAGCTGAATATGATCTCAAACCTGCTAAATTATTTGATATTACATTGCCTTTGAGTTTAGGAAAATGGGGCTTTTTAACTTGGTTGATGGAAAACACTCCTTTTTATAAAAATACTGCTCATACAGCCTATCGTTTTCTTTTTACTCATCCTAATTATTGGCGGGCACCGAAGAGTTTTGAGAACAATTTGAATCCAGAGAATAAAACAAAAATTGCTTATATGTGGTTGGCAGCAACTGCCAAAAATCAAAAACTTCCTGAGGGGCAAACTCGTGAAAGCTTGTTAAATGAGTTTATGCAAGCGATCTACGATCTTGGTCGAGCTCATAATTATAATCGAACACGGAAAGTACCAAAAAAACGCAAAGATCCTGTTACACAGCTTGAAACGCAATATTTAGCGGACGAAACCTATGATAATTTAATGGGCGATCAATGTACTTGTAATAATGGTATTAATCAGCGTGTCACTCAATTTTATATGGTGTTTCTCAATGACAGACCAGAAACACGACCAATGACACCAGATCTTATTCGCAAAAAATTCCAAGAAGATATGATTGACGAATCAAAAATGAAGTCTTCATTTTACAACAAACTCAAAAGTTTTGATAAAGCGACTATAGGGAAACTAGAAACAGCTCTCACAAAAAAATATGTGCTGATAGAAGATATTCAACAAGATGAACAGGAAGTGATAGGGCGTTTAGCCTTTACTGAAAAAGAAGTTGGC
>CAYXVT010000024.1:3324-7350 GCA_964468105.1 Uncultured Candidatus Berkiella sp. | reverse complement strand
TCTTGGTTGACTCAGTCAGTTCAAAAGGCGGTATCGGTCGAAGTCAGTCTGATGCCCCTGAAATTGATGGTTTGGTCCATTTATTACCAACCGATAAGATCTCTAAAAAATATAAAGTTGGCGATTTTGTCAAAGAATGTGAAAAGTATTATGGCCCAGTGCGTGTGGCAGCAGATAGACCAGACGATCAAAAAATCCATTATCAACATCATCGTTTCAAAAGTTATGAGAAAATGATAAGACATCTAGCAAATAATGCAGTTGAAGATTATTTCAATGGGATTATGCGAAATATCACCAATTTAAAGGCGGCGAATCCCTTTGTTAATGAACCAGGCAGAATTCTTCAATTCAGTAACCAATCGCCTCAAGTTGAAGCAACCAATGATTTAGCTAACCCTGAAATCCCAGTGCAAAGAATAGGTCTTACAGTACCGTGAGTTTACCGTAACCTTCTGTTTAACCCTGAAATGACCATCAATTTCGTAGCGAGCTCTTCAATAGATAAATTGGTTGAGCTCAAAAACGGAATTTTTTCATGCTGAAAAAGATTTTCAACTGCTTTCACCTCGCGCTCGCATTGTTCTAGGGTTGCATACTTACTTTCAGGACTTCGACTGGATCGAATGGCATGTAACCGTTTAGGATCAATCGTTAAACCAAATAATTTGCGTCGATGGGGACGTAATGCTTTTGGTAGCGTTGTTGCATCAAGATCGGCATCAGTAATAGGATAATTTGCCGCACGAATACCAAATTGCATCGCCAAATACAAACTGGTTGGTGTTTTTCCACAGCGTGATACCCCAATTAAAATAACATCTGCTGTTTCATAGCCAGTGGTGCGCGCACCATCATCATAATTCAAAGCAAAATTGACAGCCTCAATTCGAGTATTGTAAGCATGTGAATTACCAACGCCATGACTGCGTCCCATCACATTGGCCGATACCGCATCAAGTTCTTTTTCTAACGTTGGAATAAATGTTTTGAAATAATCGAGGTAACAAGACTTGCTGCGTTGCAGTATTTCTCTGATATCCGGATTAATGATAGTAGCAAAAACAATCGGCTGTTCTCCGTCAGGTGAGACACTTTGATTAATTCGATTTGTGGCATCGACTGCTTTTTCGATAGAATCCACAAAAGGTAAGGTTATTTGTGTAAAATGGATACCTTCAAACTGTGAGATCAAGCTTAAACCTAAATTTTCCGCTGTGATCCCGGTTCTGTCTGAGATAAAAAAGACGGTGCGTCGTTTCACGTGGTGTTCCCTAGTATTAGTAGGCTTAAACATTAATAGCCATAGAATGTCATTTTGGAGGCAACATGTCAGTAGCTGATGGATATGTCATTCCGTTCAATAAGCTAGGCATCAAAGATATTGATAAGGTTGGCGGCAAAAACGCCTCCTTAGGTGAAATGATTTGTAACTTAAGTTCCGTGGGTGTCAAAGTGCCGTTTGGTTTTGCAACGACAGCAAATGCCTATCGCGAGTTTTTAAATCAAAGTGGGTTAGCAACTGAAATATATTCGCTTTTGAATGGGCTCGATGTTGATAACGTTAATTTACTTAAAAAGACGGGGCAACGGATCCGCGAGCGTATTGTCGATACCCATTTTCAACCCGAATTAATTGATGCTATTCATGAATCTTATGAGCAATTATGCCAAGGTTCACCTTTTTGTGCAGTTGCCGTACGTTCCTCTGCTACTGCTGAAGATCTCCCCGATGCTTCTTTTGCAGGGCAACAGGAAACATTTTTAAACATTAGAGGTTTAGATAATATCCTTAGCGCTATGAAACATGTCTTTGCTTCTTTGTTTAATGACAGAGCCATAGCCTATCGAGTACATCAAGGCTTTGATCACAGCCATATAGCCCTTTCCGTTGGCATTCAAAAAATGATTAGAAGTGATCTTGCTTCAAGCGGTGTGATGTTTACTCTAGACACCGAATCCGGATTTAATGATGTAGTTTTTATTACGTCCAGTTATGGATTAGGTGAGATGGTTGTGCAGGGTGCTGTTAATCCTGATGAGTTCTATGTACATAAACAAACGCTTGCTGCAAAAAAACCGTCCATTGTCAGGCGCAACATAGGCAGTAAGCATGTCAAAATGGTTTATCAAGAAGAAAGTGTTGCGCCAGGAAATCATGCTGCAGTCACCAAAGAAGACGTCCAACCTTCTGAAAGCAGCTTATTCTCACTAAGTGATGCAGAAGTTGAACAATTAGCAGAGCAAGCCGTCATCATTGAAAAACATTATGGCCGCCCTATGGATATTGAATGGGCTAAAGATGGTTTAGATCAACAAATATATATTGTGCAAGCAAGACCGGAAACAGTTAAAAGCCGTAACAAATCCCAAGTGATGGAACGTTATCATTTATTAGAAAAAAGCCGGGTAATTATTGAGGGAAGAAGTATTGGCCAACGTATAGGTTCAGGTGTTGCAAGAATTGTTAAAAGTCCAGATGAAATGGACAAAGTTCAAGCAGGTGATGTTTTGATTGCAGACATGACCGATCCCGATTGGGAACCGATCATGAAGCGCGCGGCAGCTATTGTGACTAATCGTGGTGGTCGTACCTGCCATGCTGCCATTATTGCGCGTGAATTAGGCATACCTGCCGTAGTTGGCTCTCATAATGCCACAAGCGAAATTACTGAAGGCCAGGCTGTGACTGTGAGTTGTGCCGAAGGTGATGTGGGATTTGTTTATGATGGGAAATTACCCTTTGAGATCAAAAAAATTGAGCTCACCAATATGCCACCCATTCCCATTAAAGTGATGATGAACATTGCTAATCCTGACAGAGCATTTGATTTTCAATCCTTACCAAATGCCGGCATTGGGTTGGCTCGGCTTGAATTTATTATTAGTCAAATGATAGGTGTGCATCCCAATGCTTGTTTGCAATATGACCGGATGCCAGAAAATATACAAGAACAAATCTTAAAACGAAGTGCAGGATATGCTAATCCTCGAGAATTTTATGTTAAAAAATTGAGTGAGGGGATAGCTACACTGGCATGTGCTTTTACCCCAAACAAAGTGATTGTGCGATTTTCCGATTTTAAATCGAATGAATATGCTAATTTAATAGGTGGTGCTGAATTTGAGCCCACCGAAGAAAATCCCATGATAGGATTTCGCGGGGCATCGCGATACTTTGCTGATTCATTCAGATCTTGTTTTGCACTTGAATGTGAAGCCATACGATATGTTCGTGAAACGATGGGATTGACCAATGTTGAAGTGATGATCCCATTCGTTAGAACGATCGATGAAGCCAATAAAGTACTTGAAGTGATGGCGCAAAATGGTCTTAAGCGTGGCGAGAAAGGCTTAAGAGTTATCATGATGTGTGAACTACCCTCCAATGCCATTCTGGCCAAAGAATTTTTAGCGCTCTTTGATGGCTTTTCAATTGGATCAAATGATTTAACCCAGTTAACGTTAGGGTTAGACAGAGACTCAGGCATTGTGGCCGGTCAATTTGATGAACGCGATGAGGCGGTCAAATTTTTGATGCAAAGAGCGATTAGTACTTGCAAAAGTGAAGGTAAATATATTGGGATCTGTGGGCAGGGGCCCTCAGATCATCCGGATCTTGCGCTTTGGCTTGTTGAGCAGGGGATTGATAGTGTTTCGTTAAACCCCGACACAGTGCTTGAAACTTGGCTGTTTTTAGCCAAAGAATTAGCAAAAACGTCATAAAAAACGCTATATTTTTGCTGATTTTCCTTGCTTATTCTATTGAAACTAAGAGTGGTACAGTCACTTTTGGCATGCTACCTATGCCATTAGAATCAGGTAAAGTCATTACCTATTTGAAGTGTGAAAATCCGGATTTTTTAGGGGAGCTTTAATACACATCCCCTCGCGCTTCGCGCGGTCCCCAACATCCCCTCGCGCTTCGCGCGGTCCCCTATCAAAGGGGACATATACCCCCTTCGATAGGGGGTCGTGAGCGTAAGCGAGCGGGGGAGGTTCCCCCTTCGATAGGGGGTCGTGATC
>CAYXVT010000024.1:0-3227 GCA_964468105.1 Uncultured Candidatus Berkiella sp. | reverse complement strand
TATGTTGGTTTTGCAAAATGTTTAGCATTAATTTGTCCGCTAAATCATGTTCCTCTTCAAAAACCCAGGTTTTAAATTCTTCAACGTAATGGGGCGAAACTAAAGCATCCGCAATTTTTTGAGCATGTTCATGATCAGCATCAGTGTAATAATCTTTTTGATGAATGTAATTAATAATATCGAGCATAGCTTTCAAAGGTAAGCCAGGATCATTGGCCATGTACTGATCAATGACAAAATGTCCATGATAACTATCCCATTCATTATAATATTGATTGGCTAAAGTCTTCGCTTCATCAGGTGCCACTAGCTGATTGATCAATTCAATATAAAGAATTCCCTCAATAGCATCACGGTGACTTTCCCATCCACAGTTACCAAATTCTTGGTCATCACGGATGATGTCATCTGTTTTTTCAAAAACACCATATTCATAAGCATTTTCGAATTCAAAAAACATCCTATCTGTGTTGGTTAAGATATTATACATAAATTGCGGATCTATCCGATCAGGATCTTGGATGTGATAAAAGACAAGGCCTGCCGTGTCTGCATCGTAATCAGGAGATTCTCCATGATAACGATCACCACTATTGGCAACGACATATAATTCATTTGGTTTGGATAAAATCACTTCAACAAAATGACCTTCCCATCCTGAGGGGAGCAAAACAGTTTTTCCTTGCTCATAGTGTTCCCAAGCCATTTGTGCCGTATCGTCTTGATTTGCATTTTCTACAAAATGTTGAGCAAACTGATAAGTGGATTGCAACGATTTAAAAGCTTGGGTTTTTAAACTATCGTTGAAATCAAATTGCGCGCTTTCCATAAAACTATTAATGGATGATGAAGCAAGCGTTGCTGTAAATAATCCAAAATGACCTTCAGATTGGATCCAGATCCCTTTGTCTTCACCAAGAGCTAATTTATAAATCTCACCATTGGGAAACATATGCAATAAATTTTTAGCATTTAAAAATATTTCTCCGCTTTTATCAACGGCGGTTACTTTATCAACAAGAGCCAACATTTGATTTTTGAGTTCAGGCGTAGGGGAATAAGCTGCTGCCAGTTTCAAGACTAATTCCAACGGTACTGGGGTGATGTAACGATCCTCGCCTTTTTCCGCAACATCAGAGTAAAAATAAGGACCTTCAACATGAGAAACAATATTTTCGATAAGATCGGCTATTTGATTAATTTTTGATAAGATTTTAGGATCATGTTTTTTCTCATAGGATTCTAATTGGGTTCCTAAGTCATCAAGTAAAATGGTAAAACCAGTAAGTCCATTGTTATCGACCTCTTTGAGTGAAGCCCCATGATCAATAATGAGCGTTTTAGCAATATCATAGTGTTGTTTTGCGAGGGCAAATTGTAATGGTGTATGTTCTTCATATCCTTTAGCATCAGCTACCGCGCCGAGTGTAAGCAAGGTTTTCACGGCACTTAATTTCCCAAATAATGCCGCAACATGAAGTGCAGTTACGCTTCTGGTATCTATGGTATTAACATCATAACCATCTTCTATAAGAAGTTCGATGTCTTCAATCTTCCCATCTCGAGCTGCTATGTGCAAAGGAAAATGAAGATGCTCGATAATTTTGGGACTTGAGAATCCCTCACTTTGGGTATCATCACTAGCAGGCGCTTCACTATAAAATTGCTCAATATCTGCAATAGATTCTAGAAGGGGAAGTGATTGCTTAAAGTTAATTGAGATTAATTCAGAATTCTCATCGGTGATGATTTCTTCAAGAGCTAATTCAATTAGGTTACTTTTTTTGGGTGATATATCGCTACTAATGTTGTTGGAATTAAGAGGATATTCACTAAAAAGGAGGGTTTCAGATTCGATATCAATCGGTGACGGCATCATTACCTACTACTTGGATTGTCCATAAACTCCAAGTATTGTACTTTTTTTTTAACAAATGGAAAATAAAGAATAAACCTTCATGTAGCTACCAAACTAATATTGGTTCTGGTATGGCTACTACAGGTTCAATATGAGGACTAAACATAAAAGATGCTGGTGTTGTTTCACCTATCAAGGCTGTCACTAGAGAGTGGTTTTCATCGCTTTGAATGGAGTGCTGTTCATTTTCGGAATCTTGGGGAGATGAGTCAATTTCTACATTATCTGTCACTTGCTCACTGTGGTTTGATTGTAACCAATCATTGAATTCATTTTGATATTCTGAAGATAAAATGTTTTTAATTTTTTGTAGATGATGCTGTTTTGTACTGTCCATAGGGTCATTTTGCAATTCTTGGTATATATCTAATAAAGCCTGAGCAGGTAGACCAGGTTTCTGGCTCATATAGGTATCAATGATATAATCACCAAGAAAAGTATCCCATTCTTGATAATACGACTTCGCAAGTTCCTTGGCATGACTACTCTCAATGTGATGATTTCCTAGTTCAATAAATATAAGACCTTCAACCGCGTCAAGATGAGTTTCCAAGGCGCAATTATTAAATTTTTGACTATCTCTATCTATCCAATCATAAGCGTCACTAATGCTATATTTGCTCAGGAGACCATTGCTTAAAAACTGTTTATTACTATTAGCTAAAACATCATAGAAAAAATCGGCATCAATTTTAGAGGGATCTTGAATTTCACGAAAAGTATCACCAAAAAATAGGGTGTCATCTTGTTCACCACTGTTGGCAAAGAGGAAGAGAGATTGCGGCTTTGAGACTGCAATATCGATCAAATGGCCTTCCCATCCGGTTGGTAATAATACGGTTTTGTCATCTTGGAATAGTTTATGAGATTTTTCAGCAGTTTCGTCAAGCAGACGTTGTTCGGCAAATTCCGAAGCATTGCTATAAATAGACTTAAGTGAATCAAATACAGCTAATTTCAGTGTGTCAGTTTGTTCTGATGCTAGTTTGTCATTGAATTCTATAAGTGATTTTTTTACAAGTTCAGTCGTAAAGAGCCCGAAGCTACTTTCTGATTGGAATAAAATACTTTCATCCGGTGATACTTTTAAAGGATAGATTTTGCCTGTAGGAAACTTATGTAAGAGATTTTTTGCATTCGTATAGATCGCTTCGCTTGAGTCGATTGTTGAAACAAATGCGCTTAATTCTTTTAATTTAATCAAAATTTCTTTAGTGGGAGCCACAGAAGCCAAAACTTTAATAATTAAGCTCAAAGGAGTCTGAGTCGACAATGTGTACTGTGACGAGTATCTATTGTCGTTAAGGTA
>CAYXVT010000023.1:7558-23855 GCA_964468105.1 Uncultured Candidatus Berkiella sp. | reverse complement strand
AGAAGGGATAATTCTCTTTCTAGTTCTTCAATTTTAGCTTTTTTAGGTGAGGATAGGGCAATTCTTCGGCCCATCGCGTTTTTAACCGATCTTAAAATATTGATATTAGCTGGTGTGCCTTCCGAAGTGTATCCAGCGCGTACCATTTTAAAGGAGGGAATTTTAGCAACTTGTGTTTTAACAAGATTCGGGAGAGCAAGATCTTCAAAGAATAGATCCAGAAACTCTTCCTTTGATATTTCAAAAACAAAATCATCGCTTCCTTGCTCAGAGGAATTACTGGCTGAGGATCCACCAGCAGCTCCTCCTTTGGAGGGGCGTTTAATTAAATCACCAGGAATAAAGTCTTTGTTACCAGGTAAAATAATATCCCGTACACCACCAACGCCATAAGAAAAGGAGGGCTCAGAAATATCCTTGGCGGGAATAGTAATTTTTTCGCCACTTTCATCAACTTCTTTGATAGATCGACCTGAAATAGCTTGACGCACAGCTTCCTGAATCTGCTTTTTGAAGCGGCGAATAAAGCGCTGGCGGTTTACAGCGCTTTTGTGGCGACCATTCGGACGTCTGTCGATAAAGCGTGACAAGGGTCTCTCCTAAGTGGACTTACGCACACGTAAGTACCATTCGCATAATAAACGCACCTGTTTTGGTGTATAACCTTTGTCGACCATACGATCGACAAACTCTTGATGTTTCTTCTTTTCATCAACGGAAGCTTTTGCATTAAAAGAGATCACAGGGAGGAGATCTTCAGTATTAGAGAACATCTTTTTCTCTATGACAACTCGCAATTTTTCATAGCTTGTCCAACTAGGATTCTTGCCACGATTATTTGCACGAGCTCTTAAGACGAAATTAACAATTTCATTGCGAAAATCTTTTGGATTACTGATGCCGGCTGGCTTTTCTATTTTTTCAAGTTCATCATTTAGAGATCTTCTATCTAATATTTCGCCGGTATCTGGATCGCGGTATTCTGAATCTTGGATCCAAAAGTCAGCATAAGTAACATATCTATCAAATATGTTCTGACCATATTCTGAATAAGATTCAAGATAAGCTGTTTGAATTTCTTTGCCAATAAATTCCACATATCTGGGAGTTAAATATCCTTTGATATAGGATAGATAACGTTCTGCCGTTTCAGGTTGGAATTGTTCACGCTCAATTTGTTGCTCAATAATGTATAACAAATGGACGGGGTTGGCAGCAATTTCCGTAGAGTCGAAATTGAAAACTTTTGAAAGAATTTTAAAAGCGAATCGCGTTGACAGACCTGTCATCCCTTCATCAACGCCTGCGTAATCACGATATTCTTGATAAGATTTGGCTTTAGGATCGGTATCTTTAAGGTTCTCACCATCATAAACCCGCATTTTTGAAAATATGCTTGAATTTTCTGGCTCTTTTAACCTTGAAAGCACAGTAAACTGAGATAACATTTTCAGAGTGTTAGGAGCGCAATGGGCATCTTTCAAGGAGCTATTTAATAATAATTTTTTGTAGATCTGAATTTCTTCAGTAACGCGTAAGCAATAAGGGACTTTGACAATATAAACTCTGTCTAAAAATGCTTCATTATGTTTGTTATTTTTAAAGGTTAACCATTCACTTTCATTGGAATGTGCCATGATGATGCCATCAAAAGGTATAGAAGATGAACCTTCGGTGGCATTATAATTGCCTTCTTGCGTAGCTGTGAGAAGAGGATGGAGCACTTTAATAGGTGCTTTAAACATTTCAACAAATTCCAACAAACCGCGGTTAGCTTTGCATAATCCGCCTGAGTAGCTATAGGCATCGGGATCATCCTGAGCATATTGTTCTAGTTTGCGAATATCGACTTTACCAACAAGTGATGAAATATCTTGATTGTTTTCATCGCCAGGTTCAGTTTTAGCTACCCCTGTCTGACGTAAACGAGATGGCCATAATTTAACGACTCTGAATTGATTGATATCACCATTATATTCATGCAGACGCTTAACAGCCCAAGGTGACATGATCGTTTCAACATAACGTCGTGGAATGCCATATTCTTCTTCTAAAATCGGACCATCTTCCTCGGGACTGAATAATCCCAGAGGTGATTCATGTACAGGTGATCCTTTAATGGCGTAAAAGGGTACTTTTTCCATTAGGGCTTTAAGGCGTTCTGCGAGAGAGGACTTACCGCCTCCCACAGGACCTAAAAGGTATAGAATTTGTTTTCTTTCTTCTAATCCTTGAGCGGCATGTTTTAAAAAGGAGACAATTTGCTCAATGGGTTCTTCCATGCCGTAGAATGATTCAAATGAGTCATAAAGCTTCATAACCTTGTTTGAAAAGATCCGACTTAAACGACGGTCTTTACTGGTATCAACAAGCTTTGGTTCACCTATTGCACCAAGCAACCTTTCAGCTGCGTTTGCATAGGACATTGGGTCCTGCTTACAAAGGGTAAGATATTCCTGAAGGCTAAACTCTTCTTCTTTATAACGTCCGTCGTAGCGATCTTTAAAGCTACTTAAAACATCCATATGGCTCACTCCTTTGAAACAAGGTATCTGTGTCTAAGTTTATAAGCTTAATAACTAAACACAAGTTTTATCTGAGGTTATAATCAGTAATCACAGATTCATAACTCCTTGTCTGGATCCCAACTTTTTTAAGGGATAGACTTAGGCTAGTGATTAAAAATTATTTATCCTCCTTATTAAGCATAGGCAAGCGACGAGCAATATGAAAATGCAAAACTCAAAACTCAATACAACCTACTTGAAAGATTACCAGAGGCCTGATTTTTTGGTGGAGAGTGTTGATCTGCACTTTGAGCTTATGGAGGATAAAGCACTCGTTCATTCTATATTAAGAGTGAGTCGTAATACCCACCTGGAAAAACACCAGCGTCCGCTGGTGCTTAATGGGGAATCTTTAAAATTGATCTCTCTGCAAGTGGACGATATTCGTCTTAATGCAAAGCAATATGAACAAACACCATCAACACTCACAATTACAGAAGTACCTGATAATTTTACCCTTGAAGTGGTGACAGAGGTAGCTCCTCAAAAAAATACAGCCTTAAGTGGTTTGTATCGTTCAGGTTCTTTGTTTTGCACACAATGCGAAGCAGAAGGCTTTAGAAGAATTACTTATTATCTTGATCGACCAGATGTGATGGCAACGTTTACCACAACGATCGTTGCAGATAAAACTCGCTATCCCGTTTTATTATCAAATGGAAACAAAATCGACAAGGGTGATATGACGGATAATCGTCATTTTGTAAAATGGCAAGATCCCTTTAAAAAACCAAGCTATCTTTTTGCATTAGTGGCCGGTGATCTGACACAAATAAAAGATTCCTTTACAACCGAATCGGGCCGAAAAGTGGCGTTAGAGATTTTTGTTGAACCACAGAATAAAGATAAATGCCAATATGCTTTGGAAGCATTAAAGAAGTCCATGAAATGGGATGAACAAGCTTATGGCAGAGAATATGATTTAGATGTGTACATGATAGTTGCCGTCAATGATTTTAATATGGGCGCAATGGAAAACAAAGGTTTGAATATATTTAATTCAAAATATGTTCTTGCCAGTGAAGAAACAGCTACCGATGTAGATTTTCAAAATGTAGAGGCCGTTATTGGGCATGAATATTTTCATAATTGGACGGGGAACCGAATTACTTGTCGTGATTGGTTCCAATTAAGTCTCAAAGAAGGCCTAACTGTTTTTCGTGAACAGCAATTTTCAGCAAGCACAGGTTCTCCAACAGTGAAGCGAATAACGGATGCACGCATCATTCGAACCCGTCAATTTGCAGAAGATGCAGGCCCAATGGCGCATCCGGTACGTCCAGAATCCTATATTGAAATTAATAATTTTTATACATCGACCGTATACAATAAGGGATCAGAAGTCATCAGAATGCAGTATACCTTGCTAGGAAAAGCAGGATTTAGAAAAGGGATGGATCTCTATTTTGAACGTCATGATGGTCAGGCCGTTACCATTGAAGATTTCGTGGCAGCGCTCAGCGATGCCAATAATATTGATTTAACGCAATTTCGTCGTTGGTACAACCAGGCGGGCACACCGCAAGTTACAGTTAAAGAAGCCTTTGATCCAAAATCAAAACAATTCAAACTAACCTTATCTCAGAAGTGTCCTTTGACGCCAGATCAAAAAGAAAAGATGCCCTTTGTTATCCCCATAAAAATTGCGCTTTATGATGATGAGGGTGGCAAAATTTCTTTAGAGTCTAAAAATCCTATTCATCAAACCGAAGAAGGTCATTTCTTAATCTTAGACAAAGAAACGCAAGAATTTGTTTTTGAAAATGTGCCCATTAAACCAGTACCTTCTTTATTAGGGAATTTTTCTGCTCCCGTTAAGTTATCTTATCCTTATACTGAATCTGAGCTTGTCTTATTAATGACTTCTGATGAAGATCTGTTCAATCGTTGGGATGCATCGCAACGTATTGGCACCCATGCTATCAAGTCTTTAATGAAAGATTACCAACAAAACAAAACTCTTAGTGCTCCGGCGACGATTATTAAAGCGTATTCAAAATTACTAAAACAGAAAATTTCTGAGCCTGCGCTGCTTGCTCAGTTACTTGCTATTCCTTCATTCAGTTATGTTGCAGAAGAATTTTCAACTATTGAAGTTGATAGCTTAATTGCAGCAAGAAAAGCATTAGTCGAAGGTTTTTCTGAAAGCCTTGAAGATGAGTTGGCTCGACTATATCAAGATGCAGCACAAGCAGATGATGGTTCATTAAGTAGTGCTAGTATGGGGCAACGTGCATTAAAAAATACCTGTTTATACTTCTTGGTGAAAGCAGGTGCTAAGTGGCTCAATCTTGCCGAAGAACAATATAAAAATGCGCGTAACATGACAGATAAGATCGGTGCGCTTGGTGCAATTAATCACTCCACCTCACCGATGCGTCAAAAATTGTTTGATGACTTTTATAACACTTTTAAAAATGATCCATTGGTGGTCAATAAGTGGCTTTCATTACAGGCAGCTGCTGATTTGCCAAATGTGTTAAGCAATATACAAGCCTTATTAACGCATGAAGGATTTGATATTAATAATCCCAATAAAGTGTATGCACTTATCAATACTTTTGGTATGGCAAACCCTGAAAGATTCCATGATGAGAGCGGTAAAGGATATCAATTTTTAGCCGATCGCGTTATCGAATTAAATCAACGCAATCCTCAAGTCGCGGCGCGTCTCCTAGAAGGTTTGACACAATGGAAGCGCCTTGATGAAAAACATGGTGAGTTGATGAAAAAAGCGCTAATGAAAATTGAATCATCAGGAAATTTATCTGAAGATGTTTATGAAATTGTAACGAAATCCTTAAGTGCTTAAAGATGCCAACGATAACAGTAGATTTAAGAATATCGCCAAAAGAGTTGCTTAAATTCTATCAAGGCATTGCTAAAGTTATTGTGGCTCCTGCAACAACGGGGCAAAGAGTTCAACTCCCCGTTGCTGCCTTAAGACCCTTTGTCACCTCTAATGGTGTGCAAGGACGTTTTGAAATTCATTTTTGTGACACTGGGAAATTGATAGATATCAATCAAATTTCTAAGTTTACATAATTCAACTAGCACATTCCCACCCTATATATAAGACTGCAATTCCGCATAATATCAAAAATCCTGATATTGTGAGGATTTACACTTAAGTATTTTTCATTTTGGTAATGGTTTTTGTTGCATTTGAAAAAAATCGAATTATAATCCCTCCCACTTGCATCAGGGAAATTATGGAGTAGTCGATGCTGTGTCAGGGAGCCTTTCTTAAAGCCCAGTTTATCTGCGCGCGCCAATCTTTTTGTCATTTTCTTCTGATTTGAAGCTCAACAGTTAAAAAATTTTTACATTGGATTGTAAACACAAGTCATTTAAGGAGTAGTACTATGACTTTGGCTATGAATGAGTTTAAAAAAGCGTTAGAAGAAAAAAACATCCCCACCATTCTCAATTTGATTAAAAAACAACCTCGTATTTTAATTTATCAATGGTGTGACAAACAGGGCAATAGTGCGTTTCATATTGTGGCATCAAAAGGAACAACTGTTCAATTTAAGGAATTGATGAAAAGCGCCATGAGTGTACCCATTGACAAACACGGGCGGAATTCCAACGGAGAGACACCTTTACATTGCGCGATTAAAAATCTTGAAATGGTTAATTGCCTTTTAAAATTCAATGCCCCCATTACATTAGCGGATAATGATGGAAATTTACCTTTACATCTTGCTGTGAAAGAGGGGCTTGCTGGGGTTACCGATAGACTTTGTGATGAGATCAAAGTGCGAAATGCATCGTACGATAAATCTTTCATACCCGCTATTCTGTTAGAGCCAAAATTTAATATAGGCACGAAAAATAAAGCTAACCAATCCGCAACGCCTTATCCCGGTGGCCTTAGAAAAAGATGGAAAATGTCAGACAAAACAATATTAGAGTGGGATTATCAACATGGTGAAGTAGAAATGTATGATAAACGAGGAAATCATTTAGGGGCTTATGATCAAAATACTGGGAAACAGATAAAGGGTCCTAAAAGCGATAGAAATATTAAGAAATATTTATAGAAGGTAATTAATATGTCAAATGATGTAAAAGGTATAGTCAGAGAGGTTTGTGGTTATAGCAAGATTTCAGATGAAGATGGAGATCATGAACTTGTTGTGTCATATAAATTAAAACCAGTTAATTTATCCTTTCTGCAGAAGCTATATAATATTGACCCAAATGAACCTGAACATGTTTTGAGAGATTTAATTGCATGTTATAAAATAAATGAGACACAAGCACGGGCATTACAACCTTATGTTATTGATGGTGAGATTGATCTGCAAAAATACAATTTTCAGTTGGAATGTTATGCCGAAGAATAGGCATCAAAACAAAAAGTCTTTATTACTTTTTTGCAGCGGCAGCTGCAAAGGATAGTAGCCCCTTGTGTAGTATTGTCCACGTTAGTGGACAATGCGGAACATGGGGAAAAGAAATACATCTCACCCCCTCTTCTTCGCTGCGGGCCTGTCGACCGAAGCTTCTTAGCGTAGGTGGAAGCAGGGACACAAAAAAAATGCGTTTGCTTCACAAATCATTTAATATCAAAAACTCTGAAATAATGAGCACTTACACCGAACACTTTTTTCTTAAATATAATATTTTTTTGTTGCATTTAAAGATATTCAACTTATAATGCCTTCTTCTTGCATCAGGGAGTAAGGAGTAGTCGATGCTTGTCATAGGAACTTCACATCTGTCAGTTGAATATCTCAGCGAGGCACATTCATCTTTGATTTAAAATTCATGTTCTAAAAAATTAACATTTTTTTTCCTCATTTAAGGAACTTTTTATGAAATATTTAATGAATGCCGCCATCTGGAACAATGGTCGCGCATTTACCTCCTTGGCAACCCATCAATTGAAAAAAGTCATACCTTTGCCTGCTTTTAAGGAATCGCTTGAAAATTCCCAATCCTGGGAAAAAACTATTTTAAGTATAATTCCCCTAATAGATGTCAGGAAAAACGAGACAGAACTACATCAGACAATTCGTGCAGAAAAGGATGATGAAGCCATATGCCTCATTCAACATGGCGCAAACTATTATCAACCTAATGACGTGGGCATAACGTCACTGCATCTTGTGTGTGCAAAAGGAAAGGAAAATGTGCTGTTAAGTATGATCCAGCAAGAGTATTTGAAAAGCAAATATAGAAAATCATGGCTTAAGCATAAAATGTTCTATCGCGGGTTAGATTTAAAAATTAAAGATAATAACGATCAGACACCGTTGCATCATGCTGCTGCTCTTTCCTCGGAAGCTACTTTAGAAATGTTGTTGGATGAAGATATTAATCGAACAAGACGTGTAATCCAGCTCAATTGTAACGACAAGCATCTACAAACGCCATTACATATTGCTGCTGCAAATCCAAATCCGGATGTATTAAAAGCTTTTCTTGAATATCCGAAGTTGGAAGTGACCGCTCTAGACTCGAAAGACAAAAATGGTTTCACTCCATTGCATTGGGCGGTTTTGATCAATAGCAAAGCAAACGTCAATGCCTTGAAAGTCAAAAAGGCTAATCTCAAAGCCCAAGCAAGTAAAGAACAAGCGAAAAAAGGACTACTTGGTTATTTGCAAGATAAATTGCCGAATAAATTACCACCATTATGGCTAGCTTTAGAACTAAGACGCTTTGATTTAATTCCAACACTCATTGAAAATAAAGAAGATTTATTCGACGTTGTGAGTAGTGATGGATTTAATGCTATTCATTTAGCCGCATATTATGGCAATAAGAATCTATTAGATAAACTTATCGCACGCTTTGGATGTATGCTGATTCTTCAGTCGGTGGATATTTTAGGTCGACAAATCATGCATAGTGCTGCTAGAAATGGGCAATTGGATATGATTAAAACATTAGTATCCATTGGGGCTAATGTGGATCCTTTAGATTCACAGGGGAATCTTCCTTTGCACCTTGCATCGCAAAGTAATCACACAAAGGTTGTAAAATATTTGTGCCAAATTGATAGAAAGCAGTTTCAGGAATATCAAAAATTAACAAGAGAACTTGATTTATGATAGTTGTAAGATTAAAGTTGAATATCTTTAATTGCAATAATAGTTAACTAACCATTTGCCGTCAAAGGCTAAGGAACACAATGAAAGATAAAGAGAGATCAATTTGGGAAGGAAAACTGATGCCTACTATTCTCCGAGGTAGCACTGCCCACAATAAAGCACTACTTGAAGCACACAAATTATATAGCAACCGTCAGCCTAAGCTAATAAGTTTGCCTGCGCGAAAGCTACCTGCTCCCATTCAATGGACAAGACGTGAACCTGATGAAGCGACGTTAGCGCTATATAAAAGAGCCAAAGAAATCTTGGATGCATCACAGACATCAAACAATAAGCAACCAATCTCATCAATTGCTACAGAGCCAGCAGTCTATTCAGTTCTGAAGCACTTAAGGTGATAGTTGTATGCTAATGGTGGTTTACTAGCTGCTGCCTCTACAAAATCTAATCCTATTTTGTGCAGGCTCTTGTAATCCACTCATTTCCCCAATCTCTTTTAATGCTTTATTGTCAGCGAGTGTTCTAAAATCAAGCTCTTCACTGCCAAAAATCACTCCACGTGGTTTTAATTTACCAGTTATTTCACGCTCTCTAAGGGCTGTAAGTGAGGTATGATAAGGGAGAAAAGGTATTTGGAACTTTTCAGGGAATAGGCCTTTTGAATAATTTATATCATCAAGTAACTTTGCGGCATTCATTAGCTTAACATAAGTCGTTTCGAGTCGTTTTTCAGGTATGACAACACGAGTATCTGTTAACTCTTTTAGATCAAAGTAAAAGGGGCGCAATAGTTCATCTTCATCCTCATTCAATTGCATAAAGCGATCATCGTCAGTTGTGACTGCTGTTCTATTTTCAATCGCAGTATTCACAGCTGTGACTTGCTCTGTAGGGGTTGGATGTTCAGAGTCATTGGTAGTAAATCCAAAGGCTTTGGCTTTAGATGAAAAAGTATAAGGGGCGAAAAACACAACGCGATTGAATTGCTGCGCATAACCTATTTCGACCATACAATGAAAAAAAGATAGTAGGGTTATGGATTCAAATTCATCATATAGGCCACCCATCCAGACAATCAGATCAGCTTTTTGAAAACCAAGTCTTCCTGAGGGTTGTTTTTGAAAATGTGAACGCATAGTGAATGTTGGACCATAAACGCAACTTTCAAGATTTTTCTGCAAAAGGTGAGGATACAATTCACCTTCGGGTAACCACGCTGGGTAGGCATTCATAAGAGCTGGTAACATCCTGCCTAGTTGGAAAAATTTAAGGGTGATATTATCAGAAAAAATAATTTTTGACGGGGTGCCAATCTCAAAGTTAATGGAAAAATTCGCTAAGATTTTAAGTGGGCTCTTAAAAGGTTGTCCCAATTCAAATTCACGAGGCGTTAATGTTACGCTAGGAACAGCTGTAAATCCCAGTTGTTTATTTTCATTTTCAACCACACCAATATTGATGAATCTTTTGATGGTAACTAGAGATACCTTTTGAGCGGCTGCTAGTTCAAATAAAAGACTTTGTGCATCTTGTTTAGTTTTTTCCCACTCTGTGTCAATTGAGTCTTGTATTTTCTTTTCTTGAATTTCAAGCAAGCTATACATGATTTCCATCTGTTGCACAAATTCACCACACAAAAAACGCAACCCTTGAAAGATTTGATTAAATGAATAATAGGTCGCTAAATTGGTGATAGGAATTTTTTTAATCTCATTAAAGCGCCTTCTAATATAGGGTTCAAGGCACGACCAATGCCACAGCAGAATGGCTTTCTCTTGGGCATAGGGAAAGCTTGCCGATCCTCGATTTGGCATCAGAATTACTTCAATTTCGTTTTCTTCATTCAATGATAGAATTTTTTGGGTTCCTGTTTGGCCAGGGGCTTTCAAGAAATTCATCAGTGTATTGGTGTTTTTGAGCAGTTTCGGCTCATCGAGTTTAGCAGGGAAGTTTATCATGGCTACCATCAATTTATTTCTGATAGGTAGTATGATAACAAATTACGTGTGTAAAAATAAGCTATGTTAGAAAAATAATTTAACTAACATAGCTTTTGTGAATGCAGGCAATTACTCACTTTTCTGATTATTACGTTGCCCTTTAGTCATTAACTCTTTGATGTCTTTTTCTGATAACTTTGGTCTATCAATGGTCAAGGTTAGCTTTTTGATTTTTCCGGTAAAGTTAAATGGGACTTTATATTCTTCACTGACAGGGGTTCCCGTATCAGCCCCAATATCAAAGTTTTCATCGAACTGAAGAATAATAGGAATGGTATGCTCCATCTTTTGATTTACCACTTCCTTACCATCTATTTTCAATATACCAACGCCGCCTCTGCCAATACCACTCATGTTATTGTAAGCGAGTGTTCCAGCGCCAAGACCATCATATTTGAAATCAAATTCTATTGTATGTGGACCAGGTGCCAAAACTTCTGGACTTTCCCAACGTACAGCTTTAAGTCCAAAGAAGTTCCACACAAATACAGGCTTTCCTTTAAGTACGTAAAATCCATAACCAGCAAAGCGACCGCCTTGCGTTACGATCATACCCTCAGCATTACCTTGTGGGATTTCAACATCCGCTTTGAAATTATATGACGTATTAAGAATCGAAGGTGCAACACCATTTGGTGTTCCCGTGATTTCTCCCAACCAAGTGAACTCAGTACGACCCGCTGCTAGGCTTGGGCGTGGAGAGACAATACGCGTTGCAACGGTGGCATCAAGTGGCAACACTTGGTATTTCTTTGCCTCACTCCAAAACAGCTTATCTAACTCTTTTACTTTATCTGGGTACTTGGCTGCCACATTCTCAAATTGTGTCCAATCTTTTGTGAGATCATACAACTCATACGGGAAACTGGCGGGATCCTCACTAACTGAACCCAAGACATCCCATGGTGGTCTCATCACTTTGGTGCTTGCAATCCAGCCATCATGATAGATAGCATGATCTCCCATCATTTCAAAATATTGAGTGTGGTGCTCAGAAGGTTTATTGGCGTTTTTCGGATCAAAGGTGTACATCATGCTCACACCTTCAATTGGTTTTTGTGCAATACCATCAACATCCTTGGGAGCTTGGATCCCAGTTGCTTCTAGGATTGTTGGCACAATATCAATCACATGATGGAACTGGTTACGTATACCGCCTTTGTCTTTAATGACTTTTGGCCAAGCAATCGCAACACCTTGACGTGTGCCACCGAAATGCGAGGCAATTTGTTTTGTCCAGGAAAAGGGGGTATTGAATGCCCATGTCCATGGCACCGCCATATGCGGATAGGTTTTATCTGAACCCCAAATATCATAAAAAGCTTTTAATTGCGCTTCAACAGGGACATCGACCCCATTGAAAATCGCTATTTCATTGGGCGTACCGTTCATTGAGCCTTCCGCGGAACCACCATTATCTCCACTGATATAAATAATAAGGGTGTTGTCTAGTTGGCCCATGTCATCAACAGCTTGAATCACACGACCAATTTCATGATCGGCATAGGCAAGATAAGCTGCGTACACATTGGCTTGACGAATAAATAACTTTTGTTCATCTGGTGTTAACTGATCCCATTTCTTCAGCAAGTTATCGGGCCACGGAGTTAGTTTTGCGTCTTGTGGGATCACGCCGAGCTTTTTCTGGTTAGCAAAGATCTCATCACGTAGTGCGTTCCATCCCTTGTCAAACAAGTGCATATCAGTAACTTTTTGGATCCATTCTGGTGTTGGATGATGTGGAGCATGGGTTGCACCAGGTACATAGTAGACAAAGAATGGCTGAGCAGGATCAATTGCAGTAATACGCTTCATATATTCAATGGCATCATCAGCCATAGCTGTGATCAAATTCCACTCAGGTTTGTCAATATAAGGATAGATTGCAGTAGTATTACGAAACAGATTTGGTTGCCACTGGCTGCTATCACCACCGACAAAACCATAGAAGTAATCAAAACCCATTCCAACGGGCCACTGATCAAATGGTCCTGCTTGGCTAGATTGGAAAGTTGGCGTATTGTGATTTTTACCAAACCAGGAGGTTGAATAGCCATGGTCTTTCAAGATGCGTCCAATCGTTGATTTATCACGCGTAATGATAGAGTCATAACCTGGATATCCCGTCGATTGTTCAGAGACCACACCAAATCCTGCTGAATGATGATTACGCCCAGTGATTAGTGCAGCACGCGTAGGAGAGCATAGTGCTGTTGAATGAAACTGCGTATAGCGCAATCCCATATTCGCGATCCGATCCATTGCTGGTGTTGGAATGACCCCACCAAACGTTGAGGGTGCACCAAATCCGACATCGTCGGTCATTATTAATAATATGTTGGGTGCGCCTTTGGGAGGCACAATTCGGGCTGGCCAATATTGTGTTGACTTATCTTCATTGCGCTCAATTTTACCTTTGAATGCTTGTGGTGCGGCAGGAAGCTGTTGTCCAGTAATAGTGGTTGTCGCACTGGCTGAGCCTGGTGTGCCGGTAATCTGGATTTCATCGGCAGCACTACATAACAATGGGGTCATGGCAAAAAAGACAGTCAAAAATTTAAATCGATGAATGACATTCATATTGAACTCCATTGTCTAATCTTCACTCAAGATAGGAAATTGAGCTTTAATATCGACAGAGTTTGATACTTTCTTAATGCGATAACTGGAAAAATATCACCATATGAATTTAATTTGATGTAGATGGTAGGGCGGCTCTTTTCTGTAAAAAGGCATTTGCTACAATAAGACCTACGCCAAGTGACATCAAACAAATAGTAAGTGGGATAACAGAAATGTTATTGCCTCTAATCACTGTTGAACCAACAAAACCCCCGCCAATAAACTCCATGCAGCCAAACATTGCTGCTGCCGCACCTGCATTGTGTTTAAAAGGCATCATGGCACCTGATGCGCTGGCGCCAAGCATGATAGCTGCACTGCTGCTAGCAATTAAATTAGGTAAAAACAAAACAAAATAATGATCAAATGCAAAATCACCCCCTATCATGAAAATGCCACTGCAGATCAGCATCAAAGCGCCAATCAAAGTACTTTTTTGGAATCCAAGTCGATAAATAAATTTACCTGCGACAATGCTGGTGAGTAGAAAAGCAACGGCATTGGCACTAAAGAGGATAGCGAATTGGGATTCGGACAATCCATGTAAGGTAATAAAGTAGCGTGGTGAAAGTGAAAAATATCCAAACATGGCGGCTTGAGTGGCTAAGCCGCAAGTACCAAAATAGAGAAACTCAGGGTTTGAAAGAATAGCTTTATAAGGCTTAATATATTTACCAAAAAATCGTTGAGCAGATTGCTGTTCTCTGATGGTTTTTAGTCTTGTTTCTTTTAGAAAGAAAGCGAGCAACAAGGCGCTTAAGCCATAAAGACTTAGTACTGCAAAATTGGCTTGCCATCCATAATAGATTTGTAAAAACGCACCTAGCACTGGAGCTCCAATCGGAGCAATAGCCATGGCACCTTTTAAAGAAGTAAAAATGAGGGTCGCATTTTTGCCGTCATATTGATCTCGTACCATGGCAAAGGCTACTACCTGGGATCCACAAGCCCCAAATGCTTGAAAGATCCTTCCCGTCAACAATATGCTGAGATTGTCTGCACTGGTGCAAATGATGCTGCCAAGCGTGAAGAGGACAATGCTTACCAATAAAATGCGATGTCTACCAAACCTATCTGTAATTGGGCCAACGATTAATTGTCCAAAACCAAAGCAATACATAAAAACCGTTAACGTTAGTTGAATGCTGATTGCGTTAGTACCCAAGGCCGATGCCATAGAAGGGACAGAAGGCAAATAAAGATCAAGCGCTAACCCTAAAGGAAGCACAAATGGGATCATCAACAAAATGATTGTAAGCAGTGGCGGTGGTTGGGGTACAATAGGGTCGGTTTTCACAGTTTATAAGCTATTTAACTCAAATTTTGTTTAATAATAGCTATTATGTCAAAAGGGTAATGATGGATAAAGCAAAAAGGGGTGTTTTGCTCATTAATTTGGGTACGCCCGATAAAGCTGACACGGCTTCCGTCAGAAAATATCTTAAAGTATTTCTGGATGATCCTAGAGTCATTGATTTGCCATGGCTAATGCGCAAGGTTTTGTTGCATCTGATTATTCTACCATTTAGACCTAAAAAATCAGCGGCTGCTTATGCTGCCATATGGGATAAAGAAAAAGGATCACCCTTATTGTTCAATAGTCGCGCTCTTGTAGAAAAGGTACAAAAAGTACTGGGCGATAGCTTTGTTGTTGAATGCGCAATGCGTTATGGAAACCCGAGTATTCCTTTCGCGCTTGATAAGTGTTTAAAAGCAGGATGCAAAGAAATCATAGCGCTACCTTTGTTTCCACAGTATTCAAGTGCAGCCAGTGGTTCGGCAATTGAAAACTTGTTAAGCAACTTTTCTGAAAAATGGAATATGGTGACTCTAAAAGTCATAGATAAATTCTATGAAGATAAAGGTTATATTGAAGCTCAAGCAAATGTGATCAAGCCCTATTTAGCGCAAAAAGATAATTCCCATTTAGTGTTTAGTTATCATAGTTTACCGGTGCGTCAGGTCCAAAAAAGTAGCCAAGGATGTGCGAGTACTTGTTTCGAAAATAAACCCTGCCCCAAAGTGGTAACTCAAAATTATTTTTGCTATCGAGCGCAATGTTATGAAACCTCTCGATTATTAGCCAATTACCTAGGATTAACTCAAGCAGACTATAGTGTGGTTTTTCAGTCTCGTTTAGGGCGCACGGTTTGGATTGGACCTGATATCCAAAATTCGCTGCCTCAATTGATTCAAGAAGGTAAGCGAAACTTAATTGTGGCATGCCCCTCTTTTGTTGCTGATTGTTTAGAAACATTGGAAGATTGGCATGCGTGCGAAAGAACAATGGCATTCTTTAGGTGGGGGCGAGTTTACAGTAGTGCCTTGTTTGAATGCGCAAGACGATTGGGTTAAGGCCGTTGCCGATATAATAGACTGGTAAAATAGCCAGAAGTGCGACACTTAAAAGCCTTACCTCAATGATAATTTTATACCATTATCAAATAAGCTATTCTTTTGGCCACACATGCCGACATATATAAAGGATGAAAACAAGTGAACTAACTATTTTTGTGGGGCTGGGAAGAGTATTTTTTTTAGATTTACTATCTCATTTAGCACAAAAAGTTCCGCTAAACGGATGTATCTAATCTTACATCTAAGCTGTAAAATTAGACTACTTAAATCGAGATAGACTAAGAGTGAAGGGGTGGGCTATGCGCCGGCAAGAAGAAGCACGTGATGAGCTAATTCAACGCGTCATTGCTCTAGTGGAAGAAAAGCTTCCAGCAAACGATGCGAAAATGATTACACCGTTTGTTAAGCAATATTACTTAAGTGCTGCACCAGAAGATTTGTTCGAGCGATCCGTCATTGATCTTTACGGTGCGCTAGTTTCCCATTGGCATTTTATTCATCAACGCAAAACGCTTGAACCAAAAATCCGAGTTTATAATCCACAATATGAACAACATGGTTGGCAATCTACGCATACAGTTATTGAAATTATCTACGAAAACAGAGCATTTTTAATCGAATCAATCCGCATGCTGTTAAACCAGCATGGACTAAACATCTATTTAATCATGCATCTCAATGGTTT
>CAYXVT010000023.1:5681-7548 GCA_964468105.1 Uncultured Candidatus Berkiella sp. | reverse complement strand
AAAAGTTGAACGTAATGCCCAAGGCGTTTTAACCAATATTTACAGTAATAATGAAACGCCATCGAATGTTATCAGTGAAATGCCTATTTTTATCGAAATCGATAAACAAAGCGATCCTAAGGTTCTAGAAGATTTAAAAAAGTCTATTGAAAATGTTATTGAAGATGTTAATTTAACGGTAAATGATTGGCGAAATATGTCTCAAAAAATGGAGTCTGTCATTGAAGAATGCAAGGCTTCATTAGCTAAAAGTACCAAGAAAGAAATAGACGAAGAAATTATACAATTTTTAGAATGGATCAATAAAAATCACTTTACTTATCTTGGGTATTGTCAACGCAAGCTGACAACTTCTCAAGGTAATTATCAATTAACTATCGATAAATCATCTAGTTTAGGTATTTTGCGAAAATATAGTGAGAATTATTTCGAAGCATTTCAAGATATGCCAAAAGCAGCACAAGAATTTGCTGTATCTCCTTTTCCATTGATCCTTGGAAAAACGGATAAAATTTCAACTGTACATAGGCCAACTTACACTGACTTCATTGTGATTAAAATTTTTGATGATAAAGGAAAAGTAATAGGTCAGCATCAATTTATTGGACTATATACTTCTGCTGCCTATAATCGCACTCCCCAAGGTATTCCTTTACTACGCATGAGGGTAAAGCAAATTCTTGAGCGGGCGGGTGTCACCTATGATAGTCATGACGGTAAATCGATTGTTAATATTTTGGAAACATTACCTCGAGATGACTTTTTTCATGCAACCGTAGATGAGTTATATGATTTATCAATGGGTATTCTCCATTTGCAAGAGCGCCAAAGGATTCGATTATTTGTTCGAAAGGATTCTTTTACTAGAATATTCTCTTGTCTTGTTTTCGTTCCCAAAGAAAGATTTAATTCAAGGCTTAGGGAAAAAATACAAAATATTTTATTGGAAGAATTAGGCGGTTATCAGATAGATTTTGATACTCGTTTTTCTGAATCGACATTAGCAAGAATTCATTATATCGTAAGATTTAAAGATGATTTAGCAAAACAATATGATCTCATCAAACTTCAAGAAAAATTAATCCAAATCGCTCGCACTTGGGATGACAATTTAAAAGATGCCTTATTAGAACATTTTGGCGAAGAAGCAGGAAATCGTTTATTCCATAAGTATCGAAGTGCTTTTCCGGTTGGGTACCGCTCAGATTTTAATGTGCGTACAGCCGTTTACGATGTTCAACATATCGAACGGCTCTCAGATACAGATCCTCTTGAAATGAGTTTTTACAGACCACTCGATGAGCCTGATGGTGTTTTAAGGTTTAAATTATACAGTCCAGGAAGCTCCATTCCGCTATCAGACATTATACCCATGCTGGAAGCAATGGGATTGAGAGTGATAAGTGAAAGACCACACGAAATTGTGCCTAAAAATGGTAAAAGAATTTGGATCAATGATTTTGGAATGATTTTTAATTCAACCATTCAATTAAAAGTCGATGAAATTAAAGAGATCTTCCAAGAAGCTTTTTACCATATTTGGTATAAAGAGGCAGAAAGTGATGGTTTCAACCGATTAGTACTAGGATCGGGGCTTAATTGGCGTGAAGTTGCCATGTTAAGAGCTTATGCCAAATATTTATGGCAAATTGGGTTCACGTTTTCTCAAGCTTACATTGAAGATGTACTTGGTGGTGTACCAACGATTACGCGAGATTTGGTTGATCTCTTTAAAGTACGTTTTGATCCAGCTGTTTCACAAGAAAAAAGAAATAGTATCTCAAATTCTTTACGTTTAAAAATTAAGAATAATCTTGAAGAAGTTAAGAATATCGATGAAGATAGAATTATCAGACGATACCTTCAG
>CAYXVT010000023.1:0-5671 GCA_964468105.1 Uncultured Candidatus Berkiella sp. | reverse complement strand
AGGTTATATTGGCTACGATACGTACCAATTTCTTCCAAAAAAATCATGAGAATAAGTATAAATCCTATTTGTCTTTCAAATTAGACCCATCCGCTATTCCAGAGCTTCCTTTACCAAGACCCTTGTTTGAAATATTTGTTTACTCGCCTCGGGTAGAAGGCGTTCATTTAAGAGGCGCGAAGGTAGCAAGAGGTGGCTTGCGATGGTCTGATAGACGTGAAGATTTTAGAACAGAAGTGCTTGGCTTAATGAAAGCACAACAAGTCAAAAATGCTGTTATTGTACCACTGGGTGCAAAAGGTGGATTTGTACCAAAATGTATTCCTCATCATGCTACACGCGAAGAAATAATGAATGAAGGAATTGCTTGTTATCAAACTTTTATCCATGGTCTATTAGATCTAACAGATAATTTGGTTGAAAACAAAGTCATGCCTCCACAAGATGTGGTGCGATATGATTCAGATGATCCTTATTTGGTTGTTGCTGCCGATAAAGGAACAGCAACGTTCTCTGATATTGCTAATGGTGTTTCTAAAAAATTCAATTTTTGGTTAGGGGATGCCTTTGCATCAGGTGGTTCCTCAGGTTATGACCATAAAAAAATGGGTATCACTGCTCGTGGTGCTTGGGAATCAGTAAAAAGACATTTCAGAGAACTTGGTATTGATACTCAGAAAACAGACTTTACTGTAATTGGCATTGGTGACTTAGCCGGTGACGTTTTTGGTAATGGGATGTTGCAATCGCGGCATATCAAATTAATTGGAGCTTTTAATCATCAACATATCTTTTTGGATCCCAATCCAGATCCAGAGTTGAGTTTTAATGAAAGACTTCGCATATTTAATTTGCCACGCTCATCTTGGGAAGATTATGATCCAAAATTAATATCAAAAGGTGGTGGGGTTTTTTCACGCGCTTCCAAATTCATTACTTTATCGAAAGAAGTGCAAGAGATGCTTGGCATTACCAAGCCAAAGATTGTTGCAAATGAACTGATAAGAGCACTATTAAAAGCACAAGTTGATCTTCTATTTAATGGTGGTATAGGAACTTATGTAAAAGCATCCTTTGAACATAATATGAATGTGGGTGATAGGACAAACGATAGTTTACGTATAAATGGTGAAGAATTACGAGCAAAAGTTGTTGCTGAAGGTGGGAACCTAGGGTTTACCCAATTGGGTCGAGTTGAGTATGCCCTTAATGGTGGCAAACTCAATACCGATGCGATAGACAATTCAGGTGGCGTAAACTGCTCTGACCAAGAAGTGAATATCAAAATTTTATTAAATGGTATTGTTGCATCTGGTGATCTCACTGAGAAGCAAAGAAATGTGTTGTTAGGTGAAATGACAAATGATGTCGCAGAACTAGTTTTAGAAAACAACCGCAATCAAACCGAAGCCATTAGTGTCGCTGAATTTAATTCTGAAAAGAATGTTCAAATGCATTGCAGACTAATTGATCATTTAGAACAAAATGCCAATTTAAGTCGGTCATTAGAATTTTTACCGATGAATGATGAATTGTTGACACGTCAGCAAAGTGGTAAAGGCCTTACAAGACCTGAACTTGCTGTTTTACTGGCTTATTGCAAAACATTATTAAAAAGTGAATTGCTTGCTTCAGATGTGCCAGAAGATAAATATATTGCAATGGATTTGATCACAGCCTTTCCTCAATTGTTACGTGACAAATATGAAAAGGAAATGTTTTCTCATCGCTTGAAACGTGAAATTATAGCGATGCAGATTTCAAATGCTGTTATCAATGATATGGGGCTTGGATTTATTCATCGTTTACAAGATGAAACGGGAGCAACCGTTCCGGATATCATCCGCGGCTATATTGCAGCACGTGAGATATTTAGAGCCAATCGATTTAGAGAAGCCGTTAATGCATTAGATTTTATTGTACCTGCTGAAATCCAAGTGAAGATGCTCCATGAGTTAAATCGACTTGTTAGGCGGGGAACGAGATGGTTTTTACGTCATCGTATTGGATCAATGGATGTTGAAGAAGTCATCAAACACTTCACGCCAAAGATGCAGCTCGTAAAAGAAGGTTTGCATCATGCTCTTCAGGGAAGCTCTGAAGAATATTTATTAGAATTTGCTAAAGAACTGATGGCTGAAAATGTTCCAGAAGAAACAGCACTAATCACAGCACAAATGGGGGCGATGTTCTCGGCTCTTGATATTGTAGATGCTGCTATAAGTCATAATATTCCTGTTGAGAATGTGACGATCACTTATTATGCTGTTGGAGCTCGTTTAGAACTTGGTTGGTTTAGAGAACAAATTAAACTACATCCTGTTGCTAATCACTGGGATTCCCTTGCAAGAGCTGCCATTCGAGATGATCTTGATCGCCAACAACGAAATCTAACGGTTGCTATAATGATGATGCAACCCGATGTTCATGATGTTGAAGCGCAAATTGATGCTTGGATGGCGCAACATAAAGTAATGCTGGATCGTTGGCGTCATATGATTGCAGAGCTTAAAACTTTAACTAAACGCGAGTTTACAATGTATTCGGTTGCTTTGCGTGAGTTGATGGAATTAGCAAACATTAGCATAGACGAAATACAACAGAGTAAACGTGTAGCATAAAATAAAGTAGGGTGGGCAAAACGGAAGTGTGCCCACCATCTTACACAAACTGGTGGGCACGCAAGCTTTGCCCACCCTACAAAGAATATTTATCCGAGAAATTTAGATGTTGTATAGCCTGATTAGACCTTTACTGTTTTCACTAGATGCTGAATTTTCTCATAATCTGACATTAGGCACATTGAAGCTGTTGCATCAATTAGGTGCCTTTCGCCAAAGTGCTGTCGCCACACCAAATTCAATTAACTGTTTTGGCTTAAACTTTCCTAATCGAGTCGGGCTTGCTGCTGGCCTTGATAAAAATGGTGAGTGTATTCCTGCGTGGGGATCATTGGGATTTGGATTTGTTGAAGTTGGCACAGTGACGCCTAAAGGGCAAGTTGGCAATCCCAGACCTCGGTTGTTTCGACTACCAAAAAGTCAGGCTATTATCAATCGAATGGGTTTTAATAATAAAGGTGTTGATCACTTAATCCAAAATCTTAAAGCCCATCCCATTAGTTGCCCGATTGGGGTCAATATAGGGAAAAATAGAGATACCTCACTTGAGAATGCGACCCTTGATTACCTACATTGTTTTCAGAAAGTTTATGACTATGCAGATTATGTGACAGTTAATTTATCATCGCCCAACACACCAGGTTTAAAGTCATTGCAACATGGTGATATGTTAAAAAGCATTATCAATCCACTGATAGAAGAAAGAAAAAAGCAATCTGATAAATCACAAAAAAATGTGCCGCTTGTAGTCAAAATTTCTCCTGACTTAGAGCAAGATGAAATTAAATCGATTATTGATATGTTGGTTTCATTGAACATTGACGGTGTGATAGCTACCAATACCACCATAAAACGCCCCTTTACCTTGCAGGGAAAAGCGGTTAAAGAAGAAGGGGGCTTGAGTGGTGCTCCGTTATTTCAAGCCTCAACGGAGGTTGTCAAAACTATCTATCAACACGTAGGTGATAGATTACCTATTATTGCTGTTGGAGGCATTTCTAATGCCGAACAAGCCAAAGCAAAATTGGCTGCAGGTGCAAAGTTGATTCAGCTCTATTCAGGTTTAATTTACCAAGGACCTGGTTTAGTTAAAGAAATCGTTTTCGATCTGTAGTAGGGTGGGCAAAGCGTAGCGTGCCCACCTTCTTAGAACAAATTGGCGGGCACACTTTGTTTTGCCCACCCTACATCTATAAAATAATTCAGTAAAATAAACGAAAATTATGCATTTCTGAATGCGATATTTCTTGCGTTTAATTTAACTCGCCCCTAATAATAGCGCCACTTATTTCCAATAGATATTTTCGTATGAAAGGATCAAGCTTAATTGAAGTACTGATTGCATTAATTATCTTTTCGATTGCGATATTAGGTTCAGGATTTTTAACGTTGCAAAGCCTAAAAATCACGCGAGAAGGTTTAACGCTCACAATGGATTTAATCAAGTCATCTAGAGTGAACGATGAAACAGATCTATAAAAATCGTGGATTTACGCTACTAGAAACCATCATTAGTTTGAGTCTAGGAATGGTTGTTTGCGCTGCTACTTTGCAAGCATTTTTAACTGCTAAACAATTATTAATGGCGCAACAGGCGTTGGCACGAATTCAAGAAAATGCGAGAGTGGCTCATGTTTTGTTGGGAGAGCATATTCAAGCCACTGGAAACTTGGGATGTAACGCCTTTAGTGAAGATCTTTCCATTCACATAGCACCAAATATTGATCCGGTTCGATACGGTCTCAATCATCGATGGCGGATTATTGCTGTTAATGCTGAAATCAAAAAAATATTACCAAATAGAATGAAAGCAGATAGCGATCTCCTTTGGATCCGAAATACGAAAAAAAAATTTGCTCTTTCCTCAACGCTATTAGAGAACACTGATCATTTGATGGTTCATGGCCAACTAAAGGTAAAACCCAATCAAATCATTGCATTGTCAGATTGCAGTCAAGTTGATTTTTTGAAAGTGCTGAACACTGAATTTAGTAAGTCAAATTTTACTAAAATTGTTTTCTCAACAGATAAAAACATCTCATTCAGTAGGCATTATGCTAAAAATGCTGAAGTAAGTATTTTATCTTCCAAAATATTCTATGTTGGAAATACAGGCCGGATGAATTCGAATGGTTATCCGATTGAAGCACTCTATAGTACTGATTTGAATAATCGCACATTGGAATTAATTGAAGGCGTGGAATATCTCCAGGTATTTTATGGAATAAAGAATGGTAACACCATAAAGTATTATCCAGCTGATAATGTTGTTGATTGGCATCAGGTTGTGAGAGTAAAGGTAGCCTTACTGTTGAATTCGATTGAGGATGGCTTGTTGGCACCTGAAAAATATCAAATAAATGATCGTGATATTATGCCAAAAGATAGATTAATGAGAAAGTGGTGGACATTTGAATATTCTTTGAACGGTTTTAGGAATCCATGAAAGCGCAATCTGGCTCAGTATTAATAATGGTATTACTCTTTAGCACATTGATAGCTCTTGTCGCAAATACCGGAATGGAGTCTGGGATCCTACAACTCAAAATGGTTAATAACTTTAAATCATTTCTGAATATCAAGGTGCAAACAGAAAGTGAATTGTTAAGCATAGAAAATAAGCTCGCAAATGATTTTCAATTTGAAATGCCAGCAAAAGTAAAATTGCTTCAATTTGTTCCTGATACTTTGCACTTCGGAGAAAAGGAGGGCAGCAATTACTATAGGATTGATATTAAAAAATCCAATGATGATGGCTCGAATTATCATCTGATATCTACATTTGGAGTGAGAAAAGCTAGCGATGTAAAAGAAAATATCTTTCTTCTGCCAAGTGGTGGATGGTCACAAGTATTGCTTACAACAAATACTGGCACAAGCAAATCTATCTTATCATTTTTGGATTATGAACATGGACATATAATTAAGGCATTTAAAATACCAACACTTGCATCAGAGATTGTGGCTGTGGATTCAAAAGGAAGTGGTTTTGCAGATAGTGTATATTTTGGAGATAACGAAGGCAATTTATGGAAGATAAACTTGCTAAC
>CAYXVT010000022.1:17028-23891 GCA_964468105.1 Uncultured Candidatus Berkiella sp. | reverse complement strand
TACCAAGCATTATGGCATCTAATATTGGTTTTCCAACTTTGGCTTCATCTAAGTTAATTTTTTTGTCTTGATTATTTTCATTATGCTTTGTTATAAAATCACTTACTATTTTATTAAAGTTGCCGGCATTATCATTATCATTCATCTTCAGAATTGCCTTATAAATACAAGTGATTAAAGGTTTATCTTTATCATCTAATTTTCCGGATCGAAGTACTTTCTGAATCTCCGGCAACCAATTGTTTTTACATTTTTCACCAAAAGTTTGTCTATGACTTGCAATCAATAATGGTTCTCTTAGAACGAGTGAATCATCCTCATTGTTTGAATCACTATCCATTGAACTTTGAAGCTTACTTGCAAGTTCTTTGATCTGAGTTAGTTTAGCAAGCTGCTGATCCCCTTCATCTTCGCGTGGCCTACCATTTGTTTGCGTAGTCGATCTTGGAGATTCAGGTGGTGAATCTTGTGCAGTAGGACTAGGAGATCTTTTACCGATTGTAAGATTTGATCTTGTACTAGTAGGATCAGACGGTCTTGTCGGTGTGAATGACGCAGTCTGTGTTTGTACTGGGGTTACTGGCTCTGGTTCTTGTTCTTGTTGTTTTGGCGGTTCTTGGACTTTTTGTTCTGTTTGTTGAGGTATAAGAGCCATTAAAGTGGTATCGCTAGTATACATACCTGCAGCTGAATCTCTTATTCCGTTAAAATCTTTAATGGTCACACTATCTGGATCTTCAGAAAATTTCTTTTTTAAAGCATTAATTGCACGACTATTAACATTTATTTCATTCGGCGATCCTTTAGTCATAAATTCCTTTATAATAGCCTTTATTTGAGATTTCTTCTGCGCTTCGTCATTTGTAGACTTTAAATTTTCCAGCGCTATTAAAAACTTGAGATTTTCAGGTGAGCCTGTTGGTCCATTGATATAATCAAGTAGTTCTTTTGCTGTTTCATCAGAAACTGGCGTTTTTTTAAGGTTCGAAAAAACTCTTGCAACATCTTCTAATTTAATATCATCCTTTTTAGGACTTGTATCACCAAGAACTCTCGCAGCTTTGCCTTTAGTAGGAGGAGGTGTATTAAAATCTACCGTAGAGGAAGAAGAATCTTTTTTCCCCACTCGAATTGTATTCAACGCGCCTTTTGCGAGGTCTAAAATATTACGTGGGCTAAAACCTTTGGGCGATCCTTTGGGTGAACGTTCAGGAGAGGTTTCACGAGGACTTTTTGGCTCTGCTTGTTGGCGAGGGCTGCTAGGTGAGCTGCTCGTTAATTTGGTTTTTTCATCTTCTTCGGCTTTTCGTTTTTGCGCAAATTCATCTTTAGTTTCCTTAATCGTTTGCTGAGCTATATCGACAAGTTCTTGAACTTTAATTGGATCGGGCGGAACATAATTATCTAAGGCTTCGCTTAGCTTTGCTCCCCATTTACCAGCGGCCAACAGCTCACCGAATAAAAATTTTGAACTTAACCCTGGACCAAATTTTGGTGCCTGATCAAATGTTCTTTTAATCTCCATATTTTTTTGCTTGTCTTCTAGAGTTTTTTCTGGCGTTATTAGAAGACTATTGAGTGTTACTAGATCCACACGTCCACTTTTATCATATAAACTCAATATTTTTGAAACTTGATCTTGCTGATCTTTGGGTAATTCCGCCAATCTCCCACCATATAAAGCGAATCCCACTTCCGTCAAGAAATCTTTCATTGCTTCTTCTTTTGACAAACCTTTTTTCATCGCTTTTTCAACAAAAGCATGACATGAGGGCAAAACCATATCGATTATTGCTTGCGGTGGATCAGCATTAAAATATTTTTCCCTAAACTCTTCCATGGCTTGAGATGACATAACCTTTTTCTTTTGTTCTTCAGCTTTCTGGAGTTCTTCACCTGTTGGTTTTACTCTATTGGTTTTACCATCAACAATGGGTATCTCCTTATTTACTGGACCGAGAACCTTATACTGTGCTTGAGCCCAACTTCCCAATACTTTTGATGCATCCTCAAAAAAAGTCGGAAGTGATACAATTGGTGTAGGAATATCTGAACTTCGAGCTATATCTTTACCTAAAACACTATGAAGACCTGCTGCTCGATGAAAACCGGTTCCAGCATCCAAATCTAATGTTATTTGTCCGGCAAGCATAGTCAAATCAGGATTTACAGGCTGTTCTTGCGTTGATGGAAACTTTTTTTTAAGTTTTTCTATTATAACTTTACGTTCTGCATCACTTGCATTCCAATTAGGTTTTGGGGGACCTTCGCTACTCATTATCTATTCTCGCTTTATTCATTTCTTAACCTGGACCCGTTTTAGGCTTGCGCTCTTTCGGTTCTGTAGTAGTAGGAGATTCAAACTGCTCCTTTAACTTAGAAACTTTACCAAGTTTACTCAACGAATTAATATCCTCTTTTGTAGTACTCTCTCTTGAGAACATCACCGTTTCTTTTTCGGGTAGCTGTGGCAAAGGTTCTCCTTCAGGCGCTTCAACGCCGCTTAACTCATCTAATCTTTCTAAAAGTTCTGAAGTTTGCTCTGAATCAAATTGTAAATCACTTGTAACTTCACCTTGAGGAATATCATCCATTGTTAAAGGCTCTGGTTCAACATGCTTTGGCATGGGTTCCTTTGGAGAGAGCGTGTCACTACTTATTGTTGCTAAATGACCGACTTCTGCAAAATTCAAAGGTTGTGGTTGATCATCATTCAGCGTTGGAGCAACTCTAGAGGGAAGTGGGTCATCACCTTGTATTTCATTAGGTTTCTCCTTTGCCATTTCTTCAAGTTTTTTACCTGCTTTATCTACCTCTCCAAGGTCAAACCCTAACTTTTCAGCTAGCGATTCTTTAGGTGCTTCTACTTTAGGGCCTTCATTCTGGATTTGGGTTTCTTTTTCAATTGGTTTTTTGGGTTCTGGAGGCGCTACATACGTTTTCTCTTTTGCAAGAAGTGTTGCAGCCAATTCCTTATTACCTGCAAGTTCCGCAATTTGACCTACCGTGCGCGGTGGAGGATTTTTCCAATTTTTCATAAATTTACCACTAAAAAGTCCTTTCATGGCATCACCAAATCGGGTTATACCAGATCTTTGATAATTAGTGGTTGTTACTTTAGGATTAGCTCCTGCTTCAAGCAAACTGTCCAAGAAATATCTATTCCCTTTATTAAATGCGATTTGTAATGGCGTTAGACCCTCTGGACTCTTTTGGTTTAAATTCACATTAGGTTTACCGTCCTTATTTTTAGCTAACAGTGCTTTAAAGAAATCATCATTTTGTCTTGATGGCTTACCTTTTTCATCTTTCATCGCTTCACTATTTAAAAACGAATGCAAGGGCAATTTACTTCCTAACATTCCTGCTTTAGAACTCAAATTGTCATTTAAAAGAAAATTCTCTGCTGCTACCTTTGCTTCTCGTAAAACCTTCATAGCATTTTCTATTTGATCTTTAGATGTGATGGGAAATGTCTTTTTATTTTTATCATCCATACCTTGATCTTTGGATTTGATGGGAACATTCATAACTGATTCAAAATATATGTTAATAGGAGCAGCTGAGCCCTCTAAGAATTCCTTATAAACATTATTAATTTCTTGAATCATTTTCTCATGATGTTCTTTATTAACTGAATATTTTGCATAGGTTTTTTCTAATGCATCATTTTTATCGAAATATTGAAAGTATTCTCCTTGAAGTTGGGCCTCAAAATAATCCCTTATAATTTGACGCTGTTCTGGATCAGTTATTGACATACCTTTTTTGAGACTTTGATTCGCCAATAAGATAAGCTCTTTGTACTCTTCTTCAGAGACATTCCCTTTAACAACTTCTAAAGCTGTCATACCATTACTATCCACTGCCAATACATCTGCGCCAGCTTTAATGAGTGCTTTCATGCTCTCAATATTACCTTGCCCGGCAGCAATATGTAATAACGGTTTTCCGTCAACTGTTCTATTGGCAATCATTTTTAAATGCTCAGTAATGTCTTTTTGACTTAGGCGTACCCCTTTTAAAGTAAATTGGTTTTTTAGATTCGCTTGCGCATTTGCGAACTCAGCGTATATTTTTTCTAATTCCAGGGCTTGCGAACTATCCTTAGGATATGCTTTTTTTAGCTCTCGACACAAATCGGCCGTTTTCATTGCCTCTGTGCCAGCAACCGTTAAAAGGTTTAGATTTGCCTCAATCATTTCCTTTTGTTCTTTTTTCCCATCATCCATTGCTTTAATAAGTGCTTTCTCTTCCTCTTCACTTACAGCTAAAGGTTGTGGCATGTAATCTTTATTTGCTTCATCCAATTTAACAATTAATCCATCCATGACGGATTCATTGTGCCGCAAATCTTCAAGACCGTACTGCAACAACTGAATGGGTGTAAATCTTTTTAGGTTATTTTCATCATAAGGTTCTACATTTTTCTTTCTTACCGCATTAGCGCTTCCTATTAAATTCTTTTTGTCTTGATCAGAAAGATTAATTTTTTCTATGTCTTCTTCAAGCAAATCCGCGACTTTCATTTCTACAAAAGGAAAAGCTATCTGACCTAAAAAATCATGCTTTGCTTTTTCCAGATCACCATTTTTTTCTCTGACTTCTTCTAGATAGGCATGATAGAAAGGAAGAACTACCTTTATGAGCTCAGAGGGCGGATTATCAAAAATGGATTTTAACTTAACGAGAGCATCTTTTTTTTCTTCTTCATTTTGTGATCTGGACTTTCTTACGAGGTCACAAAATTCACTCATTTTTTCTTTTGCTACAGGGAACTTGCTTTCTTCTAGAATTTTAGAAATAGCGCCATTCATTAAGGTTTTAGAATTACGAAATACCAGCCCGAGAACTTTGGTAGGGTCTGTACTCTCACTCTGCTTAGTAAAACGTTGCAAGGCAAGATTTCCTATTATTTCTATTCTTCTATCAGATGGAATAGCAGACAATTTGCTTCCCACAATTGCACTTAAGCCAATTTGATCTTTATCGTCATCATGGGTGCTCATTTCTTTAAATATGTCTCTTTTAGCGGTTTCACCTATCATGTTGACTACTCCTATTTTTTCTATGCTTAAAATTAAAAATGGACTTATAACTTATATAGTTGCGACAGCCCCACATGCGGATTAGTTCATGTTTCGAATAATATTTTTATAGTACCGATATACACGCATCTAAGTGCCTGTTTTTATTAGGTTAAAAATCATGATAATTTATGAATTTAAAGACGTACTTACACTGTTTTTTATGGATACTGAACACCTTTTACGTAGAAATTTCATTAATTTTCGCTATGTTAGGAATAGTGAACTTAATTGTGTTCACTTTGTCTTACCTTGACCCACTTAAAGATAAGAGAACACATGCATGCCAATCATTTCCTTAGAAGAATTAGATGCCTTTTTACAACATTATGCCAGTGAGGCGCCGTTCATTTATCCATTAAAAAACGGCGAAATAGTCGAACCAGCCTCTTGCACACCCAAATTAATTCGTAACAATGAACATCATATGCACAGTTCTAACGGGTTAGGATTTCAAGCGACTGATTTTATTAATCTAGCAAGAGATCGCTATAGAAGTGGAGAACTATCCCCCCCTATCACAGGACGTAAAGTGCAGAACATTTACACGTTATTTGAACAATTAAACTTAGATCTCACTGGAAATGAAACCGGCGATGAAATTGAACAACAACGCGCTAAATGCTGGAATACCTATTGGCATAACGCGCTTATTGATTTAAAAAAAGAAGGCAAGCATTTAACGCAAGATGAATTAGAAAAGGTAAAGTCTGATATTTTGATGGCTTATCGACAAAGAATTATTCAATATTGCGAATTCAAGCCTAAAGGATCATCAACTCATGAAATAGACGAAATTCGTGCTCAAGAATTTTTGCAACAAATTAATCAACACTTTGCCCATTTAACAGCTTTTGAGAATTATGAGCATATCTTTAATAAGCTGCTACAAGATTTTGAAAAAGATCTGTGGTTAGATCTTCAAGCGTTATCACGGTATTTAAATATTAAGCAGCATGCAGAATATGTGAAAAAATTTGAGGAAATGCTCTCTCGTAAAACAGTTGAATTTATTGGCAACTCTGCTATTACTAAAATTTTCACGGAAGTCACCAAGGATAAGGAATTTTTAAAACAGCTGCCTATGCTGTTGGAAAAGGGAGATTCGGTGCGAAAATTTATTGTGCACTTCCCTGATAAAAAGAAAAGAGACACCTTATTAACTGCATCGATATATGAAATTTTTAATGGTAAAGGGATGGATCGTGAAAATACGATTCAGGATAAGCATATTCAATTGATTCAGTCTATTATGCAAAATGCACCGATATGAGAATTTCATCCGCTGCTAACCGCAGCAAAGAGGGGTGATGTGTTTGTTCATATCCCCCCCCGTCTCATCGCTAAAAGCGATTCACGGGGGGCTAGCAACGATCATTGCTGCCGCAATGAAGAAATTTTGGAGAATCTTGAAATTATGAACCTAACAACCCAAAATCATCAACCTTTACAATCATAGACGTCTGTATGGTTGTGTCATAAGGCTCTACCCAACGCATAAAAGGCCATGCGATTTCCTGGATGCAGCAATTGATGACCTTCATCTGGAAAAATCGCATAGGTGACGGGGATTTTATTGGCTTGCATCGCACTCACCATTTGATCGGACTCTTCTTGCAATACACGCACATCATTAGCGCCATGCCCTATCAGCAATGGTTTAGTAATGTGATCGGCATAGTATAAAGGCGAACGTTCTTTCAAATAGGCTTTGCCCTCAGCCGTGTCAGGATCGCAGCCCATCATCTCATTAACAGCCCCTTTAAGAGCTTGCCA
>CAYXVT010000022.1:0-17018 GCA_964468105.1 Uncultured Candidatus Berkiella sp. | reverse complement strand
TTTAACCAGCGTTTCTAAATTTGCAGGGCCAACAATATCCACCCCACAACAAAAAGTTTCTGGTGTCATGGTTAAACCCACTAAAGTGGAATAGCCGCCAAAACTACGTCCCATAATCGCCACTTTATCTGCAGTTGTAATCCCCTCGGATATAGCCCAAGCAACGGCATCCAGTAGATCATGATGAATTTTTCCTGCCCACTGACCAAAGCCTGCTTCACAATGCGCTTTACCAAAACCGGTTGAAGCACGATAGTTGACGCTTAATACCGCATAGCCACGATTAGTAAGCCATTGATGGGTGGGATTAAAACCCCAAAAGTCACGATAGTTTGGCCCCCCATGCACCATTAATACCAAAGGCACGGGTTGATACGGGATACCATTCTCATTCGCATCACTTTGCCTTGGCAAGGATAAATAGCTGACGCATTTTAAACCATCTCTAGTTGTTATAACGCGGGGATGCATTTTTGTGAACGGGAAGTCTTTAAAGGCATCGTGACTGTTAAATAGATATTTAGCCGTTTTCTGGTTACGATGATAAAGATAATAAGTTACTGGGCCATTATCATGAACAAAGCTTACTATCCATAAATTATTATCTGCACTTTGGCTAAGGATATCGATATCACCATCATCAATCGCTTGCAAATGCTCAAAATCTTGCTCAATGCTGGGATTGAGAGGGGTCCATTTTTTTCGTTCATAATTAGCGGCAAAGGCAAGGGGTTGTTGTGTTTTGGGATCTAACAACACATCACAAATATCTGCCTGGTGATCTCTTCCCAACAGTTGCGCTTGATGATCTTAGATATTAACGCTGATAAGTGTCGAGGTATTACTGTCCACACTGCAAGCTAAGGCCAGCGATTGCTTATCCGAGGATATATTTAAGCGCAATCTGGGATAAAAATATAAACCTGAGACATCATGCATCGCGATGCGTATTATTGAGCGGAGATCACTTTGATTTGATATATCAATGTATTCTCCCCCTTTGGCGTCGACTTTTAAGCCAATCTTTAAATTTAAATCCTCATCGGCCAGAAAATCCCAATATTGATTATTGATGTAAATACATTCCATTGAACCTGACAATAGATCAAGCAAATAAACATCATGAAAACGACGATCGCGATCGTTTAAGCCTATTAATATTTTTTCGGGTTGTTTCTCACTGATATGTATTATTCTCACCTGGCTGCCAGGTTTGGTATAAGCCATGGATTTGCCAGTGGAAAGTTGGAAAGCATGTAACTGCCAATTTTCATCGCCAAAAGTATCATGAATATACAATAAATGATCGTTTGTCTTTGCCCACCAGTAATCTCGCAAGGGATGCTGACTTGAAGATACCGATTTAGCTGTTTCCCAGTCATCAACTGGTGCTAACCATAAATTTAAATTTCCTTGAAAAGGCGCTAAGTAACTTAAGGTTTTTCCGTTGGGGCTAATCTTAACCATCGATAATTGTGGATCGGCCCAGACTATGCTGCGCGGGATAATGGGATCGGGTGCTATCATTTGTTACCTATTTTTTGCTTTTCTTGTACTCGAATCTTTTCATTTTCCCTCTCCCATTTTGGGAGAGGGCTAGGGCCTGCCTACCGAAGCTTCTGAGCGTAGGTAGGTGAGGGTTTAAATAATCCGTGTAATACCACTCATATTATTTATTATGGCTTAATTTATTACTATATATATGTAGCCAGAAACCTTTATAATTCGCTATTCATCAGGACTAAACAGCTATTTATCTTCTTTTGGTTGACAATAATTGTAAATTTTATGCAGTTAACTATTGAACTAGCAAAGAAATTCGGTATAATGACCCTGAAACTTAGCAAACTAACGACACTTAATGTTCTAGCTTGCTGCTTTTAAGATTTTTTTAACTTTCCTGATATAAAGCAACAAAGGAAACATATCATGGCCAGACGCAACGATAAACGCGAACGATTAGTTGAAGCTGCAGACACTCTGTTTCATCAACAAGGCGTTAGCAACACAACTCTAGCTAATATCGCTACTTTGGCAGATGTGCCTTTAGGTAACGTGTATTACTACTTTAAATCAAAAGATTCTATTATTTTGGCAGTTGTTGATCGCCGTAAGAAGCAATTAGCTGGCCTGTTTTCCGAATGGAGCAACCGCCCAGACATCAAAAGCCGACTCAAAGGGTTGGTTGAATATGTTGGCTCAATGGCTGACGAATCTGCGAAATTTGGCGATTCATTAGGCAGCTTGTGCCAAGAATTAGGCAAACAAGGTGGCACCATTGGCCAAGCAACTTCACAATTAATGAATGAAATCATTCATTGGTGTGAAAAGCAGTTTAAGGCTCTGGGAAAGTCTGATGAAGATTCATCAAAGTTAGCTCTTAATTTAGTTGCTAGCCTTCAAGGTATCAGCTTGATTACTTTGACTTTCAAAGACCCACAATATGTTGCAAGACAAGGTCAATATTTAGACCAATGGCTTGAAGCAATTTAATTTTAAGACACCCGGCTCCTTAAATTTAATTTAAGGGGCCGGAAGGTCAGATACGACGTGGGCTCAAGCGAAATCAAGCCCCTCTTTTAAAAAACTTATCCCCCCTTTTATCACAGCTTTTCCACAAGTTACCCCCAGGTTCTTCACTTGCATTCAAAATCAAACCGCACTATCTTGTATGTAGATGTTTTGTTATTTCTATATGTTGGGGTTCAAAAGGTATTCCCCCAAATTGATTCACCAAACGTAAGTTGATTTACTTAGCCACTTTTATGAGCTGGCGATGAGATCTTTTTGACTTTTTAATCTTCCGCTTTCGGAGAGAACATGCACAGTGAAAGCCCCGCTACCCAAGTGAAAAATGATATGCAAACACAACAAACAGATGGATTTACAAGTTTTCCTGTTGCTCCCAAACCCGGGCAACTTTACGTTATGCGGCGAGATAATCGCTCGCTGGTTCCCTTTAATGCCGACAAAATACATGTCGCTATCACCAAGGCTTATTTAGCGGTTGAAGGCGGCAATGCCGCTGCTTCCAGACGCGTACATGAAGTGGTTGATAATGTTACTGCTCAGGTCACTAAGGCGGTTTCACGCTACCTTAATTCAGGTGGCATTGTTCGCTTAGAAGAAATTCAAGACCAAGTCGAATTGGCTTTGATGCGCGAAGATCTGCACAAAGTGGCTCGTACCTATATCCTCTATCGTGAAGAAAGACGTCAAGCTCGTGAAACGAGTCATAAAGCACAAAAACCTGCTGATGTGATTAATGTGACGTTGGATAATGGTCAACGCGTTGCGTTAGATGAACAACGCCTCAACACCATTGTGCAGGCAGCCTGCCAGTCACTGGAAGATGTTGAACCACAAGCCATTATCAATGATACCAAGCGCAATATATTTGATGGTATTAAAGCAAGCGACTTGCGCAAAGCCCTCATTATGAGCGCTCGTACCAAAATTGAATCAGAACCCAATTATTCCTTTGTGGCTGCTCGTCTGTTATTGGATGATCTGCATAGTGAAGGGCTTAAATTCTTAGGTTTTGCTAACCCTAATAATGAACAAGAAAAAGCGAAGATTTACCCAGATGTCTTCAAGAAATTCATTAACAAAGGGGTGGAATTTGAGCTATTAAATCCTAATCTCAAAGAATTTGATTTGGATAAACTGAGCGCGGCATTACAACTTAATCGCGATCTCCAGTTCACCTATTTGGGTCTACAAACCCTTTATGATCGTTATTTCTTACACAATGATGGCGTTCGTTTTGAATTACCTCAGATCTTCTTTATGCGTGTGGCCATGGGGCTTGCTGCGACTGAAGATGACAAGAATGCGCGGGCGATTGAGTTCTATAATCTTCTCTCCTCCTTTGATTATATGAGCTCAACGCCAACATTGTTCAATTCAGGCACCATGCGTCCTCAGCTTTCAAGCTGCTTCTTAACCACGGTTCCAGATGATCTCGATGGTATTTACAGCGCCTTAAAAGATAATGCCTTGTTGTCAAAATTTGCTGGCGGCCTTGGCAACGATTGGACCTATATCAGAGCTATGGGCGCCCATATCAAAGGCACCAATGGTAAATCACAAGGTGTTGTTCCTTTCTTGAAAGTCGCTAATGACACAGCTGTTGCGGTCAACCAAGGCGGCAAACGTAAAGGGGCAATGTGTGCTTACCTTGAAACCTGGCATTTAGACATTGAAGAATTTCTAGAACTGCGTAAAAACACCGGTGACGACAGACGTCGTACCCATGACATGAACACCGCTAACTGGGTTCCAGATTTGTTCATGAAACGCGTAATGGAAAATAAAGACTGGACGCTGTTCTCTCCTGATGAAGCCCCAGATTTACATGATTTGTTCGGCAAAGCGTTTGATGCTGCTTACACAAACTATGAAAAGAAAGCCGAAGCAGGCCAAATGAGGAACTTTAAGAAAATTCCTGCGGTTAACTTGTGGCGTAAAATGTTAGGTCTGATATTTGAAACAGGCCATCCTTGGATCACTTTTAAAGATCCTTGTAACTTACGTTCACCACAACAACATGCTGGTGTGATTCATAGCTCAAATCTCTGCACAGAGATCACCTTGAACACCTCTGTTGATGAAATTGCGGTTTGTAACTTAGGCAGTATTAACCTGGCTCAGCATGTGACTGAGAAAGGTTTAGATCTTGCAAAATTAGAAAGAACCATCAATACCGCTGTTCGTATGTTGGATAATGTGATTGATATCAATTACTACTCAGTGCCACAAGCGAAGCGCTCTAACTCGCGTCATCGTCCTGTGGGCCTTGGTTTAATGGGTTTTCAAGACGCTCTCTATCAGTTAGATATTGCTTACAGTTCGCAAAAAGCGGTTGAATTTGCTGATAAAACAATGGAAGCCATCAGCTATTATGCGATTAAAGCATCTTCTGATTTAGCGCAAGAGAAAGGACCTTATTCCACTTTTGAAGGTTCATTGTGGAGCAAAGGTATTCTCCCCATCGATTCCATTGAATTGTTGGCAGACTATCGTGGCGCTCAATATTTAGAAATTGATCGTAGCCAAACGCTTGATTGGAAAACCTTACGTGAGCGAGTCAAAAAAGTCGGCGTGCGTAATTCCAACATCATGGCGATTGCGCCTACGGCAACCATTTCTAATATTTGCGGGATCTGTCAGTCAATTGAACCGACTTACCAAAATCTTTATGTTAAATCCAATCTTTCCGGTGAGTTCACTGTTGTGAATCCTTACCTGGTTAAAGATCTGAAGAAACTGAAGATTTGGGATGAAGTATTAGTTAACGATCTGAAATATTTTAATGGCAGTGTGCAACAAATTGATCGTATTCCTGCGAATCTCAAAGCAAAATATGCCACCGTTTTTGAAATTGACCCACAATGGTTAATTGAGGCCGGCGCTCGCAGACAAAAATGGATCGATCAAAGTCAATCTCTCAACGTTTACATAGACAAACCCTCTGGTAAAAAGATAGACGCGGTCTATAAACTAGCATGGTTAAGAGGTCTAAAAACGACTTACTATCTGAGAACGCTCGGAGCATCGGATGCTGAAAAATCCACCGTCTCTAGAGGCACACTCAATGCAGTAAAAGCGAACCTGGATGAAATCATAGTTTCTTCATCAAGTGCGCAGGTATGTCCAATAGATGATCCATCATGCGAAGCATGCCAGTAGGAGAGAAAAAAATGTCGATTGCGACACATGTAATAGATATGCAAATGAATAAACCAAACACAGCGCCAACAACCGTTGGCGGTGCAACTGGTTTAGAAGCAGTAGAACTGGGCGCTGCACGCATCCGCGTTGATGATAAAAAAATCATCAACTGTCATGCGGATCTCAACCAGCTAGTGCCTTTTAAATATGAATGGGCATGGGATAAATACTTAACTGCTTGCGCAAATCACTGGATGCCAACTGAAATTAATATGTCGGCAGACGTTGCGTTGTGGAAAAGTAACGATGGCCTCACTGCTGATGAAAGAATGCTTATCGAGCGAAATCTGGGTTTCTTCTCCACCGCAGATTCACTGGTAGCCAATAACTTAGTATTAGCAGTCTATCGCCATATTACTAATCCAGAATGCCGTCAGTACTTACTGCGTCAAGCATTTGAAGAAGCTTTACATACCCATGCTTATCAATATGTGATTGAAAGCTTAGGCATGGATGAGTCACGTATATTTAATATGTATCGTGAAGTACCCAGCGTTTCTAAGAAAGCCGCTTGGGCACTCCCTTACACACAAAGTTTGGGCGATCCTAATTTCTACACTGGCACTTTTGAATCCAATCAACGCTTGTTGAAAGACTTGATTGCGTTCTACGTGGTGTTTGAAGGCATTTTCTTCTACGTTGGTTTTACCCAAGTGCTTTCCCTTGGTCGACGCAATAAAATGGTCGGCACAGCAGAACAGTTCCAATACATTCTGCGTGATGAAAGCATGCATCTCAATTTTGGTATTGATGTGATTAATCAAATCAAAATTGAAAATCCAGAACTCTGGACTCAATCATTCCAAAAAGAAATGATTGAAATTATTCGCGGTGGTGTTGATTTAGAATATCAATACGCTGTGGATACCATGCCACGCGGTATTTTGGGCCTCAACGCTCAAATGTTCAGAGAATATTTGGAATATGTGGCTAATCGCCGCTGCGCTCAAATTGGTTTAGCTGAACAATATCCTGGTGTGAGCAATCCTTTCCCATGGATGAGCGAAATGATCGACTTGAAGAAAGAGAAGAACTTCTTCGAAACCCGTGTGACGGAATATCAAACTGGTGGGACTTTGAACTGGGAAGATTAATTTCTTGGTGAGATATGAAAGAAAGGGCACTTTAAGTGCCCTTTTTTTTAGTTCTGTGATCTTTGGCCTTCTTCTTTGTCACTGTCCTTCTCTTATTTGTCATCCTCGGCCTTGCCTGTCCGCCGAAGCTTCTTAGCGTAGGTGGAAGCTGAGGATCCATCTTAATTCATAAGGTGAATAGAACTTTCCGTGTGGCTACTAACCCTCCACTACCATTGGATGGTTTGGGTATAAACCCACCATTGCCAATGGAGGCTTTATATTATTAATCCTGCTACAATAGGATTAAACTTAAAAATAATGGTTATTTTCATATAATCCTACTATAATAGGATTATATAGAATTTTTGGCATTTTAAACGATTAAACCTGGTATAGTAGGATTATATGGCTAAACGCATTAAAATCCTTTCAACACCTGATCTCAGCTGTAATGTAAGCTCCGAGTTATTAGGACAAGCTATTCGTGCTCGGCGTTCGCAAAGCCAGCTGCGATTAGAAGACGCTGCTGCTTTATGTGGTGTATCGAAACAAACATTAACGAATGTCGAACGTGGTGAAGGAACAACTCAACTAAATCTTGTTTTGCATATCTGTTCAAGTCTCGGTATTCAGCTTCGTATTTTGCCCTGGTTTGATGATAAAGAGGTGAGCGATGAGTGGCAGTGAACGAAGCTTAGATGTTGTTTTAGGTAAGGATAAAATTGCTAAATTCTTATTGAAAGACGACAAATTAGTCTGGCACTACAATAAGAAATGGCAGTTATCAGGATATCCAGTCTCCCCTCATTTACCATTACAAGAGGATATTCCTTCACTCAATGTACAGCGATTTTTAAGCAATTTGTTACCAGAAGGCCAAGCATTAGAAGAATTAATTGCCTGTTTTCATTTAAGCAAAATGAATACCTTTGGTTTAGTTCAAGCCTTAGGCTTAGATGTTGCGGGTTCCTTAATTTTTTTACCATCAACCCAAGAGCTACCTAAAAAGAAGAAATTTAGAAAAATATCCTTGGAAGAATTAGAACAGCGCTTGGATGATCGAGAAGATTTCAGCCTTATCATTTGGGATGGAAAACCCCGACTTTCAGTTGCTGGAGTCCAGGATAAAATAAATGTTATTTTAAATGAAAAAGGAGAATTAGGATTTGGTGAGGAAGCACTTTGTTCTACCCACATTCTTAAATTTGAAAGACAAAAATTAGCACACATCGCTTTGAATGAATATATCACTATGCAATTAGCTCGAGCTTGTGGGTTAACTGTAGCCAATGTTCAACTTATGCGTTTTGGGAGTCATGCAGCACTATTAGTGGAACGTTTTGATCGACGTTTTATTTCAATGTCAGAAGTAAACAGACGCCATATTATTGACGGATGCCAAGCACTCAATTTACCACCAGAGTATAAATATGAGCGAAATTTTGGTAGCGGCAGAGATGTGGCCCATATCCGGGAAGGAGCAAGTTACGAAAAGCTATTTGACTTTTGCAACCGATGTATAAACCAAGCACTAACAAAACAGCAAATCCTAGATTGGGCACTATTTAATACGTTAATTTTTAATTATGATGCGCATGGCAAAAATATTAGTTTTTTTGTTGGCACCAAGGGACTTTCCCTGGCTCCTTTTTATGATTTAGTTAATATCAAAATGTATCCAGATTTTGAGCAAGAAATGGCGATGGCTATGGGGGATTCATTCGACGCAAACATTATCAGTGCTTATCAATTAGCCGATTTTGCTGATAGCTGTCATTTGCAACGATTGCTAGTCTCAAGGCGTCTTAAAACGATGATCGTAAAACTAAAAAGCGCTATTGATGAATTGAGCGATTCCGTTGTTGTTACGACAGAAGAAGAAAGGTCTTATTTAATTAAATACCAAAAAATGATCTATCAGCGCTGTGAACATCTATTAGAACAAGTAGATGAGATAACGAGTATAGAAGTCTAACTTCCTTAGGCTGTGAATTCGAAGCACCTTCAAGAGAAAACCCTCACCCGCCCTATCGGGCACCCTCTCCCATATTGGGAGAGGGAAAGTGCCACACTTAAATTGGGTGTCCCTTTAAATCTCATGTTAAAATGAAATCAACTAGAATAATTAGCTGCTTATAGTGTGTTAACTTAGAACTAAAATGAAAGCTAATCTTTTAACATTTAATGCAGAATCAGAACAAATCAGCATTTCACGGATAGTGAGCGGGTTGATAGTCTTACATGCATTTTTATTGCCCCTATCTACTACGGCCACAATCATTCTCTTCTTTGGGATAATTGCATTGTGGTTATTTGATAGAGAATCAAAAGATCGTTGGCAATACTATCGTTCTTACCCATTAACTAAGCCAATACTAATTCTGATTGCACTTTCATTTATAGGTATGTTTCATACTGAAGGAACATTGGGAACGGCATCTCGATCTTGGTTTCAAATAGTAAAGCTTGGCATAATTCCAATTCTAGCCTTCTACTTACAAAATCAAAAAAATAAAAATTTCATTCTTGGCGCTTTCGTCAGTGCATTAATGGTAACTATCTTTGCGACAATTTTAAAAGTTTACGGACATGTACCCATTGGTTACGAAAATAGCACTAAAATTTTTAAAAATCATATTGTTATTAGCTATTTCATGGCCATCAGTCTGTTTTTTCTATGCGTCTGGTGCGACCAATACAAACAAGCTAGGAAAATACTACTTCCACTAATCGGTTTAACGCTGTTCTATTTCATTTTTCTTAACACAGGCCGCATAGGCTACATAATTTTATATATTTGTTTTGCCATTTTTGCTTGGCACAAATATAAAGTAAAAGGCGTTATAACTATCATCTCAGCATTATCATTAATATTGATATTTGCGTATCAATATTCAGACACTTTCTATATCAGAATGCTCAATTTATATAATGAATACCAAATGTACCTTGAAGGAAAATCTGCCACTCCTGTCGGCGCCCGCGCAGACTTTCTAGTCAATAGCATCAAATTGTTCTTTCAACATCCGTTAATTGGCTCTGGCTCAGGTAGCTTTAAATATTCTTATTTAACCAACTTTTCATCTACATACCCCATCATGACAACAAATCCGCATAATCAATAGTTGTATACCGCCGTTGAATTAGGTGGAATAGGTATAGTTGTATTGAGGTGGTTATTTTTAAAGCAGTGGGAACTCATTCGGCCCCTATCCGGCTCAACGCGCATTTTAGCGCAAGGCCTATTTTTATCATTTTTTATAGGTTGTATCTTCAATTCATGGCTTCTAGATTTTACTGAATGCCAATTCTATTGCTTAATGACCGCCTATTTCATACCATTTAGTCTGCCAAAAAATCAAGAAATCCCCTCTTCTCTTGTTAAAGCAGAGGGCCGATAGCCACTATTGATGATTTCTTCAATAAGTCCAAACATTTTAGAAGTAGTAAACTGATCTTGAATAAGTTTGAGACCATTTTTCCCCATGGATAGGGCCATATTTTTATTTTGAAGTATTTCCAGAATTAATTCACTGAATTGTTTATCATCATTAGGTTCAAAAGTTAAACCGGCCTTACTTTCATCAAGAACACGTTTGGCTTCACCCCGTACACCACAGAGCACCGGTTTACCACAAGCCATATAATCCAGCATTTTTGTTGGCAAGGCTCCCCTAAAAAGCGGGATGTCTAATAAAGTAACAACACATATATCCGCCGCGTTAATATAATCTCTGGCTTGATCTTTAGGAACAGGATTAAGAATCAATACATTATTTAACATCAACTCATTAGCTTTTTGTCTAAAGTGATTACTTTTCATACCATCCCCAACCAACATAAAACAGATATCATGATGGTCTTTAAGATGTTGAGCCGCTCGTAGAATCACTGAAATGTTGTTTGCTTCTCCGATGGCTCCAAAATACAAAATAATTTTTTTATCTTCTAAGTTATAACTTTTTCGAATATTGATGGCCCCATTATTGTCGGGGTACAATTTATTGATATCTACACCACAATTAACCAACACTACTTTTTCTGTTGGCCAACCTCGATTGCAAATATCTTCCTTTATGCCTTCAGTCAGCGCAATGATCTTATATGATTGATTGTATAGAATTCTTTCCATCCATTGCATAATTTTGATGAGTGGCTTGCTTTTTAAAATCCCCATTTGTACAGCAGACTCAGGCCAAAGATCGCGAACTTCCATTACAAAAGGGATGCGACGTAATTTACATGCCAACCAAGCCGAAAAAATTGGAAAGATAGGCGGTGATGATGCAATCACAATATCTGGTTTAGCGAGCGAAAAGAGGCCTATTGGGCATGTTAAAGAAAATGATATAAAGCTCAGCAATCTATTAAAATATCCACGATGAATGTCAGAATAAGTAAAGGTTCTAATAACTTTAACCGAAGCAACCATCTCACTTCTTATTAATCTACGATACCAGGGCAAAGTGGGCTTATTACGCTTCATATATCCCGTTTCGCCCGCGATTACAGTGACATCATGACCATTTGCAGCTAAATGTTGAGTCCAATCATAAATTAATGAGTGACCAGGTGCATTTTCCGATTGATAATATTGATAGACAACAGCTACCTTCATCTCATATCCTCAAATATCTTCAATAATTTTTCTTCTTCATGATTCCAGCAAAATTGCTGTCGGCCCTCTAACACATTGATCTTCCATTGTGCTAATCGCTCTTGGTTACTAAAAAAATCATCAATTAACGCACCAAACATCATAGGATTTGACATTTCACCAGTTAGCCCAAGATGATGTGTTTCAACAATCCTACTGATTTCAGGCAAATTGCTTGCCAATATAGGTAACCCAGCCGCTATGAATTCAAAAAGTTTATTAGGAGTGCAATAATAGTTATTGAGACAGGTTGCCTGATAAGGAATTAACCCAGCATCTGCTGCTTGGGTATAATCCAATAATCTTTCCTGCAATACTGCTTGATGAAAATATATCCGATTATTAAGACCAAATTCTTTAGTAAGTTGCTTTAACCTTAAAGAAAGCTGACCATCACCTAAAATAACTAAATCAACATAGGGATTTTGGATATAGCGCATTGACTCAATAAGCACTTCCAAGTGTCTTCCCTTTGAAAGACCACCTTGAAATAAAAGTATCATTCTCTCAAGTTTTAAACCAAAGATCTCATGAAAAAGTCTTGTTTTAACAGGTTGATTGTTGCACGGAACAGCGTTGTAAATAACGTTGACATTTCTAACTTTATAACGCTTTTCTAATTCTGAAGCAATTGATGGATTAACTGTAATCACTTTGTCGCAAAATTGAATATATTTAGCTTCAACATTCTTCCAATGGTGCTTCTCACTCTCAGAGAATTCTTGTTCGCTGTACAATTCATGACTATCATAAACCAAGCGTGCTTCACAACGTCGAACTAATGCCATTGCAACAGGTAGCATAGGGAGATCAACAGCCATCACAACATCAGGTAAATATTGAAATAATTGATTAGAAAACAAATTCAAATAAAATGATTCTTGATCGACAACATACTTCCAGGCAATTTTCTTCAAAAATCGCATCAAAGGCGCATTCATTGGTAAAATGTTTCTTATTTTGCGATACAAAACTAACAGAGAGAAATACTTTAGTCCAATCTCCTCTGATTTTAAATCGATTCGGACCACTCGTGGGTCTTCTTGGGCCATACTATCATCTTGGGGCATTGCAAGAATCGTTACTCGCCATCCTGTTGTTTCTAAGCTATCTGCTTGTTGCAAAGTCCTTCTGTCGATTTGGCGATCGGTTGTGAGCATGAGTACTGAACGCTGCTTATGATTCAAATCAATAGTCACACCTTATCTCCATCAATGTAAATTTTATGCCATAACTCAAGACATAAAGCGCCCCAAACAACTCTTCCAAATTCATCTTTGGTATCAATGAGTGATTCCATTTTTTTCATGTTAAATAAGCCGCGTTGACGCGCAGCATTAGAGAGCAATGTATCCTTTACAAATTCATTTGCCGTTCCATTCACCCACTGGGTGAGGGGTGTATTAAAACCCATTTTATCTTTACGTTCTAAAATTTGTGCAGGAACATTTTTACAAATCGCTTCTTTAAATAGATGTTTCATCCGCCCTGCTGAAAATTTAATATTTGCTGGAATAGAAGCCATCAACTCTATAATTCTATGATCGAGCAAAGGAACTCGCGACTCAATAGAAGCCGCCATGCTGGTTCTGTCTTCAACATGTAACAATGCAGGCAAGGACGCTTTTAGATCAAAATAGGTCATTTTATTGATTAAGGATCCCAGTCCTTCTCGATTAAATATTTCAGAAAATGCTTTAAATGGTGAATATTCCGTTTTGAAAGCATCATCTGCTATCAGCGAGGTAATTTGCTCGCTGCGATCGATTAAATTAAAATAACGCCTATCATCGGATTCAAATAAGCCATTGCTCCAAAATTTTTGCAACATAGGACGATAGGTCTGTAATAACGGCAAATTAGGAACTAATGACGAAAGTGTAATGCCATCGTCTGCCTGGTCTTCTGTTTGGTAAATTGCTCGATTTAGTGAGTTTTCGAGGTAGGAAACCATATATCTAGCATATCCAACAAAAATCTCATCACCACCTTGGCCCCCTAAAACAACTTTCACCTGTTTGGCCGCCAATTGAGAAACATAATATTGTGGAATTAACCCAGGACCTGCCACGGGTTCATCCATCATATACATCAGTTTTGGTAAGACTGTTGAAAACTCACTTTCAGGGATATAAATCTCGTTGTACTCAGCACCTGTTGCTTGTGCAACAATCTTTGCATAGGAGGTTTCATCAAATTGAGGCCCATTTGGGAAAGCACCCGTAAACGTTTTCAAACGATGCCCAGTCAACAGATTAGAGGCATATGCTACAACGGCACTTGAATCTAAACCACCTGAAAGATGCGCCCCTAAAGGCACATCGGAACGCAAATGCATGCGAATTGAATCTTCGATAAGGGAAGAAAGTTTATCAACAAACCAAGCTTCGTCATGCGCATAATCTATGTTATAGGGCACATCCCAGTATTGTTTTACCTGCAATTCAAGGCGCTCTTGATCAACATCGATTGTTAAACAGTGTCCTGGCTGCAATTTATAAATATCATCGAATAACGTTTTTTCACTAAGGCAAAATTGAAAGGTCACATAGTCTTTAAGCCCAGCGGAATTAGCTTGTGCCTTTACAGTTCCTTCGGCAAGGATGGCTTTGATTTCAGAGGCAAAAATAAATTGATATTCATTGTAAAAAAAATAAAATGGCTTAATACCAATACGGTCGCGGGCGCAAAAAAGCTTCCGCTGTTTATTGTCCCAAATAGCAAAAGCAAACATCCCTAAAAGATGATCGACACAACTCTCACCCCATTCTCTATAAGCATAAAGCAACACTTCGGTATCCGAATAGGAATGGATAGGATGACCCTTTTGAACTAATTGACGCCTCAGTTCTAAATAATTATAAATCTCACCATTGAAAACGATGGTGTGCTCTCCATCATCCGTTGTCATGGGCTGTTTGCCATGTTCAGGGTCAATAATGGCCAGACGGCGATGACCTAGTGCAATTGGAAAATTTGGATCAAAATAACGCCCTTCATCATCAGGTCCACGATGAATAAGAGTTGATTGCATCTTTAATATCTTAGCTCTCAAAGTTTCTTTTGATGATTGAAAGCTAATAATGCCTGCTATGCCGCACATTTATCTTGTTCCTCACATTTTTGAGTATCTGTGTGGTGGAATCCTGATAGAACAACCATCCTTTTGTCATTCTGTGCTTTAAGAAAATCTTGATGTTTTTGTGCATATTGATAAAAAAACCAATCGTTAGTTAGATTGGCAATACGTTGAATTTGCTCTACTTCATATTTTTGGTAATCAGGCCCAACATACCAACCTAAATCTTGAGGTCGAACTGCTATACGAGCTGTTTTCCATTGTTGATCACCTAAGGTATTAATTACACCCGCGCGTAATGGAACAAAAGTTAAAAAATTACCTTCATTAATCCCTTGGATTTTCACAACAAAACTTCCTGCTGAAACATCCTTATATCGAATTAAAAGCTGATGTACGGGCACACTGAAATAGTCAGAAAATGAATGCGAAGGCAACATACTGACGAAAAAGACATTATGGTTCGTGCCACCTGAAACGGCTTCGTTACGCTTTGCATACCCATTTTGAAAACTTCGTACTTTTTTTCCATCGATAGTTTTCTCTGAAAGCCATTCAATTCCTGAAATGCGGGATTGGCCTTTAGTCGCGGCAGCTGTCCCAACAGCTATAGACGATTTTGTCTCAGTAGCTGGATTTGCCAACTCTATTTTTTCAATTAATGGTGACGCATTACCTGCCAACCAATCAATTTGAAATAATAATTCTTTTTTGGGATTTAAATCATATCGAAGCCAATATCCTGTATCAAATTGACTTAATTTTTCTCGTAAAGTAGTAATACCTAACTGAGACAACTTATTAATAGCTGTTGAATTCAAATAACGAGCCGTAGAAGCTAATTCGTTGATGCTAATAAGGTGAGCATTGAGCACATGGGTCGAATTGGGTACCTCTTCATAAAAAAGATAACCATCATGACTGATTGTTGACACACCACCTTTACTAGCGGGCACTTTAAATGAATTAGCTACCCCTTTAATTAAATTATGAATATTATCAATAGAATTCATTTTATTTTCTGCCGCATACTGCAATGCTTTAAGTATATAAGCTTGACTGAAAGCAGAAGACCAAGGCGCTTCTGTCATAACATCATTGTACGTGTTAGAAAAATCAAATGTATAAGAAATACTATTATTTATAATTTTTTGATTTTTAGAATTTAAAAACCAAGCTAGCCCATTTTCACGCTTAATAGTATTTTTGTTTATCTTTGAATAGCTCCCACCTTGTATTTTTGCTCCTTCAATTATTTGTTCAGCAATGACAAAAGGACTATATCGTTGTATTCCAGGATCACTTCTTGGATCATACAACCCATTGTGATGAAAAACTGATTTTTCGGTAGCCTGATTCTGAGTTAAAACACCTTTATCATCCAAACTATAAATAGGTAACATAGGTAGTTGTTTGGGTAATTCAGGCAATGCTACGTGATTGATTTCTTGATAACTATTTTCCTTTTGAGAAACCTCATTGTGATAGGCATTCGCTATCTTCTCCCATTCTATAAATCTAACATCATGTTTTGCTAATTCTTTCAAGTATCTGGCGTGTTTATCTGCGTAGCTTTCTCCAACCCAATATCCTAAATTCGATGGTCGTATGGGAATAATCCATTGGCGCCATTTTCTAGAACCGGTAAAGTGCAAGTCGCCATCTCTAATATCTTTAAAAGTTTGTCCTGGTGCAATACTACGTTGCTGGATGATGATATTAGTGGGTGCTTCATCGTAATAATCAATTACCAGTTCAAACCACTCTTTTCTTAAGTTGTCATTCCATTCGCTTGGTAAAGACAAGTAAAAGTAACTATGTGGTGCTGTCAATTGGTCTAGTTGAATATCTAAAGCACTTGGAATCAAACGTCTAGCAGTTCGTCCAGCAACTTGTTCAGGCTGTCCCCAATGCGTACCGGCAAAACGATTATCACCGATCGCATCTCCCTTTTCTCCCACATTCACTATTACCTCTTTTTTACTTAGAGGGTCACGAAATGCTATTTTATTAACCGCAAGGGGAAAATTATCAAATCCATAAGGATTAACAAATCGAAAAAGTAACTCACTCTTTTTAGGGTTCAGATCGTAGCGAAGCCAATACCCCGTGTCATACAGTGGCAGCCAACGATATAGAGTATCAACCCCTTGTTTTAAGTAACTCTTAATTTCAGGGTCATGAGTAACGGCAACTAGCTCATTTAGCGCTAACAACACTCGCATATGACCATTTAATATATGACTTGGATTGTTTATTGGCGTTGGTATTTCTTCAAACCAAATATCATTATCTTTTTGAAATAGAAAGCCCCCTTGAGCAAGCGGAACAAAAAGCGCTTTAGAAGCTTTTTTTGCTAAATCAAGATATTTCTTATTTCCAGATTGACGATACGCCACTAAAAGTGCTTGAATCCCAGTAGCTTGTGCAAAAGCACTAGACCATGGCGCTTTTATAGTAATGTCGTTATATG
>CAYXVT010000021.1:19439-24128 GCA_964468105.1 Uncultured Candidatus Berkiella sp. | reverse complement strand
AAGTTGTTTAACGTTCCATTAATGATATGGGTAATTTTAACTGGCTTATTTTGGTTTGATGCCACAATTACTTTAGTGCGACGGATTCTTGCTGGCGAACAATGGCGCGAACCACATAAAAAACATGCTTACCAACGACTCATTCAATCTGGATGGACTCATCAGCAGGTTTTAATTGCCACTATTGGTATCAATTGCATATTGTCATTTTTAGCTTATTTGGTTTGCAAAGACCCAAGATTAACTTACTTTGCTTTTGCTTTAGAAGTCATGCTGCTTTTCTGTGCTTATATTCTCGTTGAAATTGCAAAACCAATGTATAAAAAATGGCATGATGGTGCAAAGACAACCAGTGATATGTAAGCTTATCTCCGTTAACAAACTTTTCTATGTAAGCCAGCCACGCAGCCAGGGTCTGTCAACGTTTTACTTATAAAGGTATAATGACCGCCAGCTAATAAACGGAGTTCGGCATGAAGGCAGTGTGGTCGCAATGGCGTAGTCGCTGGGCTGCGTTTGCACATGATTTTCTGAGTATACCTATTGCCTGGTTAGGTGCTTATTGGTTGCGCTTTAACCTTGGTGAAATTCCAGAAGAAATTTTATCTCAAGCTCTTTACACTCTGCCTTGGGTCATTTTTTTTCAAGCATCAGCTTTATGGGTTTTTGGACTCTATCGTGGCGTATGGCGTTTTGCTTCATTGCCTGATCTTATTCGGATAGTGAAAGCAATTGTCATTGGCAGCCTCATGACATTACTTGCCGTATTTTTAGTAACCAGATTACAAAACCTGCCGCGCTCAGTTATTCCTTTGTATAGCATGTTGCTTCTGTTCATTTTGGGCGGATCACGTTTTGTTTATCGTTGGTATAAAGATAAGCGTTATTTCTCGCAGGGCTCACAAAGAGTTTTAGTCGTTGGTGCAGGAAGGGCAGGCGAAAGTTTGGTTAGAGATCTCTTGCGTGATATGAAAAGCAGTTATATTCCAGTGGCCTTTGTCGATGATAGTGCACAAAAACGTGGTAGAGAACTCCACGGCATCAGAGTTGTTGGCACATGCAATGATATACCAACCATTGCAACAAGATATGCTGCAGATATGATTCTAATAGCAGTTCCTTCTGCCAAAGCAAGTGAAATGCGCAGAATAGCCGCCATCTGTGAATCAACTAAAGTTCCAGTCAGAACATTGCCAGGAACCAACGATTTAGTCTCTGGCTTAGTTTCAGTTAAAAATTTACGTGAAATTTCTTTAGAAGATCTTTTAGGTAGAGACCCCGTTAAGCTGGATTGGAATGGAATTACTAAATCTCTTGCCGGTAAAGTCGTTTTAGTCAGTGGAGGCGGTGGTTCTATTGGCGCGGAGCTGTGTCGTCAAATTTTAAAGTTAGAGCCTAAAAACTTAATTATTTTTGATAATAGTGAATACAACTTATTTTGTGTTCAACAAGAATTAGACGCAACAGTTGCAGCCCAAAAAATCCAACTTAATTATCATTTAGTGGATTTATGCGATTTACCTGCCATGAGTAGGTTAGTTCAGCATTATCATGTGCAGATTATTTTTCATGCTGCAGCTTATAAACATGTGCCTCTACTTGAGCCACAAGTTCGCGTCGCGGCTAAAAACAATATTTTGGGAACTTATGGTTTAGCACAATTAGCTGTTGACTGTGGGGTTGAGAAATTTGTATTAGTTTCATCAGATAAGGCAGTGAATCCCACCAACGTGATGGGAGCGACTAAGCGGGTTGCCGAATTAGTGTGTCAATATTTTAATAACCAGGAAAAGACACGCTTTATTACAGTGAGGTTCGGTAATGTTCTCGGTTCACGCGGTTCAGTTGTTGAAACATTTCAGAAGCAATTAGAGAATGGCGGCCCAATTACCGTTACGCATCCTGATGTCACGCGTTATTTCATGACAATACAAGAAGCCAGTCAATTGATATTACAAGCTTTAGCGATAGGTGAAGGCGGTGAGCTGTTTGTCTTGGATATGGGCGAACCCATCAAAATTAGTTATATGGCAGAGCAGATGATTCGTCTAGCAGGTAATAAAGAAAGAGATATTCGAATTGAATATATCGGATTAAGACCTGGTGAAAAATTGTTTGAAGAGTTATTTCATAAAAACGAAGAATTGGGTCACACATCCCATGATAAAATTTTAAAGGCTCAATCTCGGGTTATTGAAAGAAACAAATTTGAAAAATGCCTTTTTGAGTTGCAAAATGCCGTTAGCGAATGTAGTGAAGAAGAATCGTTTCGAATTATTAAAGAATTGGTGCCAGAACTTGTCCATACAAGGCATGCTCATATTGCCCCCAATCTGTCTGAGCGTCGCAAAGAAGTATTGATCTAAATGGAGAGACCTATGAATCCGCCTGTAACCAAAGCAATTTTTCCTGTTGCAGGTCTTGGTACGCGTTTTCTGCCAGCAACAAAAGCAAATCCCAAAGAAATGCTCCCCATTGTTGATAAGCCTTTAATCCAATATGCGGTTGAAGAAGCGATCAGTGCTGGGATCACTGAGCTTATTTTTGTTACAAGCAGTAGTAAAAGAGCGATTGAAGATCACTTTGATACCAATTTTGAATTGGAATTTCGCCTCCAACAGCAAGGAAAAACCGAGTTGTTGAATATGGTGCAACAGATTGTACCCAAAGGTGTTGATTGTATTTATGTGCGCCAACCGCAAGCATTAGGCCTTGGTCACGCTGTTCTATGCGCTCGTCAAGTCGTGGGAAATTATCCTTTTGCCGTCTTGCTAGCGGATGACTTGATTGATGCGAACCCTCATTGTTTACAACAAATGTTACAAATTTATCAAGAAACACAATCCAGTGTGATAGCGGTTGAAAAAATACAGCCTGAAGACTCAGAAAAATATGGTGTAATTGCGGTTGATAAAGATTGGAAAGGATACGGTCAAATTCAAGCCATTGTTGAAAAACCAAAACCTCAAGATGCTCCTTCTAACAACGCAGTTGTGGGACGATATATTTTAACCCCTGAGATTTTTGATCATTTAGCAAAAGTTGCTCCTGGCAGAGGAGGGGAAATTCAACTCACCGATGCAATTGCTAGTCTTTTAAAAAGCCAAAAAGTGATGGGTATGCAATTTCACGGTACACGTTATGATTGCGGCACAAAATTGGGTTATATGCAGGCCACTATCAAATTAGGCTTAAGACATCCTGAACTAGGTGTTGAGTTTAGAAAATATTTACACACGGTTTTAGAAACTTCATAACATTCTTCTCCCAAATTACCCATACTCAAACCAGTTTTCTTTAACAACACATTAAAGAAAACTGGGAAGAGGATGTGTAGTTACAACCACTTGTATTCTATCCAATTGTTAATATATTGGTGAATTGATAATATGAGTTATTAAGCATACAAATCCCATGCTAAAGGGTGCGACTACACGAGGTGAACAATGGCAGCACATGACAAAATGTCCTCAGATAAGGCACCTGAAAAACATGGACTCTTGTATTTTATTCAAAAATTATTTTCTAAAAAATCCCAACTCCAAGCTCATCAATCTGTTAAGCCAGGTGATGAATTTCATTTAGAGCCAAAATATTGGCCAGAAGTGAAAGATTTTATAGATAACCTAAATCATCTCATTCAAATTCATACCATTGAAGATAGTAACATTCAGCACATTAACCAGCGAATTGTTGATTATGTTGAAGATCAAATTAATGTGAAAGGGCAACTCAAAGATGTAGAACAGCGCTATTCCGCTTTAAACACATACGCCGATCGCATTTTAAGCAGCACAATCAGTAAAATAGTTGGTTTGAAACATATACCAACAACTCATGCTGATTTTTCTGAAGCAGTGGAATTGTTTAAAAAACGTCTTGAAAAAAGACATCAAAATGAAATTGCTTATCAACAAAACAAACACTCCGATCATCAACATCTGACCGAACACTGATCTCTATCATGCCTGGTTGAATTTTCAGTGCAGGTAGATTTCGGGGGTGGGATAGGTTAAGATTTTAACTTAGTCACTATAGTAACTTCCAAGTGACCTATGACGATCATGTATTTTTCAATCAACCAGGAGTAGTGCCATGGCAGATGATGAAAAAAAACCAGAAAAACCCTCAAAGTGGGGATTTAAAATGCCTGATATATCGGGAGCAATGAAAGGCGTAACTGATGCCGCAAAAGCAGCAGGAACAGCCGCTAAATCGGCAGGGGAAGCTGCAAAAGCCGCTGGTGATAAAGCGATGGCTGCAGGAAAAGAAGCATCACAGAAAGCCCAAGATATGGCAAAACAAGCTCAAGATAAAATGAAAAAGGATAAACCTGCAGAAAACCCCGCAGTCAATCCAGAAGAAAATAAGGACGATAATAAACCACCTTCTCCAAAGTGATCGAGGATAGTTTTGTGAGGGTATGAGTATGTCTATAACAAGTGCCTCTTCAGAAGAAGAAGTTGCAAAATTATCTTTTAAAAATGCTAGTCGCCTCCAAAAAGTAAATCAAATCCTAGCACAAGTGATTGCTTATTTTACTGCAGATCCTATGCGTTTAGAATCAGAAGGGCTATTAAGGGTTCAGGGAGATGAAACCTTAGTGAATCCTATCGTTACACAAATGCTTGATGACCCTCTTGCTAAACCCCTTGACGCATTTGATAAAATACAAAACGACCCTAACGA
>CAYXVT010000021.1:10600-19429 GCA_964468105.1 Uncultured Candidatus Berkiella sp. | reverse complement strand
ATGGTCAAAGATCCTCTCGGATTTTCACCTGATGCATTAAAGGCAATAGAAATGTTATTCGTTGAAGATAAAAGATTGACGTCAGATGGGATTATGAAAACGTTAATTGCTATGAATGCACTAGAGGAAGCTAAAATGCTACATAATACGTTGCATTTCGGTTTCTTGGTCGCTAGCAATAAAGAGAAAAACAGAATGGGCCTGTCTAATGTTGCCGTAGTATTAGGGCCTTGGATTGCAAACATGACTGATAATCCTATGATGGGATTTAATCCAGTCTTGAAAGAAAATCTTATACGCATTATCGAGCAAGATAAGGGTAAATTAGCGCAATCATTTGATCAAGCTTATCCCGAACAAGCAAAAGCACTAAACGACGGATATCAGCGTACCTTTCCTAAATTGGCAGATGTCGCTAAAGCTCAACCAGAAGTTGTTAAAAAAAGCTCAGAAAAACCATCGGGAAATATTTTTGTGAGATTCTTTAAAGCATTCTGGAATGGGATTAAAAGTATCTTTTCTGGTGGCAATAAAGCTGAAAATCAAGAGCAGGAACTCCTTATTTCACCGCCTCAAAATTTCAGGCAAGTTACTCCCGTTGTTGAGTCAAAAGGTACTGCTGTTTCCAAACCTCAACAAATTAAAGCACAGTTAAAAGAAGAGGCAGAAGTTGCTTCTCACTTAGTGAAGCGAGAAAAACCAGTTGCTCCTCATCGCAAACATCACAGTGAAAAAGAAAAAGTTAAGGATAAAGAAAACTCTCAAAAATTAGAGAAATTACTTGGCTCAAAAAATAAAGACAAGCCTAAACAAAAGTAACACTTCAATTAAGGATAACTCATGAGAGCAATGGTGCTTGAAAAACAAGGCAGTAAATTAATTTTGGAGCAAGTACCGATTCCTATTTACAACCCCAATGAACTTCTTATTCGAGTTCACACCTGTGGCATTTGTAGAACTGATTTACATGTTGTAGATGGTGAATTAAAACATCCCGTCTTACCTTTAATACCAGGGCATCAAATTGTTGGTGTTGTAGAAGGTAAAGGTAATGAGGTTAGCAATTTTAAGATAGGGGATAGAGTAGGTGTTCCTTGGTTGGGGGGGAGTTGTGGCTATTGCCAATATTGTTTAAAAGGCCATGAGAATCTATGTGATAATGCAAAGTATACCGGTTATCAACGCAATGGTGGATTTGCGGAATTTTGTGTGGCCGATAGTCGATTTTGTTTTCCTGTTCCCGCAGGTTTTCCCGATCTGCAGGCGGCGCCTTTATTTTGTGCGGGGCTTATAGGATATCGTGCGTTAAATAAAACCGGAAATGCCCAAAAACTGGGCTTTTATGGTTTTGGATCGAGCGCTCATATATTAACCCAATTAGCAGTGCATACGGGTAAGGAAGTATATGCCTTTACCAAACCTGGGGATAAAAAAACACAACGCTTTGCAAAATCATTAGGCGCAGTATGGGCTGGAAACTCAAACGAATTATTAGCAAGCCCATTAGATGCTGCCATTATTTTTGCCCCCGATGGTAATTTAGTTCCTCTTGCCCTGAAAAATGTGAAGAAAGGCGGGATAGTAGTATGTGCAGGAATACATATGAGTAATATTCCTTCTTTTGCCTATGACATTTTATGGGGCGAGCGACAAATTTGTTCTGTAGCCAATTTAACCCGAGAAGATGGTAATGAGTTTTTAAAAATAGCGCCGAAAATACCTATTCATACCCAAGTAACAACTTATGCTCTTGAACAAGCCAATGAAGCTTTAGATGACTTAAGACATGGAAGATTTGAAGGAGCTGCCGTCATTCAAATTAGTAGTAACGTTGTATAGTCACACATTTTGGTTCAATAGATCTTTAGACAGCATATACGTTAAGATAAATATTAAGCAGCCGATATAATTAGAATATGACCTATTAGCAATTACCATCGGTTAGAGTAGTTAGGAGTTTTTATGAAAAAAGGGCCAAAAGATACCTTGTCAGTATCAAATCAAATACTAGAGCAAGTTTTGGGATATTTTGCTACTAACTCCCAACAATTAAGAATGGAAGGGATTTTAAGAATAGATGGTAATGTTGCCCAACAAAAAGAAGTGTTAGAAAGAGTCAAAACCAATCCTTCAAAGAAACCAATTACTTCAAAGGAAAACTTAAAGACATTAGGACAGGATGGCAAAGTTAAATTAGAACTAACGCATAACATCATTGGTGTATTAAAGAAATCGCTCAAAGACCCTTTGGGGTTTTCACCAAGAGCAATAGAAGTGGTTAGGGAATTTGATAAAATTACTCCCAATGATCTTGTTGAAGAATTAATTAAAGTAGATTCTTTTGAAGAAGCTAAGATTATTCACAATCTACTTCATTTAGGTTTTTTGGTTGCAAAAAATCAACAAGCAAATAAAATGACACCTAATAATGTGGCAGTAGTATTAACACCGCAGATTGCTAATATTGCAGGTGAGTTCAATTTGGGATTTAGTGCAGTATTACAAAATAATCTTACCCAGTTACTTGACAGAGCATTAACTGCAGAAAAAAGCTTACTCTCACAACCTTTTGATAAAGAAGGTTATGAAGTACAGATGGGTTCTCAATCTTCCATGGATACACATTCCTCTGAATCTGTTTCCCCGCCAAGATCAACGACCACTACCCCAACTGTGGCTAGACGCGACTCCAGACCTCGCGAACTTCAATTTAAGAAAAGTGCTGAAAAAGATGTATCACGGGGCAAAGATCTCTTTAAGAAGGAAACACCAGAAGAAAAGGTTGACGCAAAATGGGAATTTGCGAGATATAAGGACCTTAATATTACCGATAGTAGTGACATTAGTGATATTGAGGATGACAATGAGCCAGAAGATCTTGAAGATGTAAAACCTAATCCATTAGTGAAGAAACCTGGCCATTGAAAGTTATATAGAGTAGGTCATCATTTTCCAATTCGAGGACTTTTAGCCACCTCATCAAACCCTTTCTCTGTTGGCGGATTCTGTTGTGCTTTGTCTTTGTGTCTATCAAACATACTTCCAAATGTGGGAGGATTAGTACTTTCTTTTGGTTTACTAGAAGTTTCTCTTAGGTGGGGATTTCTATCAAAATGATCTCCTATTTCATCCAGGATGGCATCATTACCTGCGAAAACTGCCATGGCACCCGGCGTTTGTCCATCCAAAGATTCCAGAGCTGGGTTGGCCCCGTGCTTTAATAAATCTTTCACCAGTTCTACATCCCCTCTCATAACGGCGATATGAAGAAGGCTATAGCCTTTTGCATCTTGTTCATTAATTAGATTTTTGTTTACCATTAACCGTGGGTGTTTTAATAACTCCTTAACGACTTCAATATTCTGACGTGCATTTTGAAAGGTAGAAGTCCCATCGCTTAATACTTGATTTGGATTAATGTTAGGGTGTTTTAATAATTCCTTTAATACTTCTATGCGCCCCAAATAACCTGCTTCATACAGGGGAAAAACCCCATTTTTAGTAGTTTGATTTGGATTAACACCTGAACGCTCTAATAGTCCCTTAGTAGCTTCTACATTTCCGTTTTTAACGGCAAGCCTTAACCAAGTAGTTAGATTTTCTTTATTTATATTTTCACTTTCTTTGTTTACATTGTGTAACGCTTTGAATGAATCCGTTACTTGCCAATTTTCTATAATTGGCTTAAATACATCTTTGTTTTTGTTAGTAGAATATATTTTTGTTGAAAAAACCACTGTTTTATCCTCAGACGCTCCAAATCCTTTTTGAACTGCAGCGGCTATTTCGGCTGGTGTTTTAAAATATTCTGTAGGAATACGATTAGCATCAATAAAAATCCATGGATCTTCTCTTTCGGGATCAAATCCTACGGTAATTGAGTGCTCACCATTTCCAAGACTCATTGCAATGGGTTTATAGTTTGGAGGATCGCAATTTGTTAATGAATCTTGAAGTGTTGCAAAATATTGTGTAAGTTCTTTATCGTCATAAATACCTGAGAAATCTGCACATTTATTAAGTCCATCTTGGTTTCTAATTTCAGTAGACATAACTAAATGAGCAGTTGCTAAAGCATCTTGACCTTTAGGTTGTGCTCCTTGAGCAAACAATTCGGGGTATCTGAATGCTTGATAATAAAGCTCAACGCCGTCTAAAAAGGGGGATATCCCAAATTCACCCCGTTCTTTAACTGTAAGGCCGGCATCACCCTGCGCCATATTGTTTTGATCTTCCATCATATTTTCTATACGTTGATCAAAAGCTCTCATTCCGTCTGATAAAGCTCCATCTGATAAAATGGCTTGCATTCCCATATGTCCATAGCCAAAACAAACACCCTTGGCATCTGCCGTGTAACCGAGTGTCTGCATATATTTAATTAATTCGCTATGATTCCATCCCACTGCTAATTCCTAAAAAATGAAGGTCATGACCTTACATTCAATTGGACTCACTTTAAGGAGGAAAAGTTCAAAAATGGTGTATAGACACGTATTTCGTGAATTTCAGACATAAAAAAAGCGCAATGAAGCGCTTTTTTAATTAGAGTCATTATATTATTTTTTGATTGAGTTTACTGCGTTTGATACATTTTCATGAATATCAAATATTGAAGAGAACCCACTAATATCAAACACTTCACGCAAGTCTTTAGACATGTCGCATAACAGTATTTTACCACCATAGGGTTTCACTTTTTTTGCAGCTAATAGCAGAACCCGTAACCCGGCACTACTGATAAATTGGACGCGCAGGAAATCAATAACCATGGTATGACACCCGGTATCGACTACTTCAATCAACTTTTCTTCGAACTCTACTGCAGCAGTACTGTCTATTCTACCGCTTAAGGAGACGACTACTTGCCCGTCGATTTTATCTACTTTGATTTCCATGGTTACCCCGATGGTTATGATATAAAGTTAATTCAAATTTTTAGTGATCTTCAATACGTTAAAATCGCCTTCGCGCTTGTATTCCACGTTATCCATTAAGGTCATCACTAAATGAATACCCAAGCCGCCTATATCACGGTTATCAATACCTAGCTTAGTATTAGGTCTTGTTTGCTTCGTTGCATCAAATTGAACGCCATCATCTCGTAATTCAAGTTCAACCCGATCTTCAGAGATACGACATTCTAGCAATACAGCATGCTCTTCATCATCGTTATAGGCATGCGCAATAATGTTAGTAATTAATTCATCTATACATAATAGCAATTTGTTAATAATTGTATCGGGGATTTGTTGGTCATGCAAAAAGTACTCAACCCGACGAGCAATGCGCGGAGCTTCCTCTGCACTATTAGCAAAATGTAGTGTTAAGTGTTGAGAACTCGTCATATTATGCGCATCCATTCTCAGTTTTGTTTCCTAGCTAAATAGCGAATCGCAAGCATCGTTATGTCATCGCTTTGTGGCCATCCTGCCGCAAAGTCTGTGATGTCAGATCTTATTGTATTAATTAATTCACTGGCTGCCAAATCCCGATATTTATCAAGATTGCTAGTCAGTCGAGCATCCCCATAAAAACTACCGTCTTTAGTTTCAGCTTCAGTAACACCATCTGTATATAAGAAGAATAGATCACCTTCATTCAATTGTATCTGATCTTCCTTATAAATAAGATCATCCATGACCCCAAGTGCCATGCCATGTATCTTTTTCATGGTTTCAATCTCGCCACCCTTACGAATAATATGGGCGGGATTATGTCCAGCATTGCAATAAGTTAGCAGGCCGGTTTTTATATCAAAGACGCCATAAAAGGTGGTGACAAACATAACATTGGTATTATCTTTACAAAGCGCAATATTCACTTTGGTTAAGGTCTCACCTGGTGCCTGGCTACCATTATAAGCGTGCGCGCGAATGAGGGTGCGTGAAACAGTCATAAATAAAGCAGCTGGTACGCCTTTACCGGAGACATCAGCGATAACAATGCCTAATTTGGAGTTGGCATCATCTAACCAAAAGAAATCGTAAAAATCCCCGCCAATCTCTTTTGCCGCAGTCATTTTTGCAAACATGACAACATTTTCATCAGAAATAAAGTTGCGTGGCAAAATAGATTGCTGAATTTCATTGGCAACATTGAGTTCGTGGAGGATGCCTTCTAATCTAGATTTGGTTTTTTGGGCATTCAATAAATTTTGAATGTGTCCTAATGTTTTATCGATGGTCACATTCAAATCTTCGAAATTGATTGGTTTAGTCACAAAATCAAACGCACCCAGATTCATAGCTGCACGTATGTTGTTCATGTCTCCGTAGGCTGAGACAATAATAGGTATCACATCTGGAAATTTTTCGTTAATATTTCTTAATAACGTTAAACCATCCATTTCCGGCATATTAATATCGGAAATAACTAAACGAATATCAGACTCTTTTCCAAGAACTTCTAACGCTTGGATCCCATTGCGTGCAAAATGAAGTAAAAACTTCTTTTCACGTATTTGTCGACGAAAACGCTGTGTCATCAGAACTTCGACATCAGGTTCGTCATCGACGATTAATATTTTAGTTCCAACGTTATCACTTTCCATAGATAGACCTATCATTATTAAGTGTTTTTATCTTTAGGTAATGTAATAATAAACTCAGTAAATTCACCAGGTGATGAAGCTATATCTAAATTCCCACTATGTTCGGTCACTACAATATCATAGCATATAGGTAACCCTAATCCGGTTCCTTGACCTGCAGGCTTGGTTGTAAAAAATGGTTCAAATATTTTTTTACGTAAACTCTCAGGAATACCATTACCATTATCTTTAATTTTTATAATAACTTCTTTTTCATTTTGTTCACTGGTAATAGTAATAGTAGGCATAAAGCCGCCATCTAATTGTTCAGCTTTTTCATTGGCTGCATACAAACCATTATTGATAATATTAAGAAACACGCGACCGATACTTTGCTGGTCAGCCATAATAGTCTTGATGCTTTTATCAAGATGCTTTTCAATTTTTACATTCATTTGATTGTTTTGTGCACGCATGCCGTGATATGCCAGGTTGAGATATTCTTCTAATAGGGCATTGACATCTAAAGGTGTTTTTTCAACTTCTGATGTTCTTGCTTGGATTAGCATGTTTTTAATGATTGATTCCGCACGTTTTCCATGTTCATTGATTTTCTTACAATTTATGACAATATCATCGATAGTGCTATTGACTGCTTGTTTGGTTTCTTCGTCAACAGTTTGCATTGGAGTTGCTAATTCTTCTTTTAACTCATCCAGAAGTTCTACTGTCATGTCAGCAAAATTGTTAATAAAAGTCAGAGGATTTTTAATTTCATGTGCGATCCCGGCAGCGAGCATACCAACAGAAGCAAGCTTTTCTTGAATCATGAGTTGTTGCTGTACATCTTTTAAGTTTTGTTCTGCAGTGACAAGTTGTTGGTGCTTATCTTGTATTGTTGTTTTTGGTTCTTGTTGGTTTACAGGGCTCTCTTTATCATTTAAAGCCAAACCCAAAAGCATAAATGCCAGAATAGTTGATATTGCTAGTGCAATGGCAAGTAACATGTTGTTTAAAAAAACAGCAAAACCAATCCCACCGATAAGAATGATTATTATCAGTAGGCTAAGCGGGCTCTTTTTCACAAAGTGGTATAGCTTCAATGTGTCTTCACGCCTCCCTGTTAGAAGGACACCTTAGTACTTAGGGTGTTTATCTCTCAAGGGTTGTTTTGGCTAATTATTTTTACAGTGCCAATAACATTCCTTCCTTGAGGATTATTAATAATAATAGCCTATGTTAGAAGATGTGCTTATTTCTGGTGTTAAAGTTAGAGAAAATTATGCTGTAACTATAAGTAGGTCAGGTACAACGAATCGGGGTTTGATTAATATCAGGAGCTGTGTTACTAAGTAGCCCTTCATTACACAATAAAGTTACCTAAAGATGACATCTCTATCAAACTCCATTTTATGGCAGCGAATGCACGAATATTATGAACAACTAGGCGTTGAGGTATGGATCGATGAGGTTGTGCCTCAACAAATTACTAATAATACTTATCTAGCAAATAATTACGCTAAATTGATCGTTGCACAAATACAGGATTATATTTTAGCGCATGGCGAGCCTGCTGATGATTTGCCATTTTATATTTTTGAGATGGGTGCTGGTCATGGGCGACTTTCTTTTTACTTACTAGAAAATTTGCGGCAAGCTTTTGAAGTTTTTGAATGGCCAAAAAAATGGCTAAAGTTCATTATAACTGACATAAGTTTAAAGAGCCTTGAAACATGGAAAGTTCATCATGCGCTTAAACCTTTTATTGAAGACGGTTGGTTGGATATTGCTGAATTTAATGCAAATCGAGATACGCAGATAAAATTGGCGATATCAGGTCAACTTATTAAAGCAAATGACATTAATAAACCCCTGTTTGTGATATGTAATTACATCTTTGATACTCTGTCTCAAGATGCTTTCCAAGTGATTAATCATCAATTACATGAAGTCGAACTAGTCATTAAAAATCAGGCTAAAATCGAGAAGGGTGATCTCAAAGATTATTTTAAAAATGCCAAATATGAGTTTATAAAACACCCCATTGATACCAATTATTACAGTGAATATCCGGTTTTAAATAAAATATTAAAAGCTTATGAAAGTGAATGTGAGAATGCGGCCTTTTTAATTCCCATCGGTGCTATTCAGTGCATCGAAAATTTTAAGAAATTTAGTAATGGGCCTCTGATGTTTTTGGTTTCAGATAAAGGGGTAACTGACAAAGATTTATTTGAAGAAGAAGAGGATCCAGATATTTCTTTTCATGGCTCAGTTTCGATGATGGTCAATTTTGA
>CAYXVT010000021.1:1104-10590 GCA_964468105.1 Uncultured Candidatus Berkiella sp. | reverse complement strand
CCCCGTAACTTCAGGAGGTTGTCCATATCCAGCTTGGTGTTTGTGCCGGCGGCGAAGTAGAGGCGGCCGCAGCCGCACTGCTGCTGCGGGACGGCTTCCGTGCAGGCGGCGGCTTGGAATTGGGTTTCGATGATGGTCAATTTTGATGCCCTAAGACGTTATACAGAACTCTGTGACGGAAAAAGTTTGTTAATGGGTGATAAAGGCGCTGATTTTCAAGTAGCGAATTTTATCTTTCAAAATGACTACAAAATACCCCACACAACATATGCTTTTGCAAATAGTTTATCGTGTTTTAGCCCTCAAGATCTTTTTGATATTTGTTATATTGATGATGAGCCCATTACAACCTTTAAATCGATGGAGCCGATAGTTAATATTTTAAATTTAGCGGAATGGGATCCTAGTATATTTTATGATTATCATGAACAGATGATCGAACAACTGGAAAAGGATGAGCTCACTGTCAGCGTACAACATAGTATATTAAATGGGCTAGATCGGGCATGGCGTTTTTTCTTTAAACTTGAAAAATCTCAAGATCTTCCTTTTGCGATTGGCTCCATTCTCTATAACATGGGTTTTAACGAAAGGGCGATTGAGTTTTATCATTATTCATTGGAATTATTTGGTAAAGACAAAGATACTTATTTTAATTTAACACTAGCGTATCAAGCATACGGTGATTATGCAAAAGCCCAAGAAATGATAAATGAATATCTTAAAATTGGTTCTAAAGATAAGGCGATTGCAGAATTAGAAAAGGAAATTAAATCAGAGCGTAAAGATTAGCACTCTTTTGCGTTGGATGGTCCACCCACTTGACAGTGGGTGAACCAGACAAAGTGGATGAAAATGACAGGGTTTTATTCAGAGCACCCATTCTGAGCCGGCTTTCCTGCAAATCGATCTGCTATCCATTTTACATATAATGGTTCTGAACTCCCTGGTGTGCTGAAATGGGTTTGATCACCGGGTAATTGAACACGAGTGATATTTGCTCCTAATTTACACATTTGTTCAGAATATAGTTTCCCCATGACTGGTGGTACGGTTGTATCATGATTTCCAAAATAGATAATGACTGGCGCCATGGGTTTAACGGGAGCAACACTGCCTTTCTTAAAGGCTTCTACCCAAGCAGACGCATTTTTTATATCAGCTCGAAGGAGCTTACTGTAATCTGCGCCGTAGGCGAAATTGAAAGTATCTGCAGCAGCATGCATACATTTTCTTTCAAAAATCTGATTAACAGCTTTTGCACCATCTGTTGTGAAAATATCTTCAAGTTGTAACTCGGGAAAGGCTGCTGCCGTACCCCAAACACTTTGCGCAAAATGGGTGAAGTTAAAAACATTATTACCAAATTCAGTGCTGAGTTCTTTTAAATAATTCGTTGCTTGTGTGGCGTCGATTTTTTCGTTAGGAAAGGTAACAGCAACATCAAAAGGTGCCAGCGCAACAGTTCCAATAATTTCAATATTATCTTTTGCTGTCCCTTTGGTTTTAAGATAATCCGTCAAACTAGCCGCTGCTAGAACTGCTCCGCCCCCTTGAGACCAACCATAGATGACTGCTTTTGAACCAGCATTAACTTCTTTTAATAAACTTACGGCTCTAATTGAATTTATCACATCACGTGCTTGTGTTGCAGCGACCGCATATTGGTGTTTTCCTCCAGCACCTAACCCCTGGTAATCGGTTGCGACAATAACATAACCTGCTTTAATCAACTCATTCATTGCAGGTAAACCAAAATCAGTCCAAGAATTGCCGGTAGGTAAAAAATATTCGTTTAGTGGTTGTGCAGGATTGAGTATTTGTGAAGGGCCACAATTTTGTGCGGTACCTGTGGTGCCATGGGCCCAAGCAATGATGGGACGCCCTGATTTTGTAGGCTTGCCCTTAGGAGCGGCAACGATTGCTGTGACCATTGTTTTACGATCAAGTACATCAGAGGAAACATAAGCAATTTTCCAAGCTTCGACATTAGGCATGCTTGTTTGGATTTTTTCTGATTTTATTATTTCACCTAATTTTGCGTTGTTATTTAACTCAGGGAGCGATATATAAAAATCTCCCATATCAACTGGACCTAAATCAGATGTTGCAAGAATAGGAGAGGATAAAGATAAAAGAAAAATAGCTGTAAAAAATCGCTTTACGGTAAAATGAGGCATATTAAAATTCCTTTAAATATCTATTGCAGCTGTTAGATAATACTAGCAAGCTTTTGCTAAGTACCACACCTGATCCATTTTATTTACTGCCGAGGCAGTAATATTTGTCAATTTCTCATCATTTTCTTCAGTTTAATCATATTTTTTGGCCTTTTTACTGCTCCGGCAGTAAATAATCATGTTTTTATGCCAATCAGATTGACATTTAAATATATTTGAGCCATATTTACTGCTATAGCGGTAATTTTGGGCGAATTATTATGGAATGGCCGTTCATTGAACAATTGGCCAGGGTCGTTCGAGACCACCGTAAACAAAGCGGGTTAAGCCAGCAAGACTTGGCAAAATATGCCGGCGTGGGTAAAACAGTTATCTACGATATTGAACATGGCAAAGAAACTATTCAATTAATCACTTTATTGAAAGTATTAAATGTTTTAAACATCCAAATACAATTAAATAGCCCTTTAATTGCGCAAGAAGTGACAAACGAGGCGGAAGGCGCACGTGTTCAATCGTGGTGGGTAGGCTGGTGAATGACTAGACAATGGTGATGACACCTATGAATTTATTTATGATGTGGATTACAAAGGACCTGCGATTTCACTCACAATGCCTGTAGCAAAGCAGCGTTTTATATATAACCAATTTCCGCCTTTTTTTGATGGATTGTTACCAGAAGGGATGTTATTGGAAGCACTATTGAAAAATACCAAAATTGATCGCAAAGATTTATTTTCACAAATCGTTACAGTGGGAAAAGATCTTGTGGGATCAGTAACGGTTGAAGGTGAAGCATGAGATATTGCCCAATAACTTACGAAGTGCTTGTTGCTAATGAAAAATATTCCAGAAATGGCTTAAAACAATTATCGCCGAAATTAACTACGTTGAAAGATATCGAATTTTCTGCCAAAGAGTTGCAAAATGAAGCCCTTGCTAGAGCAGATAAAATGTCCATTCAAGGCGTCCAACCTAAATTAAGTGCTGTTTTAGACATAGCAAATAGCCGCTTTAAATTAGTCGATAATGGCGGATTATATATTTTAAAACCACAAAACATGCTTTATGAGCAAGCCCCCGAAAATGAAGATTTATCCATGCGAATGGCGAGGTTAGTGGGAATTGAAGTACCTGTTCATGGATTAGTATATTCAAAAGATAATAGTTTTACGTATTTTATTAAACGTTTTGACCGTCGTCCTCGTAAACAAAAAGTTGCTATGGAAGATTTTGCACAACTTGCAGGATTGGATAGAGAAACCAAGTATCGTTACTCTATGGAAAAACTTGTAAAAGTTATTGAACAATATGCTACTTTCCCAGCGATAGAAAAATCTGATTTACTAATAAGAGTGATATTTAATTTCCTCATTGGCAATGAGGATATGCATTTGAAAAACTATGCGTTGATTACACGTAATGGCAAAACAACATTAGCACCCGCTTATGATTTTATTAATTCAACAATTGCCATCAAAAATCCAAAAGAAGAGATAGCCTTAACCCTCAACGGCAAAAAGCGTAATTTACGCCGCAAAGATTTTATTGATTATTATGCATTTGAGATTCTCAAATTAAATCAATCGGTAGTAAATAATAAGCTTGAGCTAATCGAAAAGGCAAAGAGCGCTTGGTTTCAATTGATTAGTATTAGCTTTTTAAATGATCCTTTGAAAGAAAAGTATACATTGCTGCTAGAAAACAGATGTAAAATTCTAGGATTGTAAATAACTGATATGGGAATTAAAATGAACAATCAAACCCAAATCATTGAATGGGGATTAGACTATCTGACTTCTCAAGGCTGCAAGCTAGAGCATCCACCTGAAATCGTGATAGAAACACCTTGGTCTACTGTCATCCGATTTTTAACTTCAAAAGGTTGTTTCTATTTAAAACATACACCAGCTGATTTGTTTATTGAACCTGATGTGATTCAGGCTATTCAAAAAAAGAAGCCGGATTCTCCTATACCAAGTATTCTCATAAAAAGTGATGAGTTAAATTGCTTCCTAATGCATAGTTGTGGCGACCATTCACTTCGCACAAAGTTTAACGGCATAATAAATGAAGCTCTGCTCATAAACGGTTTAAATTCTTATATCAAAATTATGCGTTCGTTTGAGCAAAATTTCGATACCTTAGAGGCTATTGGTGTTCCAGATTGGCGCATAGATCGCCTACCTCATCTTTATGTTGAATTGATAGAAAGGAAAGCGTTGCTTAAAGACGAAGGGCTTACCGATAATGAACTAGATAAACTCATGAGATTAGTGCCCACCATAAAATCCATCTGTGGATCTATTTCTGAGCAAAAAGTAAAAGAGACGTTGGTTAATGGTGACTTCAATGAAAACAATCTGATAATGAATGAAAAAACACAACAGATATCTATCATAGATTGGGGTGAGTGTGTTATCGCGCATCCTTTTTTCACCATAGCCTCTCATTTGCAAAGTATTGCAAGACGTTACAAATTAGAATTAAAAGGGCAGGTATTAGAAAATGTCAGACAAAAATTTATATCTTGCTGGTCAGACATTGCCAATATAAATGAATTAAATGAAATTTATCAAAATATATTAAGACTACACCCGATTTTTTGTGCTTTGGCCATTTATCGATTACAAGCTGCTACTAGTAACAAAAGTAAAGAAAAGCAAAATTGGTTTATAGCTGGTTTTCTCAAAACGTTATTAGAAAATGAAAGAGAATCATAGTCGCTGAGTTAAAAAGATATTCGACCTTTCAGTTCATCAAACGGAATCATGACGCTCTCTTTATAAGCAGGGCGCTCTTGCAATTGTTTGTACCATCTTTCCACATTGGGTATATGAGGGCGCTCAATATCAAGCTCAAAATACCTAAAGAGCATCGTACCAATCGGAATATCAGCTAAAGTGATTTTGTCATCACATACAAAAGAGGTTTTTTTAAAGAGATCATTTAATAATAGAAAATGATTATTAGTGCATTGAATTTTGGTCTGGATGATATTCCAATCTCGTTCGGATTCTGGTGTTCTGTAATAGTTCCAAAAGACCCCATTAATAAAATCAGGTTGCAAAGCTGTTTGTTGCCAATCCATCCATTGTTCTATTTGTGCTCTTTGCGCAGGTTCTGCTGGCAACCAGGAAGTTTTACCGTAGGATGCAGCAAGATAACGTAATATAGTATGTGATTCCCACACAATCACATTGTTATCTTGAATGACTGGTATATGACCATGAGGGTTCATTGTTAAAAATTCAGGGGTATTTAAGCCGCCAAAACTGCCTCCAGCAGGAATGTGATCAAACTTGAGATCTAATTCTCTCACTAACCACATGACTTTCTGAACATTACAAGAGTTTTGTCGACCCCAGATCTTAAGCATTGTCATTTCTTAAAACGTAAATTCATTTTTCTAGGTTAGCATAAACGACAAATATACAATACCAGTCTACATGTCACTTTTTCCTTTCTAAAGGAATAATATGTTAGATATAAAGCTAAAATTTAGGCGGGCTCCTCAGTTGGGGAAGTCATCCATCATAGTGGACGGTTCTGTGAGCAGAGCAAGAATTATATGTTGTGGTAAAATAAGGCTCAAATTGACTAATAGATCTAGGATGTAATTCATGAGTTTATTAAAAAAGATGTTAATTATGATGAGTTGCTTGTCTTGTGTGATCAGTGTGAACGTTGCTGTCGCAGATGAATCAGATCAATTAGCCCAATGGCAAGCGGTTAAATCAGTCATAACAGCTCGTGAAAATCAAACCTCTTTGAAAATGAAATTATCAAAAGAAAAGGTAAAGTTGTTAAACAATTATTTAAACGCATTACAACCCAATGAATTAGTAGGGCTGCAAGCGTTGCAAAAAACGTTGCCAAAAACTACGACTGAGTTACTTTTTGCAATAGCAACGAGAGGTATAGATAAGACTGAAGCAGAAAAAATAGCCGCTTTCATGCAAAAAATGCCTACTCAATATCATATTCAAAAAGTGTCAGATTTTGATGAGAATACTTCTCACATTATAGGTCGCGAATGGAATGAAATTGATTATTCAGGAGAAGGGATGACAAGGCAGGGGCAAAAAGAAAAATATAAGCCTTACGGCATTACAAACTTTAAAACATTAAGTAATTTGGAAAAGTTTTTTCAAGTAGAATCACGCTTACCTTACTTTTATCAGGTTTATGGTAAAACTTCATGAATACGGTAAAGCCATTATTAACCAAAGAACTGCCCCCAGAGGTTTTCAAAGAATATTATTGGGAAAAAAAAGAGCTGGTTCATTTTTGCACTAATCATAAATTACCCTCAGCAGGAGGGAAATTGGAATTATCAACCCGCATAGAAAATTTTTTACGAACCGGAAAGATTGATAAAGTAGTCAATAAAAAGAGAAAGTATAAATTTGATAGTCAAGAAATTATTACTTCATCGACTAAAGTAGTGAACTTCAAATGCGATGCTAAGACGAGAGAATTTTTTATTCGAGAAATCGGGCAACACTTTAAATTTAATGATTATTTGCGACAATTTATCAAAACGCCAGATCTTGATGGAAGTTTAACTTATGGTCATTTGGTTGCAGGGTGGTTAGCTAATGAAAGTGATATAAAACAAACAACGCAAAAACCACCTATCGCTAAGCAGTTTCAATTTAATCAATTTCAAAGAGATTTTTATAATGCAAATAAGAATGCTAAGCGTGAAGAAATGTTAAAGGCATGGAAACTTGTGCGCTCTGTTGCGGGTCCAGCTACATATGAAAATTACCAAAGAGGGAAAAAATGTTAAAGTTATTTGCTGTGTTATTGGGCGGAAGAGCAACAGGATGTCATATTGAATTGCATGATGTGGTTTTCATCGTTGGTAATTCTTTAGAGGAAACTTATCCACGATTAGTCCATAAATGGTTTGGCCATCATAAACGCTTACACGTAGATTCATCGGTTGAATTAAAATAAATTGATGGATATGAGATCTCGCTAAAAAATCACAAACCCGCTAGTCAGGAAAAAAAATTATTTTTTGTTAATTTTGGTGCTTACAAACCAGGTTTTTTTGGGGAAATTCATGAAGTGAATTTTTATGTTTGTGATGATAAAGCGCAAGCGGTTGCTAAAGCAAAACAAACACTGTGTGCTGGAATGTATCTACAGCATTGCGATGATAATCTAGTGATAGAAGATTACCTTGATGATCTCTCTTTAATTGATGAGATTGATGGTAATTATCTTCATTTAACACCTACGGCTGTTGCTCATACTCTAGAAGTGACTTCAGATTATCGTCGCTTAGATGTGCCTAAAATTATTGAAGAAGCTAGTCAAATAAAAGCTCTTAGCGCAGTTGAATAACGATTGTTTAACTAGCCTCTAAGTAGTTCAAGAATTATTATGTTGTGGTAAAATAGTGTCCATATTGAACAGCTGACATAGAAAATTCATGAATAAAATTATTAAAACTGGGCTAATTGGATTTGGTTTTTCAGGGGCAAAGTTTCATGCCCCTTTTTTGAATGCGCTTTCTCAGTTTCAAGTGACTCAAGTTGTCTCAGATAATCCAAGTTTAGTTAAAGAGAGCATTCCAGATGCTACGGTTATCCCCAAACAAGCAATTTCCGATTGTTTAGAAAATAAAGAGCTCGATTTAATCATTATCACGGCGCCCAATAGTGAGCATTACAATATTGCCAAAGCTGCATTGATGCATGATAAACATGTTCTAATTGAGAAACCCTTTGTTTTAGATCCAATGGATGGGAAAGAACTTATTGAGCTTGCTAGAAATAAAGATAAAAAATTAACTGTTTATCATAATCGACGTTTTGATAGCGATTTTTTGACAGTAAAAAATTTTATTGAACAAGGACAATTAGGTAACATCTCTCTCTTTATCAATCGATATGATCGTTTTCGCCCAGAAGTAAAAGCTTCTCGGTGGAAAGAGTCAGAGTCTGCGGGTTCTGGAATTTTGTGGGATCTTGGCGCTCATCTGATAGATCAAGCATTAGTTCTTTTTGGATATCCTATTACCATTTATGCAAATCTATTGAAGCAACGTGAAGGCTCAAAAGCTATAGATTATTTTGACCTGCAATTTGGCTACAATAATGGGTTGTGTGTAAAATTGTCTTCCAGTTCACTATGTCATTCTCTGGGACCAAAATATGAAATACATGGTTCAAAGGGATCTTTTATTAAGTTTGGTCAAGATCCTCAAGAAAGCGCATTAATCAATAAAGATAATCCTCTGGATATAAATTTTGGTCAAGAACAATCTATGTATTATGGGCAATTGACCACAGCACAAGGAACAAAGGTAATTCCTTCCTTCAAAGGTAGTTATATCGTTTTTTTTGAACAACTGTATGAGGCAATAATAGAAGGGAAGTCTCTTCCCGTATCATCAAATGAAGCATTAGATGTAATAAAAATAATCCATCTTTGCGAGAAAAGTAATAGTTTGAAAAGTGTAATAGATTGCATATTCGGCTAACAAAAGTTTTTTAGCAGACTTGGTAAATAAATAACACCATATAAGTGTTCTTAATTAAATTGGCTCCGCGAGTGGGACGATATTCGATCTTTTCGGGTTGAGATTGAGAATTCAGTATCTGTGATGAGACTTGTTTTTTTGTAAAGGGATTTATTTTTTTGATAATTGACACAAAAATCAAACTACATTAACATTTCTCAATCCTTCTTTTTTTATCATTTAAGAATTCTGCAGACATGGAGTGTTGTTCATTCATGAAAACAGCAATTAAAAAACGTAACGAATTATTGTTGCTCGATGAACACTATAAACATTTTTTATTCGATATTAAAAATCGTTTGAAGTCAGCTCAAATGCGAGCTGCTCTTGCTGCCAATATTGAGCTTGTTGTTTTTTATTGGGAGCTAGGGAATGACTTAGTTGAGAAACAAAAAACCCATAAATGGGGAGACCATTTTCTCGAACAATTATCACATGATATGCGACAAGCATTTCCTGAAATGCAGGGGCTTTCTGTTCGAAACCTACAAAGAATGAAGCAGTTTGCGGTTCTTTATTCGAGAGAAGCAATTACGACACAAGCTGTGTCGCAATTGCCGTGGGGGCATATAACTCGGCTTATGCAAATGGTAAAAGATGAGGCTAAGCGTGAATGGTATGTACACCAAGTTATCGAAAATGGCTGGTCTCGCTCGATTATGGAAATGCAAATTGAGAGCGGCCTATATGACCGTCAAGCTGCGACGAGCAAAAAGATAACCAATTATCACGAGCATTTGCCTGCGGCTCAATCTGATCTAGCAAATC